>JACRAB010000052.1 GCA_016213575.1 Actinomycetota bacterium
GGTCCGGCATCGCCGCGGCCCGGGCCCGGGCCTGTTGCGCGAGGGCGTCGCCGACCCGCAGCGGCTGCTGCGCGGCGGCGTCCCGCTCGGCCTCCCGGCGGCGGGTCCGGACGGTGCGCTCCGGCGGTGCCAGCAACGCCTGGTTGACGGCCTCGCCGACCCCGTCGAGGCTGGCCCGGACCTCGTCGGCGTCGACGCTGCTCGGGCTGGCGACGGCGGCCGGTGTCGTGTCGAACGCCTCGAGCGCCCGACCCGGCACCCTGCGGCGCAGGCCCGCCGGCGCACCGGCGGCGGGTGCCTCCGGTCCGGCCGGCGCTGCCGGCCCGGGACGGCCGGGGACGCCGTACCGCGCGTCCCGCTGCTCCTGCGCGGCCCGCTCGACGCCGGCCTCGAGCTCGTCGACGTCGCTGCGGACCCGGTCGGCGTCCGGCCCCGTCGTCCGCGCGGCCGGGGCCGGCGGTGCGACGTCGCCCCGGACGAAGTGCGCACCCGGCACCCGGCGCGGCACCCCGGTGACCTCGACCGCGGCCACCTCACGGGCCGGCGGCGGCAGGTCGACCGGCGGTGTGACGGGCGGTGCCGACGACGGCGGCGCGAGCACCGTCGCCGTCGGGGCCGCGTCGGCCACCGGCACGGGGACCCGCTCGGTCTGCGGTCGCTGCTGCCGGGAGCGCCGGGACTCGACCTGCGCCGGCGGCAGCACCGGCGCGTCGACGAGCAGGGCCGGCGGCAGGGTGACGACCGCGGTGACGCCCTGGTCGGCGGTCGGCTCGAGCCGGACGTCGAGGCCGTGCCGACGGGCGATCCGGCCGACGACGAACAGGCCGAGGACGTCGGTCGGGGCGAGGTCGAGGCGCTCGCGCTGCTTGAGCCGGGCGTTCTCGACGGCGAACCGGTCGGGCGACATGCCGAGGCCGTGGTCGACGACGGACAGCACGCAGACGCCGTCCGCCGACCGCTCGGCGGTCACCTCGACGGTGCTGGACGGCGGCGAGAAGAGCACCGCGTTCTCCATGAGCTCGGCGAGCAGGAGGACGAGGTCGGACGCCGCGCCCGGGGCGAGGAACACCGCCGGCAGCCGGCCGATCATGACGCGCTGGTACTCCTCGACGGTGCCGAGGGCGCCGCGGACGGCGTCCGCAATGGCGACCGGCCGCCCCTCCCCCGCGCTCTCGGTCGACCCGGAGAGCACGACGAGGCTGGAGGCGTTGCGGCGCAACCGGGTCGAGACGTGGTCGAGCCGGTAGAGCATCGCCAGGGTGTCCGGGTCGTCCTCGGCGCGTTCGAGCCGGTCGATGAGCGAGAGCTGGCGGCCGACGAGGTTGGACGTGCGGCGCCCGACGCCGGCGAACATCGTCGCGACGTTGCGGCGGCTCACGACCTGCCGCTGCAGGAGCAGGGCCGCGCTGGCCTGCACCCGGTTGAACGCCTCGGCGAGCTCGCCGATCTCGTCGTCGGTGTCGACCTCGACGGCCGCGAGCCGCGGCGTGACGTCCTGCGCGTCGTCCTCGTCGGCGACCCGCAGGAGCTCGGCCTGCGCGAGGTCCGCGACCCGGCCGGCGGCCCCGGTGAGGCGGCGCAGCGGCCGGGAGACCGAGCGGCCGACGACGACGGTGAGGGCGACGACGAGCAGGAACATCACGACGACGACGGCCGCTACGACGCTCACCGCGAGGGTGGCGGCGGACGCCGCGTCGCCGGCCGTGACGGCGACCTCCTGGGCGACCCGGGTCTCGACGAGCTGGCGGGCCGCGTTCTCCGACCGGACGGCGCCGTACACCTCGACGGCGGCCCGGTCGGACACCGGGTCGGAGCCGGCCCGCTCGAGCGCGGCCCGGGCGGCGGCGAGCCGCGCGGCGCTCGGGCCGCCGGTCGCCTGGCCGAACAGCTCCGCGACGGCGCCGGGGGCGAGCCGGGCGAACTGGTTGCCGAGCGCCGTGGCCGAGGCCGACGCCTCGCGGGCGGCCGTCAGGGCCTCCTCCCGCTGCGCACCGGTCGAGGTCGCCGCGACGAGCGCGAGGACGCCCGACCGCGCCGACGACTCGGCGGCGCGCAGGAGCGTGTCGAGGGCGGTGAGCCGGCCGGCTCCCTCCCCGGTCGCCGTCGTGAGGGCGAGACCGTCGACGACGGAGGCGACGGCGTCGGACGTCGCCGTGACGACGGCGTCCTGCGTCGCCTCCCGGGCCAGGACGCGCCGGCCGAGCTCGCCGACGGGTGCGAGGGCGTCGAGCCGGGCGGCCAGGTCGTCCTGCCCGGCGGCGCGGGCCTGCTGCGCGAGCGCGACCCGGCGGGCCTCGACGTCGGCGACGGCGAGCGTGAGCTCACCGGGGGCGGCGTCCGGCACCGAGAGGTAGGCGACGGAGAGCAGACGCACGGACTGCAGCGCCTCGACGAGGACGCCCGCGTCGCGGGCGAGGGTCGCCGTCGCGGCCGTCGCCCCCGCGGAGCGGGCGACGTCGAGCCGGCCGGCGAGCAGCGGCACGAGCAGCAGCGCGACCGCGACGAGCGGGACGACGACGAGCAGCGTGAGCTTCTCGCGGACCTGGAGGCGGCTGAGCATCAGACGGCGTCCCGGCTGCTCGACAACGCCCGTCCGGACCGGACGAGCCGGCGGCCGGCGAGGAGCTCCTCGGCCTCGAGGACGAGGTCGTCGACGGCCGGGCCGTCCCCCGTGTCGTCCGCCGCCGGGGCGTCGTCCGCCTCCTCGGGCCGGCGGCGCGGGCCGGCGGCGACCCAGGCCGCGGCGAGGACGCCGACCGCGGCGAGCACGGCGAGCAGGACGGCGATCCGGTACTGCTGCGTGAGGCCGTCGATGCGGGTGCCGAGCAGCGTGTCGATCTCGCCGGTCGCCGAGGCGGCGAGCGAGACCGCGGCGTCCCGGACCTGGACCCGGGCGGCCTGGTCCTGCGTGACGCCCGCCGACCCGAGCTCGACGCCGAGGGCGTCACCGGGCGGCGCGAGGGTGTTCGAGGCGTCCCGGAGGCGGTCGAGCCGGGTGAGCAGGGCCGGACCGAGGGTGCGACTGCGGGTGGCGCCGAAGGCGACGCGCAGGCTGCGGTCGAGCGCGGCGGCCTCGTTCGCGAACTCGGAGCGGACCCGCTCGCCGGCGCCCGCCGCGGCGCGCTGCGCCTCGGAGAGTCCGGGGGCGTCGTGCTCCGCCGCCCCGGACAGCCGGGTGAGGTCGGCGACCCGGCCCGACAGGGCGATGACCCGGGGCAGCCGGGTCAGCGCCGCGTCGATGACGTAGTACGTGTCGAGCTCGGGGTCGAGGATGAGGTTCGACGAGTCGCCGACGGCCGCGGTGAGGGCCAGCTCGAGGTCGACGACCTGTCCCCACGCGTCGTACGCGGCGGCGCCGGTCGGGCCCCGGTCGAGGACGGCGTCGAGCGCGGTACCGAGGTCGTCCCACCGCTTGCCCGTCCCGAGGCTCTCCCCGAGGCGGGCGTCGACGGCCTCGACCGCCGTCCGCGCCTCGGTGAGCCGGCCGGTGTCGACGGGGCGGCCGGCGACGGCGGCGCTCTGGCCGTCGGCGGTGGCCGCGACGAGCCGCACGAGGGCCCGCGCGTACGTCACGCCGTCCCGCTCGTCGCGGGCGAAGGTGAGGTCCGCTGTCTGCCGCTGCGCGAAGAGCGCGAGCGTCACGACGTACGGCACGAGCACCGCGACGGCGGCGAGGCCCGCCGCGACCCGGCGGCGGACCCGACGGCCCTGCCGGCGGGGCTCAGGACGAGACGTCTCAGGACGAGACATGGACGGGTCCCCCGTTCCGGTCGTCGCCCGCGCCGGCCGGCGCGGGAGCGGTCGTGGTGGTGCTGTCGAGGTCGTACGCGGACTCGCCGTGGACGGCGAGGTCGAGGCCCTTGCGCTCCTGCCCCAGGGGCACCCGGTTGCCGACGAAGCGGTCGATGACCCGGCCGATGCCGTAGGTCACGCCGAAGGAGTACGCCGTGACGACGACGAGCCCGGTCGCCTGGGCCAGCAGCAGGTCGTAGCCGCCGCCGTAGAAGAGGCCGTTGCCGGCGTGGGTGCTCACGCCCTCCGTCGCGAGCAGCCCGACGGCGAGGCTGCCGAGCGCACCGCCGACGAGGTGCACGCCGACGACGTCGAGCGAGTCGTCGAGCCGGAACCACAGCTTGAGCGACACCGCGAAGGCGCAGACCACGCCCGCGAGCAGCCCGATGACGACCGCGCTCAGCGGCGTCACGTAGCCGGCGGCAGGGGTGATCGCGACGAGCCCCGACACGGCCCCCGAGGCCGCGCCGAGCGTCGTCGACTTGCCGTAGCGCACCCGTTCCACGCCGACCCACGCCGCGAGCGCCGCGCAGGCGGCGACGTGGGTGTTGACGACCGCGGCGACGGCGACGCCGTCCGCGCGCAGCGCCGAGCCGCCGTTGAAGCCGAACCAGCCGAACCACAGCAGCGAGGCCCCGAGCAGCACGATCGGCAGGTTGTGCGGGCGCATCGGCTCCCGGAGCCAGCCGGTGCGCCGACCGAGCACGAGCGCCATCGCCAGCCCGGCGGCACCGGCGTTGACGTGGACGACGAGCCCGCCGGCGAAGTCCCGGACGCCGAGCCGGGCCGCCCAGCCGTCCGGGGAGAAGACCCAGTGCGCGACCGGCGCGTAGACGAGCACCGTCCACACGACGACGAAGAGCGTGAACGACCGGAAGCGCCAGCGGTCGGCGGTCGCGCCGGTGACGAGGGCCGGGGTGATGACCGCGAACATCATCTGGAACGCCGCGAAGAGCAGCGGGGGGATGACGAGCGCGTCGGCCCCGGAGAACCCGGGCACCGGCTCGTCCATGTGCAGCAGGCCGGCGAAGCGCAGGTCGCCGATGAGGCCGTTGCCCTCGCCGAACGCGAGGGTGTAGCCGACGAGCAGCCACACGAGGCTGACGGCGGCCATCGCCATGAGGCTCTGCATGAGCATGCCGAGGACGTGCTTGGCACGGACCATGCCGCTGTAGAAGAACGCCACGCCGGGGGTCATGAGCATCACCAGCGCGGTGGCGACGATGACCCAGGCGGTCGCGCCGGGGTCGACGCTCCCCCCGGCTCCCGTGGTGGCGGCCACGAAGAAGCTCATGCACGGACCTCTGCTCGATCCCCGTCACGCCCCGGGCGGGGGTCGTGATCGGGAACAAGTCTCAGAGCCCGATGGGAGCGATCACATCGAA
>JACRAB010000370.1 GCA_016213575.1 Actinomycetota bacterium
GCCTCGCTCGACCGGATCGGCGCGAGCTTCTACGGCGGCGCGCAGGTCGGCGACGCGCGCGGCACCGGTGCGGCGCCACCACCGGCGGCGCCGTGCACCCTGTGCGGCAAGCCGCTGGACGACCACACCTTCGGCCGCGTCGGCGGCGCCGGCCGGATGTACTGCCCCTGACCGTCCGTCGGTGCCCTTCAGGCCGGTGCGCCGGGCGGCACGAACGGCAGGCCCGCCGGGGCTCCGCCGTCGATCAGCCGCTCGACGGCGGCGGTGTCGAGGTGGTCGGCGACGAGGTCCCCGAGGACGTCGAGCCGGGCGGCCCGGACGGCGGCCAGGCGCGTGCCGGGCGCCGGCACGAAGGCCCGGCCGGCCCGGTCGGCGACGTCCGCGAGGAACGCCCGGCGGAAGCCGTCGCTCTCCCACGCGCCGTGCCACGTCGTCCCCCACACCGCACCGGCCCGGACGCCGTCGAGGAACGGCTCGGCCCCCTGCCGCAGCGCCGCGGGGTCGACGGTGCCGACGCCGTGGTGGATCTCGTACGCGGTCGTCACCGGTTCGCCGTACGCCTCGCCCACCGGGCGGCCCACGACCTTGCCGGCGGCGAAGCGGACGTCGACCGGCAGCAGCCCGAGGCCGGCGACGGTGCCCGCTCGGGACTCGACGTCGTCGGTGATGCTCCGCGCGAGCATCTGGTAGCCGCCGCACACCCCGAGCACGGGGCGGCCGCGGGCGGCCCGGGCGGCGACCGCGGCCGCGACCCCGCTCGAGCGCAGCCACGCCAGGTCCGCCACGGTGGCGCGGCTGCCCGGCAGGACGACGAGGTCGGCGTCCCGGACGTCGTCGGCGGACGTCGTCCAGCGGACGACGACCCCCGGCTCGACCGCGAGCGCCTCGACGTCGGTGGAGTTGCTCGTCCGCGGCAGCCGGACGGCGGCCACCCGCAGGGTCTGCGCACCGACGGCCGGGCCGGCCGCCGCGGGGTCGGCGGCCGAGGTGTCGAGCGAGAGGCTGTCCTCGAGGTCGAAGGCGAGGCCCGGGGTCCAGGGCAGGACGCCGAGCGTGGGGCGGCCGGTGAGCCGGTCGAGCATCCGCAGCCCGGGCTCGAGCAGCGCCGGGTCGCCGCGGAACTTGTTGACGACGAAGCCCGCGACGAGCGACTGGTCGCGCGGCGAGAGCAGGGCGAGGGTGCCGAACATCGCGGCGAAGACGCCGCCGCGGTCGATGTCGCCGACGACGACCGTCGGCACGTCCCGGGCGTCCGCCAGCCCCATGTTCGCGATGTCGCCGGCGCGCAGGTTGATCTCGGCCGGGCTGCCCGCACCCTCGCAGACGACGACGTCGAAGCGCGCGCGCAGGTCGTCGAAGGCGTCGAGCGCCGTCCGGCGCAGCACGTCCCGCAGGCCGGCGTAGGACGCCGCGCCCGCCGTCCCGTAGGGCCGGCCCATGAGGACCACGTGGCTCTCCCGGTCGCTGCCCGGCTTGAGGAGCACCGGGTTCATCGCGGCCTCCGGCGGCAGCCCGCAGGCCGCGGCCTGGGCGGCCTGGGCACGGCCGATCTCGGCGCCGTCCGCGGTGACCGCGGAGTTGTTGCTCATGTTCTGGGCCTTGAAGGGCGCCACCCGGACCCCGCGCCGGTGCAGCCACCGGCAGATCCCGGCGGTGACGACCGACTTGCCGGCGTCGCTCGTCGTGCCCGCGACGAGCAGCGTGCCGTTCATGGCCCTCCCGGTCCGGTCGCCGCCGGCCGGCGGGCGCCGACCATGCTCCCAGACCGGCCTGCTCGCGCCCGCGCTACTCCGGTCCGCTCTGCTCCAGCTCGCGGCGCAGCTGCTCGTGCGTGCGGGTGAGCAGCCGGGAGACCTGCATCTGGGTCACGCCGACCTCCTGCGCGATCTGCTGCTGGGTGAGCTCGTGGAAGTAGCGCAGCGCGAGGATGCGGCGCTCCCGCGGGGCGACCGTCTCCAGCGCGTCGCGCAGGCTGACGATGTCCTCGACGAGGTCGTACTGCGGCTCTGCCGCCCCGACGGAGTCGGCGATGCTCACCTCGCCGTCCGCCGACGGGACGGGGGCGTCGATCGAACGCAGGTGGTAGCTCTCGCCGCTCGCGAGGCACTCGGCGACCTCGTCGACGTCGACCTCGAGCCGGGCGGCGATCTCCGACATCCGCGGCGAGCGGCCGAGCTCCTGGGTCAGCTCCTCACCGGTCCGGACGACGTCCGCGCGCAGCTCCTGGACCCGCCGCGGCGGCCGGATCTGCCAGCCGTGGTCGCGGAAGTGCCGCTTGACCTCGCCGGTGATCGTCGGCACCGCGTACCCGACGAAGTCCTTGCCGCGGCGGGCGTCGAAGCCCTGCGTGGCCTTGACGAGCCCGAGGCACGCGACCTGGACGAGCTCGTCGAACGGCTCGCCGCGGTTGCGGAAGCGGCGCGCGACGCTCGTCGCCATCGGCATGCACCGCTCGGCGAGCTCACGCCGCAGGGCGGCGTCCCGCGCCGGGTCGTCGTTCTCGGCGATCCGCGCCACGAGGGCGCGGACCGCAGGGTCGTCCCCGGTGTCGGCCACGCGGTCATGAGAGCAAGCATCGCCAAGATCGCATCTTCCGTCGGCCCCGCGACGCCCCGTGCGATCCTGCGTCCATGGTGGAGCCGACGTGCGGGTGACGGTCCTGGACGACCTCGAGCAGGTCGCGCTCGACGCGGCCGACTGGTCCCGGCTCGGGCCGGACGTCGAGGTGGTGGCGCTCGCCGAGCACCTCGGCCCGGACGACCTCGTGGCGGCGCTCGCGGGCAGCGAGGTGGTCGTGTGCATGCGGGAGCGGACGCCGTTCCCGCGCGGGCTCGTCGAGCGGCTGCCGGACCTGCGGCTGCTCGTGACGACGGGCGCCCGCAACGCCGCGCTCGACCTCGCGGCCTGCGCGGACGCGGGCGTGACGGTCTGCGGCACCGCGGGCGGCTCGCCGTCCGTCGTCGAGCACGCCTGGGCGCTCATCCTCGCCGTCGCGCGCGACGTCGTCGGGCGCGCCGCCTCGATGCGCGCGGGCGGCTGGGCGCCGGTGCCCGGCACGGACCTCGCGGGCCGGACGCTCGGCCTCGTCGGTCTTGGCCGCACCGGTACCCGGATGGCGGCGATCGGCCGGGCCTTCGGGATGGACGTCGTCGCCTGGAGCCAGAACCTCACCCCGGAGCGGGCCGCGGCGGCCGGCGCCCGGCTCGTCACGAAGGCGGACCTGTTCGGCGACAGCGACGTCGTCTCGCTGCACGTCGTCCTCTCGGACCGCACGCGCGGGCTCGTCGGCGCGCCCGAGCTGGCGCTCATGCGCCCGACGGCGTTCCTCGTCAACACGAGCCGCGGCCCCGTCGTCGACGAGGACGCGCTCGTCCGGGCCTGCCGCGAGCGCCGGATCGCCGGGGCCGGGCTCGACGTCTTCGACGTGGAGCCGCTGCCGGCGGAGCACCCGCTGCGCACGCTGGACACCGTCGTGCTGTCCCCGCACCAGGGCTACGTCACCCGGGACACCTTCCGCACCTGGTACGCCGACGTCGTCGAGGACGTCGCGGCGTGGCGGGCCGGGGCGCCCGTCCGGGTGCTCGGCGGCTGACGAGCGCCGCTACGGGCGGTCCCGGCCGGTGCTCGGGACCACCGGCCGGCGCTTGGCGACGAACGCGGCCAGCCCCTCGGCGGCGTCCGGCTCACCGGCGCGGGCGGCGATCGACAGCGACTCGCGGCGCATCGCCGTCTCCGGCGAACCGGGCACGGCGTCGCGGATCAGCCGCTTGGCCGCGGCCTGGGCGGCCGCGGGACCCGCGAGCAGCTGCGCGACGACGGCCTCGGCGCCGGCGGCCAGCTCGTCGTCCGGGAACACCTGCGCGACGAGCCCGGCGGCGTGCGCCTGCGCCGCGCTCCAGCGCGGGATGAGCAGGGCGAGGTGCAGCGCCCGGTGCAGCCCGACCGTGGCCGGCAGCAGGGTGCTGCCGCCGTCGGGGCTGAAGCCGATCCGGGTGTAGGCCAGCGTGAAGGCCGCCGACTCCCCCGCGAGCACGACGTCCGCCGCCGCGGCGAGCGGCACCCCGGCCCCCGCGGCGATGCCCTGCACGACGCTGACGACGATCGCGTCGCTGCGCTGCAGGTCGGTCACCGCCCGGTGCAGGTCCTCGGCGAGGTCCTCGACGAGCGCGGGCAGCTCGGCCGCCGCCGCGAACGCCTTGACGTCGCCGCCGACGCTGAAGGCGCTGCCGAGGGCGGCGAGCAGCACGACGCGGGCGCCGTCCTGCCGGGCCCGGCGGACCGCGGCGAGCAGGTCGGCGCCGAGCGCCGCGGACAGGGCGTTGCCGCGCTCCGGGTCGGCGAGCGTGATGCGCGCGAGACCGTCAGCGAAGGTGTAGTCGACGAGGGTCACCGGGTCACCCTAGGGCGCCCCGTATGGTGGTGCCGGTCGAGCAGAGGCGGGCAGGGTGGGTCGGACGGACGCGGTGCGCGGGCGCCGGAGCATCCATGACGTCGCCGCCGAGGCCGGGGTCTCCGTCGCCACCGTCTCCCGGGTGCTCAGCGGCGCCCGGTCGGTCCGGGAGGACTCCGCGGCGGCCGTGCTCGCGGCGGTCGAGAAGCTCGGCTACCGGCCCAACCAGGTCGGCCGGGCCCTGCGCCGGCAGCAGACGCAGGTCGTCGGGATGGTCGTGCCCCGGGTCAACAACCCCTTCTTCCCGAGCATCGTCCAGGCCTGCGAGGAGGACCTGCGGGCGCGCGGCTACGCGTTGCTGCTCAGCACCTCGGACGACGACCCGGACGTCGAGCGGCAGCGCCTGGAGATGCTCGTGGACCGGCAGGTCGACGGCCTGCTCGTGAGCCCGTGCCGCTGGGCCGACAGCGGTCCGGCGGTCGCCGCGGCGCAGCGGCTCGTCCCGCTCGTCGAGCTCGACCGGGGCACCGACGGCTTCGGCGGCGACTTCGTCGCCGTCGACGACGACGGCGGGATCGGCCAGGTCGTCGACCACCTGCGGGCCAGCGGCCGGGCCCGGCTCGCGTTCGTCGGCAGCGACGAGGACAACTTCTCCGGCAAGGCCCGGCACGAGGCGTTCGTCCGGCGGGCCGGGCGGCTGCCGCGGGGCCACGTGCTGCTCGGGACCTTCTCGGAGGGCTGGGGGTACGAGGCGGGGCTGCGCGTGCTGCGCGGCACGCCACGGCCCGACGCGGTCGTCTGCGCCAACGACCTCATCGCCATCGGCGTCCTGCGCGCGGCCGAGGAGCTCGGGCTGTCGGTGCCCGGGGACGTCGCGGTGAGCGGCTACGACGACATCGACATGGCCCGGGTCTGCAAGCCCTCCCTGACGACCGTCCGCCAGCCGGTCGCCGAGCTCACGAGGACGGCGATCGACCTGCTGCTCGCCCGGATGGCCGACCGCGGCCGGCCGCCGACGCGCCGGCTGCTCGGGACGGCGCTCGTCGTCCGGGAGTCGACGGCCGGCTGACCGCGGACCGCCGCCTGCCGTCCGCGGTCCGGCGGGTCAGCCGCCGAGCCGGTCGACCGCGTCGAGCACGAGGTCCCAGAACCCCTCGGCGTCGAGCGTCATCGCGACGCGGGCGTTGGGCGGGTCCGGGTAGCGGTGGTGCAGGTCGACGACGGTCGTGCCCCGGGTCCAGCGGCCCTCCAGCTCGACGGCGACGAACGCGTCGCGCCACGTGAGCAGCCCGGGCCGCACGAGTGCGGCGATCGTGCACGGGTCGTGCACCGGCGGCGCCTCGAACTCCCACAGCGCGCGGTAGGAGGAGCCGAAGAAGCCCATCCACTCCGCGCAGGTGCGCCCCACGGAGGTGTCGAGCGCGAGCATCCGCTCGACGACGTCCGAGGAGGCGAGCGCCTGGTGGGTGAGGTTGAGCCCCACCATCCGGACCGGCTGCCCGCTGCGCAGGACGACGTCGAGCGCCTCGGGGTCGGCGAACGTGTTGAACTCCGCGGTGGGTGTGTGGTTGCCGCGCTCCGTCGAGCCGCCCATGAAGACCACCTCGGCGATCGAGGCGGCGATCCCCGGGTGCTCCGTGAGCAGCGTCGCGACGTTCGTGATCGGGCCGGTCGCGACGACGGTCACGGGCCGGTCCGCCGACGAGACCGCCTCTGCGAGAACGGCGACGGCGCCCTCGGGCCGGGCCGCGAAGGCGGGCTCGGGCATCGCCGGGCCGTCGAGGCCGCTCACCCCGTGGACGTAGTTGCCGAGCGCCGCCTCGCCGCGCAGCGGCCCGGCCGCCCCGGCGCCGACCGGCACGTCGTGGGCCCCGACGAGCGTGAGCACCCGCAGCGCGTTGCGGGTGGCGTCCTCGACCGAGCAGTTCCCGAAGGTCGTCGTCACCGCGCGCAGGTCGACCGCGGGCGACGCGACGGCGAGCAGGATCGCGACGGCGTCGTCGTGCCCGGGGTCGCAGTCGAGCACCACCGGGACGGGCGCCGCGGCGTCCGGAACAGCGGCGTCCGGCGCCGTCACGACGCCACCGGGGCCGCGCCGAGCCAGCGGAGCATCGCACCGACGACGGGCGCGAAGCCCGGCCAGCCGAGGAACTCCGTCGGGCACCAGTGCGGCCCGATGTCCGAGGTCCACACGAGGCTCCGGCCGGCACCGACCTCGCGGGTCGCGACGAGGACGTCGCCGCCGACCGTCGCGACGACGTGCGCGTCGGGGGTCGCGGTGACGTGGTTGTAGCCGAGCAGGTCCGGGGCGCCGTCCGGCCAGACCGCGCCGATCTCGTGGCCGGCGTCGACGAGGGCGACCGGGGCACCCTGCGGGGACTCGACCCGGTCGTCGCAGTCGAGCATCGTCACGGGCAGCACGTCGGCGAGCGGGCTGCGCGCGAAGTTCGCGCGCGCCTGGAAGCCCTGGAAGCTCAGGTAGCCGCCGGCCATCATGAGCCCGCCGCCGGCGCGCACCCAGTCGGCGAGCGCCATGAGCGCGTTGCCGGACCGCTGCCCGCCCACCCAGGTCTGCGGCGGCAGCAGGAAGCTGTTGGCGCCGATGTCGGACAGGATCACGACGTCGTACCCGGCGAGCGCCTCGACGGTGCGGGGGAACTTCGCCGGGACGTCGTGGCCGTACATCTGCTCGACCTCGACGCCCTGCGCCGCCGCGGCGGCGATGAACGCGTCGGCGCCGGTCTCGAAGGTCACGCTGCTGAAGCTGTCGAACCCCTTGTAGTGCGTGGCGTGCGAGATCCAGGACTCCCCGGCCAGCAGGACGCGTGCCATGTGTGTGACTCCTTCTGTCGTGCGGCTGGTTCGGTCGTGCGGGTTCGCTCGTGCTGGTTCGGTCGTGCGGCCGGGTGCGGGCCCGGTCAGGCCCTCGTGAGCAGGGTGCGGGGGTTCGTGACGAGCAGCCGGTCGACGGCCTCGTCGTCCCAGCCGTGCCGGCGCAGCCGGGGCACGAAGTACTGCAGCACGTGCGCGTAGCCCGGGCCGCCGTGCCGGCGCAGGAGCGACTTGAGGAAGACGTCCTGGGAGACGAGCAGCCCGTCGAGGTGGCCCCGGTCGGCGAGCCGGGTCAGCCAGCGCGCGTTCTCCTCGTCGCTCGGGCACTGCACACCCTGGTCGGCGTAGAAGACCTCCATGCCGATCATGTCGTACTGCACCCGGGCACCGCGGGCGAGCAGGCGCTCCTGGTAGGCGAGGTCGTCGCCGGAGGGCCCGAGGTGGCACAGGACGACGCGGGCCGGGTCGACGCCCGCGGCCTCGACGACGTCGAGGACGTCCTCGCCGCGCCGGAACCAGGCCGGCAGGTGCACCTCGAGCGCGAGCCCGGTCGCGAGCGCGACGGCGCACCCTGCCTGCAGGCTCGCCCGCTCGGCGGGCGTGAAGTCGGCGCCGACGCCGATCTCGCCGACGATCCCGGGCCGGATCCCGCCGACGCCGTGCTCGACGTCCGCGAGGACGATCTCGGCGACGGCCTGCGCGGGCAGGCCCCGGACGTCGTCCGGCTGGGCGCCGTCGAGGTAGAAGCCCGTCCCCGCGACGACGTGCACGCCGGTGCGCCGGCTCACCTCGCGCAGCCCCTCGAGGTCGCGGCCGATGCCGAGCCCGGTCGCCTCGACGATCGTGCCGCCACCGAGGTCGGCGAACCGCTGCACCTCGGCGACCGCGACCTCGACGTCGTCGAGGCGGCAGTTGTCGAGGTTGGCGAAGGGGTCCTGGCGCAGGTCCCAGAGGATGTCCTCGGTGACGGGCCGGTGCGCGAGCTCCTCGGGGTCCCAGCCGGGCGAGGAGGTCCGGTGCGCCCACGACGTGACGTCGTTGAGGATGTGCTCGTGGGTCAGCGTCACCCCGAGCGCGTCGACGGGCACCGGCCCGAGCACGGTCTCGACCGTGGGCACCGGCGCCGTCACGACCGGCTCCGGCGCAGGATCCGGCCGAACAGCCTGCTGTTGGCGAAGATCGCGCCGACGAGGATGACGCCCTGGACGATCGGCACCCAATAGACGTCGACCCGCAGCAGCACGAGCCCGTTGCTGATGACGCCGAGCGTCACGGCCCCGAGCGCCGACCCGACGACGGACCCGCGACCGCCCATGAGGCTCGTGCCGCCGAGGACGACCGCGGTGATGACCTCGAGCTCGAACGCGGTGCCGGAGTTCGAGGAGCCGCTCGCGAGCCGGGTCGCCGTGACGACCCCGGCGAGCGCCGCGAACACCCCGGTGAGCACGAGCACCATGAGCTGCATCCGGCGGATGTCGACGCCGGAGCGGCGCAGCGACTCGGCGTTCGAGCCGACGGCGACGACGTAGCGGCCGAACCGGGTCTGGGTGAACACGTACCAGCCGGCGACGACCGTGCCGAGCGCGATCCACGTCGGGGTGTAGATGCCGAGGAGCTGCCCCTGCCCGAGCGGCAGCAGGACCGGGGACGTGATCGGCGTGCTGTAGCCCTGGGTGACGAGCAGCGCGACACCGCGGACGGCGGTCAGCGCGGCGAGCGTGATGATGAACGACTGGAGCCGGCCGTACGCGGCGAACAGCCCGTTGACGACACCGACGAGGGCGCCGATCGCGAGCGCGGAGAGCAGGGCCACGAACGGGTTGCCGTCCTTGGCGAGCAGCGCGAGGACGGCGGCGGTGAGGCCGACGACGGAGCCGACCGACAGGTCGATCTGGCCGGTCGTGATGACGAACGTCATCGCGGTCGCGACGATGACCGTCGGCGCGACCTGGCGCAGGACGTTGACGAGGTTCTCGGTCGTGAGGAAGGCGTCGGTCCGCACCGAGAAGAAGAGGACGAGGACGGCGAGCACGACCCCGATGGACAGCACCGGGAAGTTCTTCGCGACGAACGTCGCACGGGTCGCGCGCCGGTCGGCGGCGGGGGCGGTCGTGGCGGACATCTAGCGTCCCATCATCGCGGTGACGAGGCCGGACAGGTCGATCGCGTCGGGGGCGACGTCGCGGTGGACGACCCCCTCGTAGAGCACGACGAACCGGTCGGCGACCTCGAAGAGGTCCTGGAGCCGGTGGGTGATGAGGACGACGCTCACCCCGCGGGCGGACACCTCGCGGATGAGCCCGAGCACGGTCTCGACCTCGCGGGCGGCGAGCGCCGCCGTCGGCTCGTCGAGCACGAGGACCTTGGGGTCGAACGTCACGGCCCGGGCGATCGCCACCGCCTGGCGCTGGCCGCCGGACATCGTCGCGACCTCCTGCCGGGTGTCCGGCACCCGGATGTGGAGCCGCTCGAGGTGCTCGGCCGCCTCGGTGTGCATCCGGCGGTGGTCGAGGCGCCGGTTCCAGCGGTGGTAGCTCTCCCGGCCGAGGAACAGGTTCGCGGCGACGTCGAGGTCGTTGCAGAGCGCGAGGTCCTGGTAGACCATCTCGATCCCGTGCGCGCGGGCGGCCCGGGGCCCGGCGCCGGTGACCTGCTCGCCGTCGATGGCGATCCGCCCGGAGTCGGGGGTGTCGGCCCCGCTGAGCATCTTCATGAGCGTCGACTTGCCGGCCCCGTTGTCCCCGACGAGCCCGACGACCTGCCCGGCGGGGACGCTCAGCGTCACCCCGCGCAGCACGTCGAGCGCGCCGAAGCGCTTGCGGATGTCGGTCATCTCGATGCGGGGCGGCGGCTCGGTGCGGGGCGGCGCGGTCACGCTTCAGCCTTCCATGAGGACCCGGCGTCTCACCGGTGGGGCTGGTCGTGCGGGTCGGTCAGGGGAAGATCGCCCGGTACGGCTCGACGTTCTCCTTGGTGACGATCGTGATCGGGACGTCGATGAAGCCCTTGGGCGCGGCACCGCCGAGGATCGCCTTGAGCTCCTTGACGGCCTCCTCGCCCTCCTTCTTCGGGTCCTGCTGGACGACCGCGGTCACGAGGCCGGAGTCGACGGCGGCGATGACCTCCATGGTGAGGTCCCAGCCGACGATCTTCGTCTTGCCGCTCGGCTTGAGCGCCGCGGCCGCGCCGACGGTCGCCGGCTCACCGGTCGTGTAGACGACGTCGAGGTCCTTCTGCGCCGTCACGAGGTTCTGCGCCGCGGCCGCGGCCTTCTCCTGGACGTTGTCGCCGCTGACGCTCTGGGTGTACTTCGCGCCCGCGGCGTCCATGACCTTGCGGAAGGCGTCCTCGCGCTGGTTCTGGATGAAGGAGTTCTTCGCGTCGACGACGCCGTAGGTCTTGTCCTTGGCCAGGCCCTTGTCGACCATCCACTGGCCGATCTGCTCGCCGGCCTTGGAGTTGTCCACACCGACGAAGGTCTCGACGCTGCCGTCCTCGAGCTTGGCGTCGATGGCGACGACCTTGATGCCCTTGGCCCGCGCGGCCTTGACCGCGGGCAGCACCCCGTTGACGTCGATCGCGACGACGACGATCGCCGTGAGGTTCTGCGTCACGAAGCTCTCGATGTCGCTGTTCTGCTTGGCCGAGTCGTTGTTCGCGTTGGCGATCGTCAGCTCGCAGCCGACCTCCTTCGCGGCGGCCGTCGCACCCTCGTTCATCTGCGTGAAGAAGACGGCCGTCTGGTTGATCTGGGACATCCCGATCGTGCAGGGCGCGGCCGCCGCGGACGACGAGGCGCTGCCCGCAGCCGTCGTCGAGCTCGTCGAGGCCGTGCTGTTACCGGTGCTGCAGCCGGTGAGGGCCAGTGCCGTGGTGACCCCCAGGAGCACCGCCGTCCGGGTCGTGGTCGCGACGTTCATCGTGACTCCCTCTCGCTTGGTAAACGATTACCATTGGTGCAGGAAGGTAGCGAACGCCGCGCCCCCGGCGCGATGCGCGCCGGGTCACGAGTGCGTAACTGTTCGTCCGGGCGCGCGACGCGTCCGCTCGTCGCGGCTCAGCTGCCGACCTTCTCCCAGCCCCGGCGTTCCTCCCGCGAGGAGCGCTGGGTGAGGTCGCGGGAGCGGTAGACGATGTACGGCCGGCCGAGATAGCCCAGCGGCACCGACAGCACGTGGACGAGCCGGGTGAACGGCCACAGCGCGAACAGGAGCATGGCGACGACGGCGTGCGCCTGGAAGGTGAAGGGAGCCGCGGCCATGAGCTCGCCGCGGGGGTGCAGCCAGAAGACTCCGCGGAACCACACCGCGACGCTCTCCCGGTAGTCGTACGGGCCGCCGAGCAGGTTGCCGTGGACGGTGTTCGCGACGCCGAGGACGACGACGGCGCCGAGGACGACGTAGAGCAGCTTGTCCGTCCGCGTCGTCGCCCGGAAGACCCGCCGCACGCTGCGCCGCCGGACCACGAGCAGCACGAGGCCGACCAGCGTCATGAGGCCCGCGACGGTCCCGGCGGTCACCGCGGTCAGGTGGTAGACGTGCTCGCTGATCCCGACCGCGGAGGTCCACGACGCGGGGACGACGAGGCCGACGACGTGACCGCCGAGCGCCATCAGGATCCCGAGGTGGAACAGCGGCGAACCGAGCCGCAGCAGCCGGCTCTCGTAGATCTGCGACGAGCGCGTCGTCCAGCCGAACTGGTCGTACCGGTAGCGCCACACGTGCCCGACGACGAAGACGGCGAACGCGACGTACGGCAGGACGACCCACAGCAGGGTCTGGGTGCTGCTCACCGGTGGTCTCCTCGGTGGCTCGTCGGGGTGCTGCGGAACGGGGCGGTCCACGACGGGAGGCCGACGGTCTCGGTCGGTGGTCCGGCGGCCGCGAGGTCGGCGGCGGCCTCGGCCTCGGCGCGGGCCTGCGCGGGCGTCAGCGGCGGCAGCAGCGCGAGCACGGCCGCGACGCCGTCCGCGTACGGCGAGCGCCGGGCGGTCAGCGCCTCCCGCAGCAGCACGAGGCCCTTGCGGTGCTCGACGAGCAGCCGGACGGCGACGTCCTCGTCACCGACGGCCGCGAGCTCGAGGACGACGGGCAGGTGGTCGGGCAGCTCACCGCCGGCCGGCTCGGCACCGCAGGCAGCGAGCGAGGCCTTGAGCCGCCAGAGCGCCGCGCCGCGGCGCCGGGTGTCGCCGTGCAGGTAGTACGTCAGGTGCAGCGAGCAGCGCCGGCGGGTGTCGATCGTCGCGACGTAGTGCTCCTGCGCCGCGAGGGGCCGCGTGGCCCGCAGCGCGGCGACGAACCGGCCCAGCGGCGCGCCGACCTCGGGGTCGAGCCGGGGCGCGACGGCGTCCACGGCACCGGCGACGGACGCCAGCGCGCCGTGCACGGCGTCGTCCGGGTACCCGAGCAGGACGGCGAGCGCGGCCCACGCGACGGCCCGCGGGCCGGTGGCCGGGCGCAGCCCGGCGGGGTCGGGCAGGACGGGCGGCTCGTGTCCGTCCATCGGGTGCGCGGGCGGACCGTCGGTGCGCAGCAGCGGGAGCAGGGGGTGGGTCACGGCTCCACCGCCGGGTCGATGTCGGTGTACCGGTCGGCGGTCGCGCGTGCCTTCGTGAGGTGGAAGGACTCGATGGAGACCGGCACCGGCTCGCCGGGGCGGCGCTGCGGAGGGCCGTTGCCGCCGGGCTCGCCGATCGAGCAGCCGGGCAGCTCCTCGAGGCCGAGGTGCGCCGCGGCGTCGACCGCGCCGCCGCCCTCGACGTGCGCGAGCGGGATGACGTAGCGCTCGTCGTACTTGGCGATCGCGAGCAGCCGGTACATCCGGCGGATCGAGTCCTCGGTCATGCCGACCCGTGCCGCGATCGCGGCACGCTTGTGCGCCAACGCCTCCCGGACCTCGGGGGCGGTCTCGACGAAGTCGCCGCGCATGTACGCGCGCATCGCGGCGAGCTTGGCGAGGACGCCCTGGACGCGCTCGACGTCACCGGCGGAGAGGATCTCGGCGAGGTACTCGGCGGGGATCCGCATCTCCCCCACCGCGGCGAAGAGGACGTCCGGGTGCTCGGCGTCCAGGCCGGCGTCCGCGAGCGCGTCGACCATCGGCGACCGCGGCGGGACGTACCAGACCA
>JACRAB010000371.1 GCA_016213575.1 Actinomycetota bacterium
CTACCTCGTCGAGTCCGGCAGCCTCGCCGTCCGGCACTCCACCCCGGCCGGGGCGTCGGTCATGCTCGTCGTGCTCGGCGCCGGGGACTTCTTCGGCGAGGTCGGCGTCCTGCTCGACGCCCAGCAGCGGACGGCGACCATCGAGGCGCTCGACGACGTCGTCGTCCGGGTGCTGGCCCGCGCGGACTTCGACGCGCTGCGCCGGCAGCACCCCGAGGTCAACGACTTCCTCCTCATCGCGCTGGCGCGCAACACCGAGCGGCTCAGCCGGCTCGTCGCGCAGGCCCACCACCTGCCCGTCGACCGCCGGGTCGCCCGCCGGCTCCTCGACGTCGGCCGGCACTTCTCGCGCGGGGTGCTCCCGGTCGTCGTGCCGCTCTCCCAGGAGGACGTCGCCCAGCTCGTCGGGGCCACCCGGCCGACGACGAACCAGGTGCTCAAGCGGCTCGAGGCCGACGGGGTCCTGCGGCTCGGGCGCGGACGGCTGGAGATCCACGACGTCCGGGGCCTGCGCGAGCGCTGCTGAGGGCAGCGGGTCGCGCCGGGCTGAGGGTCGCGCTGGACCGCGCCCGCCCCCGGGGCCGCGCCACCGGCGGGTGCGGGAGCCACACGTACGTAGCGGCTCCCGCGGGCCTCGTCGGTCCTGCCCCCTGCGTGCGGGACCGGCGACCGCCGGTGGTGCGTCGCCCCGGGGCAGATCCTGCCCCCGCGACCGGGCCGCGTCTGTCATGGCGCTGACACTCGGACCTGCAGTCCTCGATCGACGCACGAGCGGAGGGACGGACGACGGGGAGTCGCCGTTCGGCGATCCGTCGGGACCGCCCCTTCCGCGGGCCGAGGGTTCCTTGCGAGCATGGTCGTTCGCGGCCGGGCGGAGGGAGCCCCGATGACCACGAGCCACCGGACCACGCCCGACGACCCCGGCGCCGCGCGCGCCGCGACCGCCGTGGAGGAACCTCCGCTCGACGCGCTCCTGCGCCAGCGCCGGGCCTCGATGCGCGCCGCGATGGGCCGCTTCGAGGACGCCGTCGCCGCCCCGGTACGGGAGGACCCGGCCGCCTGGGTGGCCCGGGTCGCCGCGCGGACGGCGGTCCTGCGCGACGTCGTCGCCGAGCACCTCGACGGGACCGAGGGCCGGCACGGGTACTACGCCGGTCTCATCGCCGAGGCACCGCGGCTGTCCCGGGCCGTCGAGCGGCTCGTCGCCGAGCACCGCCGGATCGAGGCCGCGCTCGAGGACGTCGCCGTCCTCGTCGGGCGCACGCTCGTCGACCGCAGCGCCGCGGACCCGTTGCGGGAGAAGGCGACCGAGCTCCTCGTCCTGCTCGCCCGGCACCGCCAGCACGGGTCCGACCTGCTGTGGGAGGCGTACGGCTTCGACGTCGGCGGGGAGTCCTGAGGGACCGTCGCCGCCGCGGCGTGGATGCGGGGACCGTCACCCCGGCCTGACGTGACGGCCCCCGCTGGCTGGAAACCTACGGCCGGTCCGCCGGGTGCGCGCCCGCAGATGACCGCACTCCCCGCCCGCCCGGCACACTGGGGCCGTGAGCGACGTCGTGGGACTCCTCCTGGCCGCCGGGGCCGGCCGCCGGATGGGCACGCCCAAGGGGCTGCTGCGCGACCCGGACGGCACCCCGTGGGTCGAGCGGTCGGCCCGGGCGCTGCTCGACGGCGGCTGCGACCGGGTCCTCGTCGTGACCGGTGCGGCGGCCGCGGACGTCGCGGCGCTCGCGGCCGCCGTCCCGGGGGTGCGCACCGTCGAGGCACCCGACTGGGCGGAGGGGATGGGGGCGAGCCTGCGCGCCGGGCTCGCCGCGCTGTCCGTGGACGAGGCCCCCGCCGACGAGGCCCCGGCGGTCGCCGCCGTCGTCGGTCTGGTCGACACCCCCGGGGTCACCGCCGCGGTCGTGGCGCGCCTCGTCGCCGTCGCCGTGGGGCACGGCCCGGCCACGCTCGCGCGGGCGGCGTTCGGCGGCGTGGCGGGGCACCCCGTCGTCCTCGGCCGGGAGCACTGGGACGGCGTCCGCGCCACCGCCGCGGGGGACGCCGGGGCCCGCGGCTACCTGCGCGGGCGTCCCGACGTGCTGCTCGTCGAGTGCGCGGACGTCGGCCACGGGGACGACGTCGACACGCCCCGCGACGCCGCGGGGACGACCGCCTAGGCTGGCGGCGTGACCCAGCAGACCCGCCCGGACGCCACCGCCGGGCACCCCGCACTCGCGCCCGGGCACGACCACGCCGAGCGCGTCCGGGACACCTCGCGGCTGCGTCCGCCGGCCCGCCGCGTCGTCCTCGCCGCGGTGACGGCCGAGCCGCTCGACGTCGCGGCCCACGAGGCCGCCGTCGCCGACGCCAGCGCGGGTGCCGTCGTCTCCTTCTCCGGCGTCGTCCGGGACCACGACGGCGGCCGCTCCGTGACGGGGATCGAGTACGTCGGCCACCCGACGGCCGGGGACGTGCTCGCGAGGGTCCTCGCGGACGTCGCCGCGCGCACGGACGTCGAGGCGATCGCGGTGTCGCACCGGATCGGCCCGCTCGCCGTCGGGGAGTCCGCGCTCGTCGTGGCCGTCGCCGGGGCGCACCGGCAGGAGGCCTTCGCCGCCGCCGCGCTGCTCGTCGACGAGGTGAAGCACCACCTCCCGGTCTGGAAGCGGCAGGTGTTCACCGACGGCACGGACGAGTGGGTCGCCTGCCCGTGAGGCCCGCGTGCGAGGCCTGCGCGTGAGACGGGTCAGCCCTTCTTCGGCGCGGTCTTCTCCCAGAGCGTGACCTGGAACTTGTGGACGATGTCCACGCGCTTGATCCGGTAGCCGTCGAGCAGCAGCTGGACCTTCTCGCTGTCGACCGCGTCGGCCTGCTGCCCGAGGGCGCCGTCGACGCTGATGAGCCAGACCCGCTTGCGCTTCTTGAGCGCCGACGCGATCTGCTCGGGCTCCTTCTCGGTGCCCGTGATCGTCGCGGTCGCGGCACCGGTGCGGTCGAGGGCGACGTCGATGAGCCCGGCGTACCGCTCCGGGTAGAGCTGCTGGAGCGTGCGCATGTGGCCCGGGCCGCCGGGCACCCAGAGCACCGCGTCGCCCTTCTTGGCGTGCGCCGAGACGTACTCGCCGACGCTCGCCATGTCCTCGGCGTGACCGAGGTGCGGGTCGCGGTAGACGTCCTGCAAGTGCGCGCCGGACAGGGCCAGCACGAGCAGCGGGACGACGAGGCCGGCCGGTCGCAGCGTCGTCGCGAGGCTGCCGACGACGAGCGCCGTCCCGGGCAGGGTGAAGACGACGTACCGCCACGTGTAGAGCGGCTCGGCCTGCGAGATCGTCCAGAGTGCGACGACGGGGAGCACGGCCCAGGCCAGGCCCAGGACGAGCGCCCCGGTGTTCGTCGTGCCGAGCCGGCCGGCGACGCCCGCGGGGAGCAGCCGGCGCGGGTCGAGGCGGGCGAACCGGTCGGGCACCGCGACGAGCAGCAGGGCGACGGCGAGCACGCCCGCGACGGCGCCGAGGCTGTCGTACTGCGCGCCCCAGAACCGGGGCAGGTCCGCCGCGGCGGGGGCGTAGAGCCAGTCGACCTGGCCGCGCTGGAGGAACGTGGCGACGACGAAGGGGCTCACGACGCCGAGCCCGGTGGCGGTCGCGACGAGCCAGCGCCGGCGCACCGCGCGCGGGGTGAGCACCGCGACGTAGACCGCGTGCGCGAGGACGACGAGCAGCGCGATGACGTTGAGCAGCGCCACGAGGCCGAGGGAGGCGGCGTACCAGGCCCAGGCGCGGCGGTTGCGCGGCCCGGGGGTCTGCACCGCCCGCAGCAGGAGCAGGGCCGCGATCGTCGTGGCGAGCATGACGAGCGCGTAGGAGCGGGCCTCCTGCGCGTACCGGCTCGCCAGCGGTGCCGCGACGAGCGCGAGCGCCGCCGACAGGCCGACGGCCGCGGAGCCGAACCGGCGCCCGAGCCGCACGAGGAGCAGCGCGGTGACGCTCGCCGCGACGACCGAGATCGTCCGTACCGCGGGGACCGCCTCGCCGAGGCTCGGCGTCGGGTCGAGGACGAGCAGCGCGTGCACGATGAAGTAGTACGCGGCGTGCACGAGGTCGAGGTGCTTGACGAGCTCGAGGATCTCGCCGGCCGGACGGGCCGCGATGACCATCGTCGCGCCCTCGTCGCGCCAGGGGCTCGGGGTGCCGGCCTGCCAGGAGAAGACCCCCGCGGCGGCGGCGAGCGCGAGCGTCTCGGGGCCCGCGGCGCGCAGGGCCCGCCGGAACCGGCCACGCAGCCCGGAGGTCCGGGGCGCCGGCCCGTCGCCGCTGCCCGCGGCGCCGACGACCGGGCGCTCGAGCAGGTCGACCGCGGGGCCGTCCGGGGAGAGCGTGCGAGGTGCCGCACCGCCGGGCGCGAGGGTCGTCGCGCCGCTGGCCAGCTGGTGCACGCACTCCTCCTCGTTCTCCGGCCACGGCTCGACCCGGGGCGCGGGGTCGACGTCGACAGGTCGCTACCGTAACCGACGGTGATCACCGTCGTGTCACGGCCAGGAAACAGAACGGGGAAACATCCGGACCGATCGGACGTGCCGTCCTGATCCCCAGGGTAGAGGCGGTCACGGGGTGTGCCCGCCGAACCGGGCGACTTCCCAGCGGATTCCCAGGAGAGGTCGGTCACGCACCCGTCGCGACGCAGGGTGACGGCAGGCTCCGGCGGGTGCGCGGGCTCAGCCGCCGGCGAAGGGCGGGAGCACGTCGACGAACGCCCCGTCGTGCAGCGGGCGCCGGGTGTCGCCGCCCACCTCGTCGAGGAGGAACGAGGCGGCCGCGAGCACCCGGGCGAGCCGGGTGCCGTGCCGGGCGACGAGGTCCTCGACGAGGACGGCGAGGGTCGCGCCGGCGGGCAGCGGCACCTTCTCCTCGGTGCGGCCCGCGGCGGCCGCGGCACCGGCGAAGTAGCGCACGACGACGGTCATCCCGGCGGCCGTGCCGGCCGCGTGATCGGCCGCGTGATCGGCAGGACGATCGGTGGCGTGGTCCGGCACCGTCAGCCCCCGCTCGCGCTCATCGGCCGGTCGGGCTGCAGGAAGCTCGGGTCGTCGATGCCGTGCCCGGCCTCCTTGGCCCACATGTCACCGCGCCAGACGGCGGCGATCTCGTCGTCGCCGGCGCCACCGCGCAGCAGTGCGCGCAGGTCGGTCTCGCCGCGGGCGAAGAGGCAGTTGCGGACCTGGCCGTCGGCGGTGAGCCGGGTCCGGTCGCAGTCCCCGCAGAACGGCCGGGTCACCGAGGCGACGACGCCGACGCGGGGCGCGCGGGCACCGGCCGGGGCGCCCGCGGGCGGGTTCTCGACGACCCACGTCTCGGCCGGGGCGGCACCGCGGGCGGCGGAGCCGGTCGGCGTGAGCCGGTAGGCGGACTGCAGCGCCGTGAGGATCTCCTCGGCGGTGACCATGCCCTCGCGGTCCCACGCACCCTGCGGGTCGAGCGGCATCTGCTCGATGAACCGCAGCTCGTAGCCGTGCTCGAGCGCCCACGTGAGCAGGGGCACGGCCTCGTCGTCGTTGACCCCGCGGAGCAGGACCGTGTTCACCTTGACCGGGGACAGCCCGGCCGCGGCGGCGGCCTGCAGGCCGGTGAGGACGTCGGGCAGCCGGTCGCGCTTGGTGATCCGGGCGAAGCGGGCCCGGTCGAGGCTGTCGAGGGAGACGTTGAGCCGGTGCAGCCCGGCGTCGGCGAGCGCCTTCGCACGACGCTCGAGCCCGAGGCCGTTCGTCGTGAGCGCGGTCTGCGGGACCTCGCCTGCGTGCGTGCGCAGCGCCGTCGTCGCCGCGACGATCTTCTCCAGGCCCTTGCGCAGGAGCGGCTCGCCGCCGGTGAACCGGACCTCCTCGACCCCGAGCCGGGTCACGGCGAGCGTGATGAGCCGGACGATCTCGTCGTCCGAGAGCAGCCGCTCGTCGGCCATCCAGTCGAGGCCCTCTTCGGGCATGCAGTACGAGCAGCGCAGGTTGCAGCGGTCGGTGAGGCTCACGCGCAGGTCGGTCGCGACCCGGCCGAACCGGTCCACGAGACGGGTGTCGTCGGGCCGGCCCGCGGGAACGGCGCCGTCCGCCCCACGACGGCGGCCGGGCATCCCGAGAACGACGCTGCTCACGCGGGCCACGCTACCTGCGTCCTGGCGCGGCGTCCCGTCCGCGGTGCGACGACCTGGTCCGCGGAGGCGGGATCGACCCGGTCGGGTCAGCCGGGACGGCCGCTGCGGGCATGATGGTCGGGTGTCCGCAGCCGACCCCGCCGCCCCCGCGGTCGACGTGTCGCTGCCCGTGCGGGACCGGGTCCTGCGCGCCGCGGCGGCGATGGCGGCCGAGCACGGCTGGCGCCGGGTCCGGATGGCGGCGGTCGCCGAGCGCGCGGGGGTGTCCCGGCAGACCGTCTACGACCAGTTCTCGACGAAGGACAACCTCGCCCGCGGGATCCGCGCCGCCGAGGTCGAGCGGGTCGTCGGGATCGCCGTCGCGACGCTCGAGGCGCACCCGGACGGCGTCGTCCGCCCGGCGATCGAGGCCGCCGTCCAGGCGATCATCGACGAGGGCCGCGGGAACGCGCTGCTCAAGGTGGTCCTCGACAGCGGGCCGGACGGCGACCCGGAGCTGCTGCGGCTGCTCACCTCGGACGCCGCCCCGGTGTTCGCGACGGTGTGGCAGGGCGTCGGGCCGTGGGGGATGCGCAGCTTCCGCGAGATCGACCTCGCCGACGTCGCCGCCGTCATCGACGTCATCGGCCGGGTCGTCGTGAGCCATCTCGTCCAGCCGGGTCCGCGCGACCTGCCCGTCGCCCGGACGGTCGCCGGGATGACGGTGGCGTACGTCGAGCAGCTCGTCGCGGCCCGTGACGCGGCGGGTGGCACGGCCCCGGACGCGGCCGGGGCCCGGGGCCCCGGCCGCGTCTGACCGCGGGTCAGACCGCGACGAAGTCGACCTTGTCGCGCACCCCGCAGTCGGGGCACTCCCAGGCGTCCGGGACGTCGTCCCACGCGGTCCCCGCGGGAAGGCCCTCCCGCGGAGCTCCGAGGGCCGGGTCGTACACGTAGTCGCAGACCGGGCAGCGCATCGAGCCCGGCCCGGCGGGCGGCCGCTCGGCCAGCGCGACGCCACCGGGCACGACGCCGGCCGTTACCGCCTCCTGGGCCCGGGCGGTGTCCGGCCGCGCGGCCGCGGCGCGGACCGCCTCGGCGCGGGCGGCGGCCACGGCTGCTGCCCGCTCGGCGGCCGGCGTCCCCGGCCCGTACCGGCGCAGCACCTTCGCCCGGCGGCGCGGCTGGATGTTCGCGCGGGTCACGTCGCCGGCGTAGTGCTCGAGGACGCGGTGGTCCATGATCCGCCGCCACAGCGGGGGGACGATCGCGATGACGATCATCGTCGCGTAGCCCCAGGGCAGCTGGGGCGCGCCCTTCTCCGAGCGCAGCGACTGGTAACGACGGGTCGGGTTCGCGTGGTGGTCGCTGTGCCGCTGCAGGTGGTAGAGGAACAGGTTCGTCACGAGGTTGTCGCTGTTCCAGCTGTGCTCGGGCCGGACCCGCTCGTACCGGGTGCCGGTGACCCGGTTGCGGCGCAGGCCGTAGTGCTCGAGGTAGTTGACGATCTCGAGCAGGGTGAACCCGAAGACGGCCTGGGCGAGCAGCCACGGCGTGACGCCGACGCCGAAGACCGCGACGAGCCCGCCGAGGAGCGCGAGCGACATAAGCCAGGCGTTGACGACGTCGTTGCGCGGGTCGACGACGGACAGCTTGCGCCGCTGCATGCGCCGCTTCTCCAGGTGCCACGAGGAGCGCAGGCTGCCGAGCACGGTGCGGGGGAGGAAGGCCCAGAAGGACTCGCCGAGCCGGGAGCTGGCCGGGTCCTCGGGGGTCGCCACCCGGACGTGGTGGCCGCGGTTGTGCTCGATGTAGAAGTGCCCGTACACGGTCTGGGCGAGCGCGATCCGGCTCAGCCAGCGTTCGACGTCCTCGGTCTTGTGCCCGAGCTCGTGGGCGGTGTTGATCCCGATCCCCGAGACGCAGCCGACGGTGACCGCGAGCCCGAGCTTGCCGACCCACGACATCTCGATCGGCTCCGCGGTCCAGAGCCAGCACGCGAGGACCAGCCCGCCGTACTGCAGCGGCAGGTAGAGGTAGGTGACCCAGCGGTAGTAGCGGTCCTGCTCGAGCCAGGCGATCGCGGCGTCCGGCGGGTTCTCCTTGTCGAGGCCGAGCGAGACGTCGATGAGCGGGATGACGACGAAGACGAAGAACGGGCCGAACCACCAGTACACGGACCAGCCGGTCCAGGCGACGAGGCCGAAGGCGGCCGGCACGAGCATCGGCACGAGGAGCCCGACGAGCCAGAGCCAGCGCTTGCGGTCGTTCCAGCCGATGGCGTCGAGCTCGACGGGGCGCTCGGTGCCCGCACGGCGCAGCGCACCCGCGGTCGGGCCGGAGGCGGTGCGGCTGCGCCAGCCGTCGGACGACGGGGTGGCGGCGCCGCTCTCGGAGGGCGGGACGGACGTGGGGCCGGCGGCCATGGCGACTCCCTGGGACGGGGCGTCCGGCGGGCGGGCGGACGGCGGGTGCGGGCTGGGGGCGGTGCGGGCTGGGTGCGGGACGGCGGTGCGAGAGGGCAGGCTGCCGGCGGTCGGGCGCGATCTCGCCGATGGTCGATGGCAGGTTTACAGAAATGTATGTTCTGTAAAGTCGGACCGCAAGAGGCTGGGCGGAGGTTTCCTTCGGCACTGGTCTCTTCGGCCCGGGTCTGTTTCGGCACGTCGTGTGACCGGGCGACCACGTCCGGACGTCTCGGGTCACGGTCCGTCGCCGAACGGTTAGGTTCGGGGGCGTGATCGACGCTGTGGCGGCGGCCGGGGGCACGCAGGACGACCGTCGTGTCACCGATGCCGTCGCGCGCCTGGACCTGTCCGGTCTCGCCGACGGCTTCGCCTGGGCGATCGGCGTCGCGGCCGACCCCACCGCGCCGCGGGCCTCCGGGCGCACCGGGCGGGCCGGGCGCCGGGCCGCGGGAGGCGGTGCCGACGACGCGGTGGCCCTGCTCGGCCGCGCCGGGGTCGACGTCCTCGCCGTCCCGGTGCCGTGGGCGAGCGTGCTGCCCGACCCGGCGGGCCCCGCGGACCCCGATGCCCTGGCCCGGCTCGACCGCAGGGTCGACGACCTGCTGGCGGTCGGCGTGACCCCGTGGCCGACCCTGCACACCGACGACGCCGCGCTGCCGGCCGTGCTGCGGGACGCCGGAGGCTGGGCTTCCCGGGAGACGGCCCTGCGCTTCGCCGACCACGCCGCGACCGTGCACGCCCTGCTCGCCGACCGGGTGGCCACCTGGACGACGCTCGTCGTCCCCGCGGTCGCCGCAGCCGCCGACGCCGCCGACGGGGACGACGGGGACGACGACCACGAGGCGAACCTGCTCCTCGCGCATGGCCTCGCGCACGCCGCGATGCGCGCCCAGGCGCCCGCCGACCACCGCTTCGGGGTGACCGTCGCGCTCGCCGGCGGCCCGGACGACGACCGCCGGGTCGGTGCGCTCCTCGCCGGGCCCGAGCCGCTCGACCGGCTCGGCGTGCACTACGTGGGCGCCACCCCGCGCGGCCTGCCCGAGCTGCTCGCCCGGATCCGCCGCGAGCACCCGCAGGCACCGCCGTTCCTCGTCTCGACGGCCGCCGCCGCGGACGAGGGCGCCGACGACCTGGACCGGGTGGCCGACCTCCTGGAGCACCTCGACGCGCTCGCGGTCGCCGCCCGGGCCGGGGTCGGCGTGCGCGGGTACGTCGCCGGGCCGGTCGACGTGCCGGGTGGTGACCGGCCGTGGCCCGGGCTCGACGTGCTGCGGCTCGCGGTCGCCGCGGTGCGGCCGGCCTGACCTGCGCCCGGTCCGGCCTGCGACCCGCCCGACCTACGACCGGGTGGCCGTCATCTCCCGGACCTGCGCGTAGCGGGCCCGGACCGCGGGGTCCGGGTCGGCCTCGAACGTCGAGGTGCCGGTGACCTCCCAGGCGGGCGGCTCGGCGCCGCCGTCGAGCACCCAGGCCGCCTGCCGGGCGGCGCCGTCCGCGACGTACTCGCCGGGCGGCGGCACGAGCACGGGGCGGCCGAGGACGGCCGGGGCGATCGCGCGCAGCGCCGCGGACCGGGCCCCGCCGCCGACGAGGAGGACCCGCTCGATCCGGGCGCCCTGGGCCTCGAGGGCGTCGAGGCCGTCGGCGAGGCCGCAGAGCAGCCCCTCGACGGCCGCCCGGGCCAGGTGCGCCGGGGTCATGGTCTCGAGCCGCAGGCCGTGCAGGGCGCCGGTCGCGTCGGGGCGGTTCGGCGTCCGCTCGCCCTCGAGGTACGGCACGAGCGCGAGGCCGCCGGCACCGGACGGTGCGGAGAGCGCCAGCGCGGACAGCTCGTCGAGCGAGACCCCGAGCACCTTCGCGGTCGCGTCGAGCACCCGGGCGGCGTTGAGCGTGCAGACGAGCGGCAGGTAGCGGCCGGTCGCGTCGGCGAAACCGGCGACCGTCCCGGTCTCGTCGGACGCCGGGACCTCGGCGACCGCGGAGACGACCCCCGAGGTGCCGACCGAGACGATGACGTCACCGGGGCGGGCGCCGACGCCGAGCGCCGCGGCCATGTTGTCGCCGGTGCCGGGGCCGACGAGCGCCCCGGTCGACAGCCCCGCCCAGGCCGTCGTCCCGGCGCTCTGGGCCGGGCCGAGGACGCGGGGGAGGACGGCGTCGTGGCCGAGCGCCGCGGTGAGCAGGTCCCGGCGGTACTCGCCCGTCGCGGCCGAGAAGTAGCCGGTCCCGGAGGCGTCGCCGCGGTCGGTGACGAGGCCGTCGAGGCCGAGCGACCCGGCGGTGCCGTTCGACGCGCCGCCGCCGAGGAGCAGCCAGGTGAGCCAGTCGTGCGGCAGGCAGACGCCCGCGACCCGGGCCGCGGCGTCCGGCTCGTGCTCGGCGAGCCACGCGAGCTTGGTGACGGTGAACGACGCGACCGGGACGAGACCGACGGCGTCCGCCCAGACCTTCGCCCCGCCGTGCTCGGCCGTGAGCCGCTCGGCCTGCGGTGCGGAGCGGGTGTCGTTCCACAGCAGGGCCGGGCGGACGACCTCGCCGGTCTCGTCGAGGGTGACCATGCCGTGCTGCTGCCCGCCGACGGCGACGGCCGCGACGTCGTCGAGCCCGCCCGCCGCGGCGACCGCCTCGGCGAGGGCGGTGCGCCAGTGGTCCGGGTGCACCTCGGTGCCGTCGGGGTGGGCCGCCCGGCCCTCCCGGACGAGGGCGCCGGTCGCGGCGTCCCGGACGACGACCTTGCACGACTGGGTCGAGGAGTCGACCCCGGCGACGAGCGCCATCACTCGTGTCCTTCCGACGGTTCGGGCGGGGAGCAGGTGCTGCAGAGCAGACGGTGGCACAGGCGCGGGTCGCGCCTGTGCCACCGGTCGGTGCGACGCTGCGGTCAGCGGGCGCCGAGGACGTGCTCGAGGGCGAGCTGGTCGAGCTGGACGTAGCCGATGCCCTTGGCGCCCACGGCGTCCGCGTCGAAGTCCTCGAACGCGGAGCGGTCCGTCAGCAGGTCGGCGTAGGTCTCACCGGCGGCCAGCGTCGGGGACGCGAGCTCCGGGATCCGGGCGGCCTCGATGGCGGCCTGCACCTCGGGGTCGGCGCGGAACGCCTTCGCACGCTCCTTGAGGAGCAGGTAGGTGCGCATGTTGGACGCCGCGGACGCCCAGACGCCGTCGTAGTCCTCGGTGCGCAGCGGCTTGTAGTCGAAGTGCCGCGGGCCGGTGTACGCCGGGGTGTTCCCCGGGCCGCCGTTCTCGAGCAGGTCGACGAGGAAGAACGCCGAGAGCAGGTCGCCGTGGCCGAAGACGAGGTCCTGGTCGTACTTCGGGCCGTGCTGGCCGTTGAGGTCGATGTGGAAGAGCTTGTCGTGCCACAGCGCCTGCGCGATGCCGTGGACGAAGTTCATCCCGGCCATCTGCTCGTGCCCGACCTCGGGGTTGAGGCCGACCATCTCGGAGTTCTCGAGGCTGTTGATGAACGCCAGCGCGTGGCCGATCGTCGGCAGCAGGATGTCGCCGCGGGGCTCGTTCGGCTTGGGCTCCAGGGCGAACCGGAGGTTGTAGCCCTTGTCCTTGACGTACGTCGCGAGCGTGTCGACGCCCTCGCGGTAGCGGTCGAGCGCGACGCGCACGTCCTTCGCGGAGTCGGTCTCGGCGCCCTCGCGGCCGCCCCAGAAGACGTACGTCTCCGCGCCGAGCTCGGCGGCCAGGTCGAGGTTGCGCATGACCTTGCGCAGCGCGAAGCGGCGCACGTCGCGCCGGTTGCTCGTGAAGCCGCCGTCCTTGAACACCGGGTGGGTGAACAGGTTCGTCGTGAGCATCGGGGCCTTCATGCCGGTCGCGTCGAGCGCGGCCTTGAAGGCCTCGATGCGCTTGTCGCGCTCGGCGGCGTCGGACCCGAAGGGCACGAGGTCGTCGTCGTGGAACGTCACGCCGTAGGCGCCGAGGTCGGCGAGGCGGTGCACGGCCTCGACGGCGTCGAGCGGTGCCCGGGTCGCGTCGCCGAAGGGGTCGCGGGCCACCCAGCCCACGGTCCACAGGCCGAAGGTGAACTTGTCGTCCGGGGTCGGGGTCAGCGTCATCGGTTCCTCCGTCAGGGGTTTCGTTCAGTCGTTGAACATACCCGCGACCCGGCGATCCGGCAATCCCCCTGGCGTCCTCTGGTGGGTTGCGCACGTCAAAATCATGCTGACGCGTGCGTAGGCCGCCAGAGGACGGGCGATCGGGTGGCGGCGTGGGAGAGGTGTGTTCATTCAGAGGATGAACCAACTAGGGTGGCGCCATGTCGGCCCCCCGGACGTCGCCCGCACGGCAGACGTCGCTGCGTGAGCACAACCTCGCGCTCGTGCTCGGGGAGGTCGCCGACGGCGGCCCGGCCACCCGGGCCCGGATCGCTGCCGCGACCGGCCTGACGAAGGCCACCGTGTCCAGCCTCGTCGACACCCTCGTCGCGGCCCGGCTGCTCGACGAGCGTGGTCTCGACGCGGGCGCCGTCGGCCGGCCCGGGCAGTCCCTCGGGCTCGGGGCGCGCGGCCCGGTCGGGATCGGGCTCGAGATCAACGTGGACTACCTCGCGACGTGCACGGTCGGGCTCGCCGGGTCGGTCGTCGGCCGCGAGGTCGTCACCGGCGACCTGCGCGGCGTCGACGTCGAGGCGGTCCTCGCCCGGGCCGCGGGGCTGCTCCGCCGGGCGGTGGACGGCGCGCGCGAGGCGGGCGTGCCGGTCGCGGGTGTCGCGGTGGCCGTCGCCGGCCTCGTCGACTCCGCCGAGCAGGTGCTGCGGCTCGCCCCGAACCTCGGCTGGCGGGACGTCGACGTCCTCGCGCACCTGCGCCGGCTCGCCGGGGCCGCGCTCACCGCGGCGTCGCCCGGCGGTGCGCACCCGGAGCTGCGCCTGGGCAACGAGGCCGACCTCGGCGCCCTCGCCGAGCTCTGGTGCGGCGGCCACGACGACGGCGCCGGCGGCCGGCTCGACACCTTCGTCCACATCTCGGGCGAGATCGGCGTCGGCGCCGGGCTCGTCCTGCGCGGCCGGCCGCTCACCGGGCGGCGCGGCTTCAGCGGCGAGATCGGCCACCTCACGGTCGCCGACGGGCCGGACTGCGCGTGCGGCTCCTGGGGCTGCCTCGAACGGCTCGCCGGCCAGGAGGCGATCCTGCGCCGGGCCGGTCTCGCGAGCGAGCCGGGGACGGCGATCGGCCGCCCGGAGGGCCCGCTCGGCGAGCTCGTCGCCCGGGCCGCGGCCGGCCGGGCCGACGCCGTGGAGGCCGTCGCGGCCGCGGGAACCGTTCTCGGCCGGGGGATCTCGGCGATCCTCAACCTCGTCGACGTCGGCGCGGTCGTCCTCGGCGGGATCTACGCGCCGCTGTCGCCGTGGCTGCGCGGCCCGGTCGAGCGCGAGCTGGCCCTGCGGGTGCTCGCCGCGCCCTGGGCGCCGCCCCGCGTCCTCGTCTCCGGGCTGGGCGGTGAGGCGGCCGTCCGCGGCGCGGCGCTGTCCGTCGTCCGTGCCGTCATCGCCGACCCCGCGGCCTACCTGGCGAGGACGCCCGCCGGCTGACGGTCCCGGCCGGAGGGTCCCGCGGGCACGCCGACGTCGGCGAGCGGGAGGTCGAGGTCGACGACGGTGCCGCCGACGGCGGCGGGCGTCAACGTCACCCGGCCGCCGAGCGCCCGGGCCCGCTCGGTCATGCCGGGGATGCCGAGCCCTGACCCGTCGAGGCCGTCGGACCCGCCGTCCGACCCGCCGCCCGTCGCGGCGTCCGACCCGCCCGCACCGGAACCCGCGGCGACGTCGCCGGGCGGGCCCGTGCCGTCGTCCGTCACGAGCACGTGCAGCCGCCGGCCGCGGACCTGCGCCCGCACCTCGACCGTGGTGCCGCCGCAGTGCCGGACGGCGTTCGTCACCGCCTCCTGGACGACCCGGTAGACCCCGAGCGCGGCCTCCGGGCGGAGCGCGGGCAGCTCGCGGACGTCGCACCGGCCGGTGGGGTCGCCGACCTCGGACGCCCGCCGCACGAGGTCCTCGAGCGCCGGGCCGGGGCCGAGCAGGTCGAGCGCGAGCGGGCGCATCTGGGTGATGAGGTGCCGCAGTGCGCCGATCCGGTCGCGGACGGCGCCCCGCACATCGGCGAGGTCGTCGCCCAGCACC
>JACRAB010000366.1 GCA_016213575.1 Actinomycetota bacterium
AGGTCGCGCCCGGTCGTGACCCCGCTGCGGTGCAACAGGTACAGCAGATCCTCGGTCGCGATGTTGCCGGTCGCGGCGGGGGCGAACGGGCAGCCACCGATGCCGCCGGCGGAGGAGTCGAGCACCTCGACGCCGGCCTCGACGGCGGCCAGCGCGTTCGCGTAGCCGGTGTTGCGGGTGTTGTGGAAGTGCGCGCGCAGCCGCACCGGGTCGCCGTCCGGGGTGCGGCCGTCCATCGCGCGGATGCCCTCGACGAGGGCGCGCACCTGCGCCGGGACGCCGACCCCGATCGTGTCCGCGATCGCGAGCTCGTCGTACCCGGCGGCGAGGCTGCGCCGCGCCATCGCGAGGACGGCGTCCGGGTCGATCTCGCCCTCGAACGGGCAGCCGAACGCCGTCGAGATGACGACGCTCACGCCGACCCCGGCCTTGCGGGCCTGCGCGGCGATCTCGTCGGCGGCGTCGAGCATCTCCTCGACGCCGGCGTTCTGGTTGCGGCGGGAGAACGTGTCGCTCGCGACGACGACGACGTTCACCTCGTCGACGCCGGCGTCGAGCGCCCGGGTCAGGCCCCGCGGGTTGAGCACGAGGCCGATGTAGCGGACGTCGTCCGGCGCGATCTCCTGCCCGGCCTCCTCGGCCGCCCGGTCGAGGAACCCGGGGGCCCGGACGGCGGCCATGACGGCCTCGGCGTCGGCCATCTGCGGCACGAGCCGGGGGTGCACGAAGCTCGTCGCCTCGACCCGCCGGACGCCCGCGGCGAGCGAGCGCCGGATCAGCTCGACCTTCGCCGCGGTCGGCAGCAGGGTCTGCTCGTTCTGCAGCCCGTCGCGCGGCCCGACCTCGACGATCTCGACCGGACGGCGCACAGCGTTGTCAGCCATCGCATCAGCCATGTCCCGAGCATCGCACCGCGACGGCGGACCGCCCAGCCCGCGGGACGTGGCCGGTGCGACACCGGCATGCTTGCTCCTCGTGCCGACCTCCGCCACCCCGCCCCTGCCGCCCGGACCGCCCCGCCCGCCCGGTCCGCCCTCGCGGTCGTCGTCGGCGGCCACCGGCCGGCCGGCCGCCGTCCGCGGGCTCACCGTCCTCGTCGTCGTCGAGACGGTGCTGCTCGCCCTGGTCACGGTGCTCGCCGTGGCCTCGGCCGGCATCGGGTTCGCCGCGCGCGACCAGGGCGGCCTCGGGGACATCGCCGCGCTGCTCTCCGCGCTCGCTGCCGTCGTCGCTGCGGCGCTCGTCGTCCTCGGGGTGCTCACGCTGCGCGCCGTCCGCCGGCGCACCCGGGCGCTCCAGCCGCTGAGCGCCGCCCTCCACGTGCTGCCGGTCGCGCTCCTCGGCTCCGCGGCGACCTCGGGGGTGCCGGCGTTGCAGCGGCTCGCGGTGTTCTGGGCGCTCGTCGCCGTCGTCGGTCTCGCCGAGACCTACTGGCCGTCGACGACGCGCTGGCTGCGCGAGGCCTGAGGCGGGCGTCGCCTCTGCATGCAATCGCTGCGTGACCCCGAAGTTCTGTGCTCGTGCATCTTGTATGACCCGGACCGGCGACCTAGATTGCATGCAATCCAGCCCGCCCACCTCGGGGAGGTGTCGTGTCGCAGGCGTCCGACCGGGTCTACACGGCCCTGCGCGCGGGCATCCTCGACGGCCGCTACGGCTTCGGGGACCGGCTCGGCGAGATCGAGGTCGCGGCCGAGCTCGGCACCTCCCGGACGCCCGTCCGCGAGGCGCTGCGCCGGCTGGGCTCCGAAGGGCTCGTCGAGGTGCTGCCGACCCGCGGCGCCCGGGTCCGGACGTGGACGGCGCAGGACCTCGGGGAGACCTACGAGCTGCGCGCCGTCCTCGAGGGCCTCGGCGCGCGCCGGGCCGCCGGCCAGGTCACCCCGGAGGTCGTCGACGAGCTCGCGGCGCTCGCCGCCGAGATGGTCACGGTCGACCCGAGCCTCGGGCACCGGCCGCCGGGTGACTTCGCCGACCTCGCGGCGCTCAACGCCCGCTTCCACGCCGTCATCGTCGGCGCGGCCGGCAGCGACCGGCTCGCGGCGACCCTCGCCGGGCTCGTCCAACTGCCGCTCGTCATGCGCACCTACCACCGCTACACCCCGGCCGCGCTGGCCCGCAGCCACGCCCACCACCACGAGATCGTCGACGCGCTGCGGGCCGGGGACGGCGCGTGGGCCGAGTCGGTCATGCGCTCGCACGTGCTCGCCGCGCGCGCCGTCCTCCTCGCCTCCCACCGGGACGACGCGACCGGCGCCGCCGCCACCGACCCCGAAGGGCAGGCATCGTGACGGACGACGGAACGCCGGACGCCGCGCGCGACGCCTCCGCGATGCCGGCGGCGCAGCCGGGCGACGGTCCGCTCGCCGGGATCCGGGTCGTCGAGATGGGCTCGCTGCTCGCCGGCCCGTTCTGCGGCCAGCTCCTCGGCGACCTCGGCGCCGAGGTGCTCAAGATCGAGCCGCCCGGCGTCGGCGACCCGATGCGGCAGTGGGGCCGGGAGAAGCCGCACGGCCAGTCCCTGTGGTGGCCGGTCGTGGCCCGCAACAAGAAGTCCGTCACGGTGAACCTGCGCACGCCGCAGGGCCAGGACCTCGTCCGCCGGCTCGTCGCGACGAGCGACGTCGTCGTCGAGAACTTCCGGCCCGGCACCCTCGAGCGCTGGAACCTCGGGTACGAGGCGCTCGCCGAGGTCAACCCGCGGCTCGTCCTCACCCGGGTCACCGGGTTCGGCCAGTCCGGCCCGTACTCGCCGCGGGCCGGGTACGGCTCGATCGGTGAGGCGATGGGCGGCATCCGGTACGTCACCGGCGACGCCGACCGGCCGCCGTCCCGGGCCGGGATCTCGCTCGGCGACTCGCTCGCCGCGACGTACGCGTGCATCGGTACTCTCGCCGCGCTCACCGAGCGGGAGCGCTCGGGGCGCGGCCAGGTCGTCGACGCGGCGATCTACGAGGCGGTCCTCGCGATGATGGAGAGCCTCGTCACCGAGTGGCAGGTCGCCGGCTACCAGCGCGAGCGGACCGGCGCGATCCTGCCGAACGTCGCGCCGTCCAACGTCTACCCGACGAAGGACGGCCAGACGGTCCTCGTCGCCGCCAACCAGGACACCGTCTTCCGCCGGCTGGCCGCGGCGATGGGTGAGCCGGAGCTCGCGGACGACGCGCGGTACGCCACGCACGGAGCCCGCGGCAGCGCCCAGGAGGAGCTCGACGAGCGGATCTCGCGGTGGTCGGCCGGCTACCTCGCCGACGACCTGCTCGCCCTGCTCGAGGAGCACGGCGTCCCGGCGGGGCGCACGTACCGGGCCCAGGACATGCTCCGGGACCCGCACTTCGCGGCCCGCGGCTCGATCGTCCGGGTGCCCGACAAGCGGTTCGGCGAGCTCGCGATGCAGAACGTCGCACCCCGGCTGTCCCGCACCCCCGGCTCGGTCCGCTGGACCGGGCCCGACCTCGGCGAGCACACCCGCGCGGTGCTCACCGGCATCCTCGGCCTGTCCGACGGCGAGGTCGACGACCTCGCCGCCGCCGGCCACGTCTGACCCGCACGCCCCGACCCGCCCGTCCGCCCCGCACGCCGAGCACTGCGCACCACCGAACGCGTTCCAGCGCAACAGGTCCTACCGTTCCGCGGCCCCACCCCACCGCCTGAGACGTAGCCCCCTGGAGGAACAGCCATGACGTACCGGCTCGGAGTGGACGTCGGTGGCACGTTCACCGACCTGCTCCTCATCGACGAGGACACCGGCGCGACGCACCGCGCGAAGACCCCCTCGACGCCCGCCGACCAGTCGGTCGGGGTGCTCGTGGGCATCGACAAGGTCTGCGCCCTCGCGGGGATCGAGCCGTCGGCGATCGACCACGTCATGCACGGGACGACGGTCGCGACGAACGCCGTCCTCGAGGGCAAGGGCGCCACGGTGGGCCTCGTCGTGACCCAGGGCTACAAGCAGGTCCTCCAGGTGGCCCGCTCGTTCGTGCCCGGCGGTCTCGCCGCGTGGATCATCTGGCCCAAGCCGGAACCGTTGGCGGCGCTGGAGAACACGGTCGAGGCCGTCGAGCGGGTCGACGCCCGCGGCGAGGTCGTCACCGCGCTGGACGAGGACGACCTGCGCACCAAGCTCAAGCACCTGCGGGCCCAGGGCGTCGACGCCGTGACCGTCGCCCTCATCAACTCCTTCGCGAACACCGCGCACGAGCAGCGGATCGGTGAGCTCGTCGCCGAGGAGATCCCCGGCGTCCCGATCTCGCTGTCGAGCGTGATCCTCCCGGAGATCCGCGAGTACGAGCGCACCCTGACGACGGTCGCGAACTCGTACGTGCGCCCGACGGTCGGCCGCTACCTGACGAACCTCGAGTCGGCCCTGCGCGGCAAGGGCATCAGCGGCTCGCTCCACGTGCTGCGCTCGGACGGCGGCCTCGCCGGGGTCGCGGCGGCGACCGCCGCACCGGTGCAGTTGCTCATGTCCGGCCCGGCGGGCGGCGTCTCCGGGGCGTCCTGGGTCGCCCGGCAGTCCGGGTACTCGGACCTGCTGACGTTCGACATGGGCGGCACGAGCACGGACGTCGCGCTCGTCCAGCACGGGCAGCCGCGGATCGGCCGGGAGACGACCGTCGGCTCGCTCAACGTGCGGGCGTCGTCCGTCGACGTCCGCACCGTCGGCGCCGGCGGCGGTTCGATCGCGCACGTCCCCGAGCTGACGAAGGCGCTGCGGGTCGGCCCGCAGTCCGCCGGGGCCGAGCCCGGCCCCGCCGCGTACGGCCGCGGCGGCGAGGCGCCGACCGTCACCGACGCGAACGTCGTCCTCGGCTACCTGCCGCCGAGCCTCGTCGGCGGCGAGATGACCCTCGACGTCGACGCCGCCCGGGCCGCCGTCCAGACCGTCGCCGACGCGATCGGTCTCGCGGACGCCGAGACCGCCGCGGCGGGCATCGTCGACATCGTCAACGAGAACATGTTCGGCGCACTGCGGCTGGTGTCGGTGCAGCAGGGCTTCGACCCGCGCGACTTCGCGCTCGTCGCGTTCGGCGGCGCGGGCCCGTTGCACGCCAACGCGTTGGCGAAGCTGCTCGGGTCGTGGCCGGTCATCGTGCCGCCGTCGCCCGGGGTGCTCTGCGCGTACGGCGACGCGACGACGAGCCTGCGCGACGAGAGCGCGCGCACGTTCATCCGGCGGTTCTCCGAGACGAGCGACACCGAGGTCGCGCAGGCGCTCGCCGAGCTCGCCGCCGAGGCGCAGGGCCGGCTCGACGCCGAGGGCGTCGCCCGCGAGGACCAGACCGTCACCTACACCGTCGACGTCCGCTACCACGGCCAGGGCTTCGAGGTGCCGGTGCCGGTGGACGCCGCCGCCCTCGGCGACGGCGGGCTGGCCGCCGTCGGCGCCCGGTTCGACACCGAGCACACCCGCCTGTTCACCTTCGCCCTCGACGCCGAGCACGAGCTCGTCAACCTGCGGGCCGTCGTCACCGGCCGCCCGCCGACGGTGAGCGCGCCGGAGCTGCCCGCGGGCACCGCGGACTCCTCCGCCGCCCGGGTCGGCGACACCCGGGTCTACGTCGACGGCGCCTGGGCGGACGCCGGGCTCTACGACCGCGCGCGGCTCGCCGCCTGCAACGTCGTGACCGGCCCCGCGGTCGTCACGGAGATGGACTCGACGACGCTCATCCTGCCCGGCCACGCCGGCACCGTCGACGCCGTCGGCACGATCCTCATCCGCCCCCTCGACGCCGCCTGAGCGCGCGCCCCGCAACTGGAAGGAGCACCCCATGGCCACGCTCGTCGAGACGAACACGACCCCGCTGGCGGCGGTCGACGTCGACCTCGTCACGGTCGACATCATCGAGAACGCCCTGCGCAACGCCCGCTACGAGATGGACGCCGTCCTCTTCCGGACGGCGATGAGCCCGGGCATCCGGGAGCAGCACGACGAGTTCCCGCTCATCGCCGACCCGGACGGCAAGATGGTCGTCGGCCAGTTCGGCCTGTCGATCCCGGACTTCCTCGCCGGCTTCGACGGCACGGTCGAGGAGGGCGACGTCCTCATGACGTCCGACCCGTACGCCTGCGGCGCCGCGATCAGCCATGCCAACGACTGGCTCGTCGTCATGCCGATCTTCCACTCGGGCCGGATCGTCGGCTGGGCCGCGATGTTCGGCCACATGACCGACGTCGGCGGCAAGGTCCCCGGCTCGCTCCCGACCGACGCCACCTCGATCTTCGAGGAGGGTGTCCTCATCCCGCCCTTCAAGCTGTACAAGAAGGGCGAGCTCAACGACGACATGCTCCGCCTCATCCTCAACCAGGTGCGGATGAAGGACTGGAACCGCAGCGACCTCAACGCGATCGTCGCGGCGTGCCGCACGGCGGGCCGGCGGATCGTCGAGCTGTGCGACCGGTTCGGCCCGGAGACCTACGTCTCGACGCTCAACGCGTTGCTGCAGCGCAACTTCCTCGCGATGAAGCAGCTCATCGCGACGACGATCCCGGCGGACGAGACGCTGACGTTCACCGACTACATCTGCGACGACGGGATGGGCTTCGGCCCGTACAAGATCCACTGCTCGATGTACCGGGAGGGCGACGGGGTCGTCCTCGACTTCACGGGCACCGACCCGCAGTCACCGGGCTCGATCAACTACTACCTCAACGAGAACCTCTACAAGATGTTCTTCGGGATCTACATGATCATGGTCTTCGACCCGCAGATCCTGTGGAACGACGGCTACTACCCGCTCGTCGACGTCCGGATCCCGCAGGGCACCCTGCTCAAGCCGGACTACCCGGCGGCGCTGTCCTGCCGCACGCACGGCCTCGGCCGGATCTTCGACATCCTCGGCGGGCTGCTCGGACAGCGGCAGCCGGAGTTCCTCTGCGCGGCCGGCTTCTCGTCGTCCCCGCACCTCATGTACTCCGGCAACCGGACCGACACCGGCGAGTGGTTCCAGCTCTACCAGATCGGCTTCGGCGGCATCCCCGGCCGGCCGTTCGGCGACGGCCCGGACGGGCACTCGCTGTGGCCCTCGTTCACCAATGTGCCGAACGAGTTCCTCGAGGCGTACTTCCCGCTGCGGATCGAGAAGTACGAGACGGTCGCCGACTCCGGCGGCCCCGGCTTCTTCCGCGGCGGCAACGGCGTCGACATCGCCTACCGGGTCCTCGAGCCGGGCACGATCTCGATCCACGACGACCGCTGGTTCACCTACCCGTGGGGCGTCAACGGCGGCGAGCCGGGGATGCGGTCGCGCAAGTGGCTCGACCGCGCCGACGGCAGCCGGGAGGTGCTCCCGAGCAAGTGCGACAACGTCAAGGTCGCGGTCGGCGACGTCCTGCACTACGTGACCTGGGGCGGCGGCGGCTTCGGCGACCCGTACACCCGCGACCCGGCGCTCGTCGCGCTCGAGGTGAAGCGCGGCCTGGTCACCGCCGAGGGGGCGGCCCGGTACGGCGTCGTCCTCACCGGGGACGGCGGCGTCGACGAGGCGGCGACGTCCGCGCTGCGCGAGCGGTTGTCCGCCGAGCGCGGCGGGACGAAGGTGTTCGAGTTCGGCCCGGCCATCGACGAGCTGCGCGAGCGCTGCCTGGAGGAGACCGGCCTGCCCGCCCCGCAGCCGCCGGTGTTCCGCCGGGTCGTGGCGCCGGCCTGACCGGGGAGCCTCCCGATGACGCAGCCGCACCCCGGCCCCGGCGACGCCGCACCGGGCTTCGGGGTGCGGCTCGGCTTCGGCGCGGCTCCGGCGGTGCTCGTCGTCGACGCAGCGATGGCCTACCTCGACCCGGCGTCGCCGCTCTACGCGGGCGTCGAGGAGGCCGTCGCCTCGGCGGCCCGGGTGGTCGCGGCCGCCCGGGCCGCCGGGGTGCCCGTCGTCCACACGAAGGTCGTCATCGCCCGCGGCGGCGCGGACGCCGGACACTTCTGGCGCAAGGTGCCAGCGCTGCGCGTCTTCGAGGAGGGCAGCCCGCTCGCCGAGCCGGCCCCCGCCCTGGTCCCGCTGCCCGGCGAGGTCGTCGTGACGAAGCAGTACGCGTCGGCGTTCTTCGGGACGACGCTCGCGTCGACGCTGCGCGCGCTGGCCGTCGACACCGTCGTCCTCGTCGGGCTCACGACGAGCGGGTGCATCCGGGCGAGTGCCGTCGACGCGCTCCAGCACGGCTTCGTCCCGGTCGTCGTCGCGGACGCCGTCGGCGACCGCGACCCGCGCCCGCACGCCGCGAACCTCTTCGACCTCGGCGCCAAGTACGCCGACGTCGTCACCGAGGCCGAGGCGGTCGCCGCACTGTCCCGCTGAGGCACGTGCGGTGGCCCGGGAAGCGGCGTGCAGCGACGGGACCGATGACCGAACCGATGACCGTGTGACCGACGTGGTCGCCACCCGCTCGGTGATGCGGTCATCGGTTCGGTCACGAGCCGGGACGCGGCGCCCGCCCGTCAGCCGGCGATGCTCGGGGTACGTACCGTTGCGCGGCTCCGCAGAGCCGGTTTCCGGTACGCGCCGCGAGCATCGCCGGGTGCACGGACCGCCCCGCCGACCCGGCTGGGCGTCGTCCGACGCGCGCGCTCAGCGGTACGTGACCGTGAACGTCGTCGTCTTCTTGTCCTTCGCGGGCCGCAGCTCGAGCGCGGCGAGCTTGTTCGCGACCGTCACGGTGCACGTCCGCACGCCGCTCAGGCTGGCCTGGCCGAACGTGCAGTCGCGGGTCTTCAGCGCGGCGACGACCTTCGACGTCGGCTTGCCCGCGGCGACGGTCGTCGAGACGGCCTGGCCCTCGGGCGGGACGACGATGCCCTCGGTCATGCAGCCGGTGCGGGTGACCTCGGCGGCGCCGCCGGAGGCCTGCCGGGCGGCGTCGAGCAGCCAGGTCTCCAGCGCCGCGCCGGCCGCCACCTGCGCGGACGAGCACTGCGGCGGGCCGGAGACCCGCTCGTAGAGCGCCTTGCCGGCGGCTGCGGTGCCGACGACGGCACCGCCCGCGGCGACCGCGATGAGCCCGAGGACCCCCATGAACGCGAGCGCGGCCCGCACGGGGCGCTCCCGCTCGACGGTGACGACGCCGAGCGGAGGCGCGTCCTGCGGACCGGCCTCGGCGAACACCGCCCGCAGGTCGAGGATGGTCGTCGGCGCGTCCTCGTAGACCGGCATCGGCGGCTGCCGGTGCGGCCTCGCGACGTCGCGCCCTGTGCTCTCCCGGCCCGGTCCGCCCCCGCCGTCCGGTGATGCCTCCCCGGCACCCCCGTCCGGCTGGCGGCCGTGCTCGACCCCCGTGTCCATGACCACGACGAACCCCCCTAGACACCGGTGGCCTCCGACCACCGAGAACCGAAGTGTGCACCGTGCGGCGCCCGCGCTCAAGGCACCGGAGCACACCCGTGACCCGGCTGTGACCTGCGGCGATGACTGCGGCGACGACCTGCGGCGATGATCGCAGCGCGGCGGGCGGCCCGGCAGCGGCGCCGCGCGGTTCAGGCGAGCCGTTCGACGATGAGGCGCAGCGAGAACTCGACGTGCGCGCGGGCGGCCCGCTCGGCGGAGTCCGGGTCGCGCCCGACGATCGCGTCGAGGATCGCCCGGTGCTGCTGGTTGGAGTCCGTGACGTCCTGCAGGTCGTACCGCTGGGCGAGCTGGATGTTGAACGAGTAGAACCGGTTGCTGTCAGCCAGCCGCTGGAAGTACCCGTTGTTCGCGGCCTCGGTGATGAGCTGGTGGAAGGTCGTGTTGAAGTCGACGAACGTCGGGTTGCCGCGGCCGGGCTCCTGCGGCCGGGCGTCGAAGAACGCCGACAGCGCGGCGACCTGCTCTTCGGTGGCGCGCTGGCAGGCCAGCCGGGCGGCGTAGCCCTCGAGCGCCATCCGGACCTCGTAGATGTCCTTGATCTCGTCGATCGTGTGCTCGTAGACCACCCAGCGCCGGCGGTGGCTCACGATGAGCCCGTCGGCGGCGAGCCGCTGCAGGCTCTCCCGGATCGGCGTCCGGCTCACGTTGAGCCGCTCGGCGAGGTCGACCTCGACGAGGTGGTCCCGGGGCCGCAGCCGCCCCATGAGGATGTCGTCGCGCAGGGTCCGGTAGACGTCGTCGGCGAGCCGGACGACACCGCCCGAACCGGTCGCGGCCGGGGACCCGGCGTCCGGCGCGGGCTGCTCGACGTGCTCGACTGCGTCGTGAGCCACGGATCCCTCCTCCCCGCACCCGGTCCGTCCCGAGGTTCCGACGAGGATGGCACGTCGGGCCCGCCGCGACGCTATGACGCTCGTCGCGTCACCCGTCCGTGATCTCCGGTCAGACCCCGCCCGGCGGCAGGAGACCGATCATGGCCGTCCAGCGCTCGATCTCGCAGGCGTTCTCGAGGGTGAACTGGCTCTTCACCGGCGCACCGCGCCAGGTGCCCGTGACGAGCGCCTTCTGCGGGCCGCCGTACTGCTCGGCGCACGTCGTCGACGTCGACGCCTTCAGGGCCTTCGCCCCGTTCGCCCCGAGGACGCCGCAGGCGACCGCCGGCGCGGGGTGCGAGCCACCGGTCGGGCCGCACGTGAGCGTCCACGTCGCGCGGATCCCGAAGCCGTCGTCGAGCAGGATCTTCAGGTCCGCCGTCCCGGCCGCCGCGGACGGCGTCCGGCCGCTGCCGGTGACCTTCGACGTCGGCTCGTCCCAGGGCACGAGCGTGCTCGTCCGGTCCGGCCCGGCGTAGACGGTGCGGGTCGAGGCGGGGTCCGGGGACGCCGTCCGGCTCGCTCCGCGGGTCGTCGATGCGGGCTTCGACGAGGACGCGGACGTCGGTGTCGCGGCCGGGGCCGAGGTCGCCGAGGACGACGGCGCGGGGGACGCCGTCACGGCCGAGGGGCCCGAGCACGCGGCGAGCGTCGTCGCCAGGAGCACGACGGCCGCCGGCACCACGGCCCCCCGTGCCGTCCGGAGCGTCACCACCCTGGAAGGATAGGTGCCGCCGCGTCGTCGTCCGTGGAGGTCAGCCATGTTCCCCCCGTCGGTCCCGTCCGTGGCCGCGAGCGCCGTCCCGGCCGGTGCGCACATCGTCGACGTCCGCGAGGACGACGAGTGGGCCGCCGGTCATGTCGAGGGTGCCCAGCACATCCCGCTGGCGGACGTCCCGGTGCGCCTCGGCGAGATCCCGGCCGACGCGGACGTCTACGTCATCTGTCGTTCCGGCGGGCGGTCCTCACGCGCAGTAGCATGGCTGTCACAGAATGGTGTCGACGCCGTGAACGTCGACGGAGGCATGGGAGCGTGGGCGGATGCCGGTCGCCCCATGGTCAGCGAGACCGGGGCAGAGCCGTTCGTCCGCTGACGCCCCCGCCGCCCCTGCTCCGGACGCCGGCCCCGCCCCGTTCCCGCAGCCACGCATGAGCCCCCCTGCCGCCGTGACGCTCGCCGGCCCCGGTGCCGGCGCGGAGCTCGTCGCGCACCTCACGCCGGTGCTCGAGGCGCTCGGGTCGCCGCGCCCGCCGGGTGCGCCGTCCGGGCCCGCCGCCGAGCCGTCGTCCCCGGCCTGCCTGCTCCACGAGGCCCACCCCGAGGACGCCGCCGCGCTGCTCGCCATGCTCGACGCGCAGATGGCCAGCCGCTGGCTCGACGTCGCGGCCCGCCGGCTGCGCGCGCTCGGCGAGGGCTTCTACACGATCGGTTCCGCCGGCCACGAGGCGAACGCCGCGGTCGCGCTCGCGCTGCGCCCGACCGACCCGGCGCTGCTGCACTACCGCTCCGGCGCCTTCTACCTCGCGCGCTCGGCGCAGGCCGGCCGCACGGACGGCGTGAGCGACGTCGCCCTCGGCCTCACCGCCGCCGTCGACGAGCCGATCGCCGGCGGCCGGCACAAGGTCTTCGGCCACCCGGACCTCGCCGTCGTCCCGATGACCTCGACGATCGCCAGCCACCTGCCGCGCGCGCTCGGCGTCGCGTGGGCGCTCGGCCGGGCGTCCGGGCTGCCGCAGCGGCTGCGGACGCCGCTCGCCTGGCCCGAGGACGCCGTCTCGGTCGCGACCTTCGGCGACGCGTCGGCGAACCACTCGACGGCGACCGGCGCGATCAACGCCGCGTGCTGGGCGGCGCACCAGGGTGCCCGGCTGCCGCTGCTGCTCGTCTGCGAGGACAACGGCCTCGGCATCTCGACCCGGACGCCGACCGGCTGGGTCGAGGCGATGTTCGGCTCCCGGCCCGGCCTGGAGTACGTCGCGGACGACGGCACCGACCCGCTCGCGACCCTCGCCGCGGCCCGCACCGCCGTCCGGGTCGCCCGGGACGAGCGCCGTCCGGTGCTCCTGCACCTGAGCACGGTGCGGATCGGCGGGCACGCCGGCTCCGACGTCGAGGCGTCCTACCGCGCCCCGCGCGAGATCGCCGACGACCTCGGGCGCGACCCGCTCGCGGCGTCGTTCCGTGCCGTCGTCGAGGGCGGGGTGCTGTCGGCGTGGGAGCTGCACGCGCGCTGGCACGCCGTCCGGGACCGGGTCGCCGAGGACGTCGACCGCGCCCTCGAGACGGCCCGCGCGCCGCGGGGCCGGCTCTCCGGCTACGAGCAGGTCATGGCGCCGATCTCGCCGCGGGACCCGGACCGGGTCGCCGCCCTCGCCGGGCGCAGCGCGGACGACGTCGAGCGCAAGGCGGCCTTCGGCGAGCGGCTCCCCGAGGACGAGGGCGGGCTCACCCTCGCGCAGGCGATCAACCGGACGCTGCTCGACGCGGGCGCCCTGCACAAGCACCTCGTCGTGCTCGGCGAGGACGTCGCCCGCAAGGGCGGGGTCTACGGCGTGACCCGCGGGCTGCAGCGCCGGCTGGGGGCGTCCCGGGTCGTCGACACGGTCCTCGACGAGCAGACGATCCTCGGGATGTCGCTCGGGGCGGGCCTGTCCGGTCTGCTGCCCGTGCCGGAGATCCAGTACCTCGCCTACCTGCACAACGCCGAGGACCAGCTCCGCGGCGAGGCCGCGACGATGCAGTTCTTCAGCCAGGGCGCCTACCGCAACCCGATGGTCGTGCGGGTGCAGGGGCTCGCCTACCAGAAGGGCTTCGGCGGCCACTTCCACAACGACAACGGCCTCGGGGTGCTCGCCGACGTCCCGGGCCTCGTCGTGGCCTGCCCGGCGCACCCCTCGGACGCCCCGGCGATCCTGCGCACGTGCCTGTCCGCGGCCGAGGTCGACGGCACCGTGAGCGTCGTCGTCGAGCCGATCGCGCTGTACCACGAGCGCGACATGTTCGCCGAGGGCGACGCCGCCTGGCTCGCGTCGTACGCACCGCCGTCCACGTGGGGGATGGGGCACGTCCCGATCGGCCGCGCGGCGACGTGGGGCACCGGCACCGACCTGACGATCGCGACCTTCGGCAACGGCCTGCGGATGTCGTTGCGCGCGGCCGCCGTCCTCGAGCGCGAGGGGATCGGCGTCCGCGTCGTCGACCTGCGCTGGCTTCGCCCGCTGCCGGTCGACGACGTCGTGCGCGAGGCGCGCGCGACCGGCCGGCTGCTCGTCGTCGACGAGACCCGGCGCACCGGCGGCATCTCCGAGGGCCTGCTCACCGGGGTGCTCGAGGCGGGCTTCCAGGGCCGGGTCGCCCGGGTCTGCGCCGAGGACTCCTACGTGCCGCTCGGGGACGCCGCCAACCTCGTGCTCGTCCAGCAGGAGGACGTCGAGTCCGCCGTCCGGCTGCTGCTCGCCTGAGCGTCGCGCCCGTCGCGGCCGACCCGCCGACCCGGCCCCGATAGCGTCCAGCCATGCACAGCGTCGACCGCCAGACCGAGCAGATGATCCGTTCCGTTCTCGCCTACGCGGAGAACCGGCTCCGCCTCGACCCGGTCCCCCTGGACCGCGGGTCGCGCCGCGTCGAGGACCTCGAGGCCGTCTTCGGCGGGCTGCTCGGGCAGAAGGGCACCGACCCCGACCAGGTGCTGGGCATCTACACCTCGACGATCGCGCCCGCGGTCATCAGCGCCGACAGCCCGCGGTTCCTCGGGTTCATCCCGTCCGCGCCGACGAAGGCGTCGCTGCTGTTCGACATGCTCGTCTCCTGCGCGTCGATCCAGGGCATCTCGTGGCTCGAGGCGGCCGGCGCGGTGCACGCCGAGAACCAGGTGCTGCGGCTGCTCGCCGACGCGGCCGGGCTGCCGGCGTCCGCGGGCGGCGTCTTCGTCAGCGGCGGGTCCGCGGGCAACCTGTCGGCGCTCGCGGTGGCCCGCGAGACGGCGAAGCGGCGCGCCGCGGGGCGCGAGGGGGCGGACGCCGTCCGGGGCCGCCGCTGGCGGGTCGCCGTCGGCACCGACGCGCACTCCTCGATCACGAACACGCTCATGCTCCTCGACATGGACGCCTTCGTCGTCGAGACCCCGGACCACCGGCTCACCGGCGAGGCGCTGCGCGCGGCGCTCGCGGCGGACGGCGACCCGGCGTCGGTGGCGGCCGTCGTCGCGACCTCGGGGACGACGAACGCGGGCATCATCGACGACCTCGACGGGGTCTCGGCGGTCGCCCGCGAGCACGGCTGGTGGTTCCACGTGGACGGCGCGTACGGCGCGGCCGGGCTCTTCGCGCCGACGGTCCGGGACAAGTACGCCGGCATCGAGCACGCCGACTCCTTCATCGTCGACCCGCACAAGTGGCTCTTCACGCCGTTCGACTGCTGCGCGCTCGTCTACCGCGACCCGGCGCTCGCTCGCACCGTGCACACCCAGGACGCCTCCTACCTCGACGTCATCCACTCCGGCGCGATCGACGGCGGCATCCCCGCCGAGTGGAACCCGACCGACTACGCGTACCACCTCACCCGCCGGGCCCGCGGCCTGCCGCTGTGGTTCTCGCTCGCCGTCCACGGCACCGACGCCTACGGGACGGCGATCGAGGCGGCGCTCACCCTCGCCCGGCAGACCGCCGAGGAGATCCGGATCCGCCCGCACCTCGAGCTGATCCGCGAGCCGGACCTGTCCGTCGTCCTCTTCCGCCGCCTCGGCTGGGGCCCGGACCAGTACACGAAGTGGGCGCAGGACCTGCACGACGCCGAGATCGCGTTCATCCCGCCGTCGGCCTGGGAGGGCGAGGTCGTCGGCCGGTTCGCGTTCCTCCACCCGCACACCGACATGGACCTGGTCCGGGAGATCCTCGACCGCACCGAGTGAGCGGGCGGCCGCGAGGCGCCGGGTGATCGTCGGGCCAGAGGGCCCGGGTCGCCCCGCCGGGCGCGGGTGTACGCCGGAAGGGTCCGCGGCGGCCGGTCCGGGGCACCCGCCCCGACGCCGCCACGGGCTCGGCGAGGAGGCGGCCGCCATGCCGCAGATGCATCTCCAGCACGTCGCGCTGAGCGTCACCGACATCACGCGGAGCGGGCCCTGGTACGAGGAGCTCTTCGGGCTCGCGAAGGTCGCGGAGTTCACCGAGCCGGCACCGATGCAGGTCTACATGTCTCCCGACGGGCAGGCCATCGACCTGCGCCAGGACCCGGCCGTCGACCGGGAGCGGTTCAGCGAGAAGCACGTCGGGCTCGACCACGTGGCGTTCGTCTGCGCCGACCGGGCCGAGCTGGACGCCTGGCGCGAGCGGCTCACGACGCTCGGGGTCGAGACGTCCGGCGTGGAGGCCTCGCCGTTCGGCTGGCACCTGAACTTCCGTGACCCGGACGGCATCCCGCTGGAGTTCTTCCTGCCGACGTCCGCCGGCTGACCCGTCGCCGGCCGCCCGGCCCGCACGGCGACCGCGCCCCGCCCGGAAGAGAACGGGCCGGGGCGCGGTTGTCGTCGTTCGGCCGGTGTCGTGCGGCCCCGACGGAGGGACGCGGATGAGCGAGGCCGACCACGCGCACCAGCCACGCTCGGCGGTGCCGTTCTGGACGGTCGCCGTCGTCCTCACCCTGTTCCTCACCGGGGCCAGCGCGCCGAGCCCGATGTACGCGCTCTACGCGAGCCGCTGGCAGTTCTCCCCGACGACCCTCACGGCCGTCTTCGCGGTCTACGCGATCGCGCTGCTCGCCGTCCTGCTCACGTGCGGCGGGCTGTCGGACGCCGTGGGCCGCCGGCCCGTGCTCCTCGCCGGGATCGGCATCCAGGCCGTCGCGATGGGGATCTTCTTCGCGGCGGACGGCGTCGGCTGGCTCTTCGCCGCGCGCGTCGTCCAGGGGGTGGCGACCGGCCTCGTCACGGCCGCCGCGGCGGCCGCGCTGCTCGACCTGCAGCCGCGGCTGTCCACGATCGGGCCGCTCGTCAACGCGCTGGCGCCGTCCGTCGGGCTCGCGCTCGGCGCGGTCGGCGCCGGGGCCCTCGTCCAGTACGCACCGGCGCCGCTGCACCTCACGTACGCCGTCCTCGTCGTCCTGCTCCTCGGCAGCGCCGTCGCCACCGCCGTGCTCGTGCCGGGGGCGACGACGCGCCGCCCGGTGAGCCTGCGGCCCCGGGTCAGCGTGCCGCGCGCGGTGCGGCCGGCGTTCTGGGCCGCGCTGCCGGTGCTCGTCTCGACGTGGGGGCTCGGCGGCTTCTACCTCTCGCTCGGGCCCTCGCTCGTGCTCAGCCTCGCCGGCAGCAGCGACCGGCTGCTCGGCGGTGCGCTGCCGGCGGTGCTCTGCGTGTCCGGGGCCGCGGCCTGCCTTGTGCTCAACACCCGGACGCCGGAGCGGATGATGCAGGCCGGCACGGTGATGCTGCTGGCCGGCCTGCTGCTCAGCGTCGCCTCGATCGCCGGCGGGACGGCGACCGGGCTGCTCGCGAGCACGTTCGTCTCCGGGGCGGGCTTCGGCTCGGCGTGCCTCGGCGCCTTCCGCTCGCTCGTCGTCCGGGCCGACCCGGCCCGCCGCGGCGAGCTGCTCGCCGCGGTCTTCACCGCGGCGTACCTGTCGTTCTCGCTGCCCGCGATCGTCGGCGGCCTCGTCGCGACCCGGGTCGGGCTGCAGCCGACGGCGGTCGGCTACGCCGCGGTGCTCTCCGCGAACGCGTTCGGGCTGCGTGCAGCACCAGAAGATCCTCCCGATCGGAGCAAACTAAATTTTTCGCGCGTCGCTCTGGCACGCAAGGTGATGGAGGATCATGGCGATACCAACAAGGCCATCTGGATCAATGAGTACGGGTGGAATGCCTCGCCGCCAGACATGCCAGAAGAAAAACTGATTTGGGGCCGCGTCACTGAGCAGCAGCAAGCCGATTACACACTCCG
>JACRAB010000367.1 GCA_016213575.1 Actinomycetota bacterium
GAAGGCCCCGGTCCGCGCGGCGGCCAAGGCCCCGGTCAAGACGGCCGCCAAGACCGTCGCCAAGGCTCCCGCCAAGGCGCCGGCGAAGACGGCCGCGAAGGCCCCGGCGAAGACCGCGGCGAAGGCCCCGGTCCGCGCGGCGGCCAAGGCCCCGGCGAAGACGGCCGCCAAGGCCCCGGCGAAGACCGCGGCGAAGGCCCCGGCCAAGCGCACGCCGGCCAAGAAGGCCTGACGCTCCGACCGTCTGCACCGGCGGACCACCGGTCCGTCCGCACCACCTCGCACGGCGACGGGACCGTCAAGGAACCGTCAAGGCACCACCGGCACGCCACGCGGCGGGCCACCCGGATTTCTGGGTGGCCCGCCGCGTGCGTCAGGATGACTGCATGCATGACGTCCTCACGGTCCACGGAGGCACCCCCCTGCGCGGCACCATCACCGTGCGCGGGGCCAAGAACTTCGTCTCGAAGGCGATGGTCGCGGCCCTGCTCGGGGAGGAGCCGTCGCGCCTGCGGAACGTCCCGGACATCCGTGACGTCGGGGTCGTGACCGGGCTGCTCGAGCTCCACGGGGTGACCGTCGCCGAGGAGTTCGACGGCGACCTCCTCCTCGACCCGACGGACGTCGAGATGGCCCACGTCGCCGACATCGACGCCCACGCAGGGTCCAGCCGCATCCCGATCCTCTTCTGCGGCCCGCTGCTCCACCGGCTCGGCGAGGCGTTCATCCCCGACCTCGGCGGCTGCCGGATCGGTGACCGGCCGATCAACTACCACCTCGACGTCCTGCGCCAGTTCGGCGCCGTCGTCGAGAAGCAGGCCGCGGGCATCCGGCTCAGCGCGCCGCGGCGGCTGCAGGGCACGAAGGTCGACCTGCCGTACCCGAGCGTCGGCACGACCGAGCAGGTGCTGCTCACCGCCGTCCGCGCCGAGGGCGTCACCGAGCTGCGGAACGCCGCGATCGAGCCCGAGATCATGGACCTCATCGCGGTGCTGCAGAAGATGGGCGCGATCATCAGCGTCGACACCGACCGGGTCATCCGGATCGAGGGCGTCGACCGGCTCGGCGGCTTCACGCACCGCGCCCTGCCGGACCGGATCGAGGCCGCGTCGTGGGCCTGCGCGGCCCTCGCCACCCGCGGCGAGATCACCGTCCTCGGGGCCCGCCAGCTCGAGATGATGACGTTCCTCAACGTCTTCCGGAAGGTCGGCGGGCTGCTCGACGTCGGCGACGACGGCATCCGGTTCAGCCACCCCGGGGGCGAGCTGAACTCGCTCGTCCTCGAGACCGCCGTCCACCCGGGCTTCATGACCGACTGGCAGCAGCCGCTCGTCGTCGCGCTCACCCAGGCGACCGGGGTGTCGATCGTCCACGAGACGGTCTACGAGAACCGGTTCGGGTTCACCGACGCGCTGCGCGACATGGGCGCCCAGATCCAGCTCTACCGGGAGTGCCTCGGCGGGCTGCCGTGCCGCTTCGGGCAGCGCAACTTCATGCACTCCGCGGTCATCTCCGGCCCCACGAAGCTGCACGCCGCCGACATCACCGTGCCCGACCTGCGCGGCGGTTTCAGCCACCTCATCGCCGCGCTCGCCGCCGAGGGCACCTCGAACGTGCGGGGGATCGGCCTCATCGACCGCGGCTACGAGCACTTCCAGGCCAAGCTCGACGCCCTCGGCGCCAACTACGAGCGCACCCCGGCCGCCATCCCTGTCCCCGCCGCCGTCTGACACCCGCGGGGGGGTCAGGGGAGGGAGCGGCGGGTGGGGACGACGCCGACCGTCTCCAGGCGCATCGTGACGACGACGCAGTCCGCGCCGGTGCCCTCGACGGCCACCGTGAGGCGCTGCCCGGGGCGCACGTGGCGCAGCCCGCTCGTGCCGAAGGCCTCGGGCCCGAACGGCAGCACGTAGCCGTCGTCCGTGACGACGTCCCCGGAGACGGACTTCGCGTCGAAACGCGCGACGGTGGCCTGCACGGGCCCAGGGTAGGGCAGCCGGGCCGGGCGGGTCAGGGGCGGGCGTGGCTCGGGACGTCGTCGGTGCACGCCCGCGTCCGCGGTCCGGCGCCCAGGGCCAGGACCGCCCCGAGGTCGGCCGCCGTGTCGACGTCGCGGCGCAGCCGGGGCAGGTCCAGGTCGAGCCGGACGGCGCCGCGCCGCACGTGCTCGGCGGCCGAGCCCGGCCCGAACGCCGGGTCGAGGTCGCCGGGCCGGCGGCCGGCCAGGAGCACGCTGCCGGTGCCGTCGGCGTCCGGCACGAGGGCGCAGGCCGCGTCCCGCAGCGCCCGGCGGCAGGCGTCGAGCGCCGCGCCGAGGTCGGCGGGGCGCAGCGCGGGCAGGTCGCCGAGGAGGACGGCGACGTGCTCGTCCGGAGCGGCCGCGAGCCCGTCCTTCACGGCGGCGAGCAGCCCCGAGCCGGGCGCGGACTCCGCGACGACCCGGGCGCCGAGCAGCCGCGCGTGGGCCGCCGTCCCGTCGTCCGACGTCACGACGACGACCGACCGCACGCCCGGGGCGCCGACGACGGCCTCCAGGGTGTCCAGGGCGAGCGCGGCCGCCAGGCCGGGCGGGCCGCCGAGGCGGGACTTGGCGCCGGGGCCGCCCTTGAGGGGGACGACCACCGTCCAGCGACGCCGGCGGGGACTCATGGTCCGATCCTCGCACCGGTGGCTCGACACCCGACGAGGCGGGGGAGAGGATGAGCGCCGACCCCGCCCCCGCCCCGGAGGACGCGTGACCGCCCGCCGCTACGCCCCCGCCTACCGACTCGCCGCGGCGATCGCCAAGCCGCCCCTGCTGGCCTTCACCCGGCGGGACTGGCAGGGCGCCGAGCACCTGCGGCGCGACGGCGGCTTCGTCGTGGCGTCCAACCACCTCAGCTACGCCGACCCGCTGACGCTGGCGCACTTCCTCTACGACAACGGGATCCCGCCGCGCTTCCTCGGCAAGGAGGCGGTGTTCCGGATCCCGGTGCTCGGCCGGATCGTCACCGCGGCCCAGCAGATCCCGGTGTACCGGGAGAGCGCCGACGCCGGCAGGGCGCTGTCCGCGGCCGTGGCGGCGGTGGAGGAGGGCGACTGCGTCGTCGTCTACCCCGAGGCGACCCTGACCCGCGACCCCGACCTGTGGCCGATGGTCGGCAAGACCGGGGCCGCCCGGATCGCCCTGACGACCGGCTGCCCGGTCGTCCCCGTGGCGCAGTGGGGGCCGCAGGAGATCATGTGGCCCTACGCTCGCCGGCCCCGGCTGCTGCCGCGCACGACCGTCCACGTGCTCGCCGGACCGCCGGTGGACCTGTCCGCCTACGCGGGCCTGCCCGTCGACGCCGTGACACTGAAGGCTGCGACTGACACGATCCTGGACGCGGTCGCGCTGCTTCTCGGCCGTCTGCGCGGGGAGCAGCCGCCGGAACGCCGGTGGGACCCCCGTGAGCACGACCAGCCGCGCATCGGCGACCCGACCCGGGACGGCCGCGACGCGACCGACGGACGGGAGGCCGGATGACAGGCACCGCGCGGACGACGGGCACGACGAAGGTCGCCGTCATGGGGACCGGCTCCTGGGGGACGACCTTCGGGATCGTCCTCGCGGACGCCGGGGCGCAGGTCTCGATGTGGGGCCGCCGGCCCGAGGTCTGCGAGGAGGTCTCGCAGCGGCACCGCAACAGCGCCTACCTCGGCGACGTCCGGCTGCCCACGACGATGACCGCCACCACGGACGCCGCGCAGGCCCTCGACGGCGCCGGGATCGTCGTGCTCGCGGTCCCGTCGCAGACGCTGCGGGGCAACCTCGAGGGCTGGCTGCCGTACCTGGCGCCCGACGCCGTCCTCGTGAGCCTCATGAAGGGTGTCGAGCTCGGCACGATGCAGCGGATGAGCGAGGTCGTCGCGCAGACGGCGCAGGTCGGGCCGGAACGGGTCGTCGTCGTCTCCGGGCCGAACCTCGCCAAGGAGATCGCCGCCCGGCAGCCGACCGCGACCGTCGTCGCGTGCGAGGACCTCGCCGTCGCCGACCGGGTCGCGGCGGCGTGCTCGGCCCCCTACTTCCGCCCGTACACCCAGACCGACGTCGTCGGCGTCGAGCTCGGGGGAGCGGTGAAGAACGTCATCGCGCTCGCCGTCGGCATCGCCGAGGGGATGGGCTTCGGGGACAACACGAAGGCCTCGCTCATCACCCGTGGCCTCGCCGAGACGACCCGGCTCGGGCACGCGCTCGGCGCGGACCCCGCGACGATGGCCGGGCTCGCGGGTCTCGGCGACCTCGTCGCGACGTGCGCGTCGCCGCTGTCCCGGAACCGGACGTTCGGCGTCGAGATGGGCCGCGGGCTGTCGGTCGCCGAGGTCGTCGCGCGGACAAGCCAGACCGCCGAGGGCGTGAAGTCCTGCCGGTCGATCCTCGAGCTCGCCCGGGCGCACGGCGTCGACATGCCGATCGCCGAGCAGGTCGTCGCGGCCGTCCACGAGGGGCTGCCGGTCGCGGAGATGGCGGCCCGCCTGCTCGGGCGGCCGCGCAAGTTCGAGCTCGCGTAGCGGCAACCTCCCCGCACCGCCGTGCGACGTGTCGACGGAACCGCCCCGCCCGGGGCGGCCTGTCGGCAGCGGCGCCCGTCGCGGCGTCCGGGAAGGCCTGATCCCGCATGCTCCCTGACCGCACCGGCCCTCGCGCGGCCGTCCCCCTGCGAACCCGGCGGCGGCGCCGCCGCGTCGCCCTCGTCGGCGCCGGCACCGTGGTCGCCGCCGTCCTCGGCGGCGTGCCCCTGCTCGGTCTCGTCGGGACGGCGCAGGCGGCCACGCTCCTGTCGGACTCCTTCGACGGCGGCCTCTCCGGCTGGTCGCGCGCCGGCGGTCGCTGGCAGGTCGTCGACGGCGCCCTGACCCAGTCCCGCACGGACGTCGTCCGGGCCCGGGTCTTCAGGGGCTCCACCGCGTGGACCGACTACTCCGTCACGGCGAGCGTGCGCGTCGACGCCGGCGCGGCGGACGGGTCGGCAGCGGTGCTCGCCCGGGCCGCGGGCAGCACGACGTTCGCCCGCCTCGCCCTCACGGCCGGCGGGACGGCGCGGCTCGAGGTGGTCCGGGGGGCCCGGGTGACGACGGTGGGCTTCGCCCCGGTGGCCGCGGGCCGCCACACGCTCACCCTCGAGGCCCGCGGCACGGCGCTGCGCGCGCTCGTCGACGGCGCCCAGGTGGCCGCCGGGACGGCGCCCGGCCGGGCCCCGGCCGGCCGGGTCGGCCTCATGACCTCGCGGGCCGCAGCGACCTTCGACGACGTCGTCGTGGAGCTGCTCGGGGCCACCCCGACGCCCACGCCGACGCCGACCCCCACGCCGACGCCGACCGCCACGGCCACCCCGGGCCCGACGGCGACGCCCACCCCCGAACCGACCGCCACCGCGAGCCCGACGGCCACCGCGACCCCGACCCCGACCGTGACGCCCACGTCGTCCGGCGAGTGCGTGCGCCCCGCCGGCGCCTCGCCGGTCACGCGGGTCACCGAGGTCAACGTCGGCAGCGCCGTGACCGGCTACGGCCGCGAGGGCGACACCGAGCCGCTCCCGATGGCGGTCGCGTCGACGCCGTCCGGCACGTCGTGGCTGGCCTGGCTCGGCACCGACCAGCAGGTGCACCTCGGCCGGCTGGGCTGCGACGACCGGCTCGTCGGCACCCCGACGACGTTCGAGGGGCTCGACCTGCAGGACGTCGCGGCCGACGCGGACGGCGGCGTCCTGCTCGTGACGCGCAGCGGCAACCAGGGCAGCGGCACGCTGTGCGGCGGGACGTCGAGCCCGGTGCGGACGATGTGGATGATCCGGTTCGACAACGCCGGCCGCCAGGTCTGGGCCACCCAGGTCACGAACCTCACGAGCAGCCGCGGCGGCTACGACAACGGCGCCCGGTTCGTCTGGTGGTACCAGCACCACGGCCGGCTCGCCTTCGACGGCACGAACTACGCCGCGTACTTCGGCGTCGCCATCACCGTGCAGAACGGCAGCTGCATCGACATCCACGAGGGCGACCGGATGCAGGTCGTTGGCCCGGGCGGCGCACTGCTCGCGGGGCACGACAGCTTCGAGGTCGGCTGCAGCCACGCCTGGCAGTCCCGGATCGTCTGGGACCCGCGGACGAGCCGGTTCGCCATGGTCTGCACGACGGACAACAACTGCCGGATCGCGCAGCCGAACCCGTACCGGACGGTCGCCCAGGGCACCTGCGACGGGACGCTCTTCGGCGGCGACCTCGTGCTCGCCTCCGGCCGCGCCGGGTACTGGACGGCGTGGAGCCAGGGCGGTGCCGCCCGGATCGAGCACTTCTCGACGGGGGCGTCCGATGAGACGGTGGTCCCCGGGGCAGCGACGAGCCATCCGCACCTGGTGTCCTACAGCGGCTCGAAGATGCTGCTCGCGTGGGAGTCCGGGAGCGCGACCGCCGCCCGGGTCTACGACGCGGGCACCGGTGCCGCCGTCGGTGCGCAGTTCGCCGTGGACGTCAGGGACCACGACTTCCAGGCGTGGAAGGCCTACCCGGACGGAAGCGTCGCCTACCCGGGGGCCGGGTCGACGGCGACGAGCGTGCGGATCGCCCGGGTCATGCCGATCGGCTGACCCGCGGGTCGCTCAGAGGGCGTCGAGGGCCTGGGCCAGGTCGGCCCACAGGTCCTCGACGCCCTCGATCCCGACCGACAGCCGGACGAGCCCCTCCGGCACGGTGAGGGCCTCGGCGGGCCAGCGGCGGCGCCGCTCGAGGGACGACTCGACGCCGCCGAGGCTGGTCGCGTGCAGCCAGAGCCGGACGGCGTCCGCGAACCGCTCCGCGGCGTCCCCGCCGCCGTGCACCTCGACCGAGACGATCGCGCCGAAGCCCTGCATCTGGGCGGCGGCGCGGGCGTGCCCGGGGTCGTCGGGCAACGACGGGTGCCGGACCCGCGACACCTTCGGGTGCCCGGCGAGCCGCTGGGCGAGGACGACCGCGTTCGCCTGGGCGCGCTCGACCCGCAGCGCGAGGGTGCGGATCCCGCGCGTCGCGAGGTAGGCCTCGAACGGCCCGGCGATCGCGCCGCGGACGGTGCGGTCCGTCGCGAGCCGGGCGAGCAGGTCCGGGCGGCGGGTGACGGCGGCGCCGAGGACGACGTCGGAGTGGCCGGCGAGGTACTTCGTCACCGAGTGGACGACGACGTCCACGCCGTGGTCGAGGGGACGCAGCACGAGCGGCGTCGCGAACGTGTTGTCCGCGACGACGAGGACGCCGCGTGCGTGCGCGGCCGTGACGAGCGCCGGCAGGTCGGCGACCTCGACGAGCGGGTTCGACGGCGTCTCGACCCAGAGCACGTCGGCGCCGTCGAGGGCCGCGACGAC
>JACRAB010000053.1 GCA_016213575.1 Actinomycetota bacterium
GTCCGGTTGCCGCAGCGCGTCGCCGGGCCCCCCCTCCTGCCCGTCACCGCCGACCTCGTCGAGGGTGACGAGATCGGTGAGGGCGGGGAAGAGCAGCCGGCAGTCCGACTCCAGCGACCACCGGCCGCCCGCGCGTTCGAGGACCGCGGTCGGGCAGACGTGGTGCACGGGCCCTGCGGGGGGCTGCTCGACGTCGTCCCCGGCCGTCGGTGGCCACTCGATCGTGCCGCTGACCTGGGTCAGCCCGTACGCGAGCCGGACGGTGCGGGCCGGGATCTGCCAGTAGTCACCGGTCCGGGCCCGGCCGCCGGCCGGGAAGCGCACCTCCACCCCGCCCTCGAGCGGGGTGAGGGCGGTCTTGATCGGTAGCGGGCCGCCGTCCCAGCGGCGCGCGACCGGGACCGCGCCGAGGGCTGCGAGCGAGTCGGGGCCGGCGCCGCGCCAGGTCACGGGCAGGTCGAACCCGTCAGGGGTACCTGCGTCGGCGAGGAAGCCGGGCAGCCCGCGCAGTTCGCGGTCGCGGCTGGTGACCTCGACGAGCTGGCCGGCGCGCAGCGACAGCTCGTCGTCGCGGCCGAGGCGGTCCAGGGTGAGGACGGCGTCCGTCGCGTCGACGACCGTCATCGCGTCGATTCCGGCGACGACGCTTGCGTTGTCCCGCGACCACAGGACGGTCCCGTCGGGTGCGGTCGCCGAGGACGGGTCGGGCCCGTCGTGGACCTGCACCCGGTAGAGCTGGTTCTCCAGCCGTTGGTAGCCGCCGGAGGCACTGATCTCGCACGGGTCCGCGGTCGCGTCCGGCGGGGCCAGCTCGGCCGCCATCCGGCGCGGGTCCCGCGGCGCGGCCGCCTGCGCGTGCAGGTCGGAGCACCGGTCGTCGTCGCGGACCGGGAGCAGTCGCACCTGCCAGACGGTCTGGGAGCGGGTCGTGGTGTCAGGGCCGCCGAGGGCGGACTCCAGCAGCGAGGGGTCCTCGTCGAAGGTAACTTGCCGCTGCCAGACGTCGAGGTAGGCCGCGTAGCGGCCGTCGGCGGCCGGCTCGGCCAGTCCGGGGTCGTGGACGTCGTCGACGGAGACTGCGGGCAGGAACGGCTGGTCGGCGAGCCGGTACCCGCCGGTCGGTGGGTCGAGCCCTTCGACCAGGACGCCGTCCACGTAGTAGGTGCCGCCGGTGACTCGCAGGTCCGCCCATTCCTCGGCCGCGAAGCGCCAGCCGCTGCCCGCCGTGCTGCTCGGCCCGACGATCGCGAACGGCCCGGGGGCACCGCCCCTCGGTGCCGGACCGCCGCTGCGACCGACGATGTCGCGGACGCGGGCCTCGTCGTGATGGGTGGTGATCTCGGCCTGCTCGTTGAGGTCGGCGTCGAGCACCACCCGCCCCTGTTGCAGCAGCACCGCGCGGTACCGGTCCGCGGCGTCGAACGTCCTGCGCGAGAAGTCCCCCTGCATGTCAGCTCCTCCTTCGGGCGACCGGCGCGCGGACCCCGAGCTCCAGTCCGACCGGCATGTACGGCGCGAGCAGCCGGGTCGTCGCGCCGACCCGCACCGGGCGGCCGAGGTGGTGGTGCACGCCCATCTCGGCGCCGCCCTCGCCGCCCTCGGCGATCTCCGGCGGGCACCCCGGGGCCAGCGCCAGGTAGGCGGGCGACCCCCGGTCCGTCGAGACGTACGCCGGCCGGGTGCCCGGGTCGGCGGTCGGCGACGGGCTGCACCGGTAGCGCCGCGGTACCCGCGACGACCGCTGCGCGAACGAGTAGCGCAGGCATCCCGCCTGGCGGTTCTCCACCACGACGCGGCCGTCCAGGATTGCGTTCGACCCTGCCAGTGTGCGGACCTGCACGGCGCCGACGATCGTCGACCCGTCGACGGACAGGTGCAGTCCGGCGCCCACCACCACGTCGGCACCCGCCGCGTCCAGCGTGCTCTCGACCACCTCAAGGGTGGCGGCGGCCGGCCCGAGGACGACCGCGCCGCAGTGCGAACGGACGACGCGCACGACGATGCCGGGGTTCGTCACGACCCCCTCGCCGACCAGGACCGTGCCGGCCACCGTGCACCCGCTGAGGGTCAGCGATCCCAGCGCGCCGGGTGCCACGACGAGGTCGCCCTCGATCACCAGCCCGTCGAGCACGACGCTGCTGCCGCCGGCACCGGTCACCGTGACGTCGCCGCGCAGCCGTGGCCGCAGTCCTTGCGGGTCGTAGGTGCCGACCACCGGCGGCAGCACCTCGTCGGAGCCTACGGTCCGGGGCCGCCACGCCGCGGCGACGACGACCAGCCGGGTCGCCTCGGGCACGGCCACCGCCAGGTCGGGAGCGTCTGCCTCCGACACCGGGTACCGGGCGCTGTCGCCGACGGCCACGACGTAGGTGCCTCCTGCCGGTGAGTCGTCCCCGGCCCACGCGTCCTGGGCGATGTCGAGTGCCTCGGCCAGACCTGAGGTCGTCAGGGCGCCGGGATCGGGCGCGGTGCCGGCCACGACGGCGTACTGCGCCGTCACGCCGGGACCGCCGCGCGCGGGGTCGCCGCGGTAGGGGTCGTCCGCGAGTGCCTGCTCGTGGACCAGGGTGCGGTCGTGGCCGCCGGCACCGACGTCCGCCGTCGTACCGTAGCTGTACCGCACCTGCACGGACTCCGGGTCCGCGCCGAGCCCGTCCCGGAAGGTGTGCAGCCGTCCGGCGACGGCGTCGACCATTACCTGCCACCCCGGCAGCGCGGCGCCGGCAGCGTCCGTCCCGAGGTCCTCCAGCCGGTGCACCCGGATCCGCTCGGCGTCCAGATCCTCGCCGTCGACCCGGATCCCGACCGGCAGCACGTCACCGCCGGCCTGCCCCTGCGTGGCGGCCTCGCGGGCCGCGACGAGCAACGCCAGCAGCCGCCGCGGCCGCAGCGGCACCGGCAGGTCCGCCTCGGTGGCCAGGTGCTCGATCCGTGCTTCCACCAACGGCACCGCGAACAAGGGTGACGCCAGCCCGAGCGGGTGCACCGACCAGCCCTCCCCGCCGGCCGCGGGCGGCGACGCCGCGACGGCGTCGAGCTCGTGGACCTGCTGCGGGAAGAGGAAGACACCGACGGCGGGGATGCCGTAGAGGCCTCGGCCCGAGGCGATCTGGCGGACCTCGGCCGTGTGCGCGACGCAGTGCAGCGCGCCCTGGGCCACCGCCGGGGGCAGCAGCTCGAGCGGGCCGGCGGCACCGACCGGGGTCCGTACCGCGGCGGTGGCCGGCCGGTCGGTCCGGACGTGGTTGACGTGGGAGGTGGCCGCCAGCAGCCGGTAGGACTCGACCGCCCTCGCCGGCCAGCCGGAGGCGTCCCGGGCGACCTGTTCGACCACCGCGACGGTGCCCTTGCCCTGCCGGTACCTGATCGTGTTCGCCACGAACGCGCGTCGGCTCGTCACGCCGGGCAGGTCCGGCGGCAGGTCGGTGACGCCGACCAGGTCGGCGAGGTAGGGCACCACCCACTCGGGGCAGGTCTCGACGAACCACGAGGCGTACAGGGCATCGATGTCGCGCTCGAGGACGTCGAGCTCGCCGGCGACCGCGTCGACGAGAGCGGCGAGCAGGCCGCCGGACTCCTCGTCACGGGCCCGGACGTGCACCGGCAGCAGCGCGAGCACCCGCTGCGCCGCGTCGGTGGGTGGAAGCAGGCTCACGGGGACATCACTCCGACCTGGACGGCGCCGTCGGCGAGGGCGAGCAGCTGCGCGGCGGCGAGGACGCCGTTCGCGTAGCGGCCGGGCAGGGCCGTCAGCACGTCCCGGCCCTGGTCGTCGGCGGGCAGCGGGGGCGGGGCCGGTGGCGGCGGCAGGGCGGCCAGGCCGAACAGCCGGGGCACGGTGCAGGCGGTGACCCCGGGCACGGACCGGACGACCATGAGCGCCGCAGCGCTGGTCACCGGCGCCGCGAACGACCGGGCCGGGGCACCGAACGCGGTCTGCAGCGCCGTGACGACCGCGTCGAGCACAGCCAGCCGCTCGAAGGCGGGGTCGTGGGCGACCTCGACCCGTAGCCCGAACCAGGTCCATTGGCCGGCGGTCACGCTCAGCGGTGCACCCGGGTCCCGGGCGAGGTCGAGGGCTGCGTGCAGGTCGTCGACCAGGTCCTGGCCCGGGTCGGTGGCCTGCGATCCCAGGACCGTGACGAGGACCCGGTTCGCCCGGCCGTCCCAGAGAAGGTCGGCGCGCGCCGGGCCGACGCCCGCGTAGCTGCACGCGAAGTCCTCGTGGTCGGCGACCGAGACCGCGCGGCCCAGCGTCCGCACGCGCAGCGGCGCGTTGGCCCTGGCCTCCTCGAGGGCCTCTGCAGGTGCCCAGTCTGCGGCGGCGACCGGGTTGGTGACCTCGCGGATCCCGAGCGGGCGGCGCAGGAGCAGGCTGACGCTACGCGCGGCGACGGCCCCCGCCTCGCCGATCCCGACCCGGTAGGTGGCGGTGACGTTCTCCGTCCCCGTCGCGGGGCGGGCGCCGTGCACGCCGTCCCCGAGGACCACCCGGACCGCCCCGTCCTCGTCCTGGCGCACGACGTAGACCCGGTCGTCGGGACCGGCGTCCAGCAGGCTCTCCACCTGCTGCCACTGGGCGCCGTCCACCCGGACGACGAGCTCGGCACTGGCCCCGTCCGGCGTGGTGGCCCGCACGTAGGTCAGGGGGGCTCGGCGCGGTCGGTACGTGGGGAACGAGGTCCGGCCGTCCCCGCTGCCGAGCACCTGGGCCACAGACTCGCCGTGCGTCGCGGTGGCGATGTTCCCCAGGACGACCAGGCCCTGCCTGCGCAGCGCCGGGAGCGGCCCGGCGACGGTGGCAGCCATCGTCAGCCCGTCCGGGGAGCGGACACAGTCGACCACCTCCACCGCGACGGTGCTGGGGGCCGCTGAGGCGTCGTCGATGCCCGTGAGCAGCACCCGGCGGCCGGGCGGCAGCAGCGGGTCGCTCGCCTGCAGGACGAGGACCGTCCCATCCAACGCGGTCGTGTCCGGCTCGTCGGCCGCCAGCAGCGGCGTGGAGACGGCGTGGACGACGACCTGCCGACGCGAGAACGCGCCCAGGTCGGGATCCGCGGCCAGGTCCACCCGGGTGACCGGCCCGCTGACCGCGAAGTCGGATGCCCCGTCCGGCTCGACGCCGCCCACGAGGAACGGCAGTGCGAGGCCCGGCTGCGCGAGCGCGACCCAGCTGCCCGCCAGGATCGCGGGGTGGTCGCCGTCCACGTCCAGGGGGTCCTCGACGCCGTAGTTCGTCCACACGTATGTGGCCCCCACGGGGGCGTCAGGGTCCACGACCCGCAGCGGGTCGGCCTCGTCCGATCCGGGCGGGTTCTGCCCGTCGACGACGAGCAGGTTCGGGTCGGGCGCGCTCCAGCCGAACAGGCGCAGCCGTTGCCGGAACGCGTGCACCTGGACGGCGGTGCGTGGCAGTAGCGCCAGCGGGTCGTCGGCGGGCACGAGCGGCTCGTCGAGGTCCAGGCGGGTCCAGCCGGTGAGGCCGTCGGCGTCCGGGACGACGTCGAGCGCCGTCCGCAGTTCGTGTCGGACGAGGGGCGGGCGGTCGAGGAGCCCACCGAGGGACAGTCCCTGAAAGGTGACGAGGACCGTGTCCCCGGGGCGGACCGGGACAGCGCCGCGGACCCACACGTAGGCGTCGCCCGCCTCGATCGTCTGCGGCCGGGAGTCGACGGCGGGGATCCGGTTCCAGACCGGCCGGACCTCCAGATCGGCCGCGGTCTCGAAGGTCTGCGGCAGCTCGCCGGGCCCGGGGACCGACTGGACGGGCGTGCCGGCCGGGACGACGACCACGTCGGCCGAGCCGGCAGCGGTCTCGGTCGTGAAGGCCAGGTCGACCTGGGCGGCCACCCCGGGACGCAGCTCGTACCCGAGGGTGCGGGCGAGCTCGCGGACCGATCCGCGCTGGGTCGCCGTCCGCAGGAAGCCCTCGTCGGCGATCCGTTCGTTGTAGAACGACACGGTGTCGGCGACGACCGCCCACGCGTCGAGCAGGGCGATCGCCGGGTCGTCCGTCGTGGTCCGGGCCAGGCTGCGCAGTGCGAGGTCGTGGCCGGGGCCCGCGAGCCGGTCGCGCATCCGGGCCAGTGCGAGCGGGTGGGGCGCCGTCCGGCGCTGCAGGGACGGCTGCCCCGGCGGGTTCGCGGTGGCGTCCACGACTTCCTGCGGGTCGAGAGGGCTGCTGCCCGGGACGGTGGCCGTCATCCCGTCCCCCCGATCACGATCTCGACCCGGCCGGCCTCGGGGTCGTTCGGGTCGGTGCCGCAGCGCAGCACCTCGCGCGCCGCCACCCGGACCGACCCGGCCGCGAGGTTGGCCGCCGTCGCGGCCGGCGGGTCCGACAGCCTGGCGAACGTCCTGACGTCGGCCCACGCGACGCCGGGGACGCCCATCGCCGTCGCCACGACGTCGCTGACGTACAGCGGCTGACCGAAGGTGAAGCGGTCGGGGTGGAACAGCCCGGTGCCGCCGCCCGGGAGGGAACGGGCGGACAGAGCGTCGAGCAGCTGTGCCTCGACGTCGGCCGCGACGTAGCCGGGCAGGACGCACACGAAGACCCGGACCAGCAACGGTACGTACACCGGCCGGGCCGCCTCGACGTCCACGCCGGCGAGCCGCCACACCTCGAGCAGGTCCTGGACCGCCTGCGGGACGGCCGGGTCGTCGGCGCGAGCGGCCAGCGGGTCCACGGTGACCTCGTGGGCGTACCAGGAGCCCGCCCAGCGTCGTCGGTCGACGCTGCGCTGCACACCGGCAACGGTCTGGGCGGCGGCCGCGTAGTCGTCCGTGGTGACCGCACGCAGCTGACGACGGTACGCGGCGGGCGCGAGCCTGCGGCCCGGCTCGACGTCTTCGGGGTCGCTGCCACCGTTGGCGGGCAGCGGGTTCCAGCCGCTGACGACGGCGCCGTCGATCGCCGGCGCGCCGTCCGCCCGCAGCAGCCATCGGGTCAGCCGGCCGGCGGCGACGTCCCCCGCACGACCGCCACCGAGCCGGTAGCGCGCGACGACGGCGGACTGGCTGCCCGGCGCGCGGCCGTTCAGGCCGTCCCCGAAGCGCAGGCGGGCACCGCCGTCCGGCTCGGTCTCCACGACGACGTGCGCGTCCGTGCGGCCGCTGGCGATCAGGTCCGACTGGGCGGTCCAGGACCGTTCGCCGTCGTCCAGGACCAGCGCGGCACCGGCCGCGCGGGGGTCTGGCCGGGAGAGGTCGGCAGCGCTGCGCGCGACGGCTCCGGCGTCGTCGACGGGCCGCAGTAGCGAACCGGCGGGGTCGACGAACGCGACGCCGTTGCGCGGCAGCCGCGGCCCGTAGGGCCGACCGGGGGTGGGTTGCGGCGGGTCGAGGGGTTCCGGGCCGACGCTGGCTCCGTGGTCGGCGAGCACGACGTTCGCCAGTGCCACGGCTCGCGTCTGGGGGCGGCCGTCGGGGGCAGGCTCGGAGACGGTGAGCGGTCGGGTCAGGGCGTCGTCCGGGTGCCAGTGGATCTCGAGCACAGCGAGGTCCGGGCGCAGCAGATCGGCGTGCACGACGGGGTCGCGGTCCAGGCGGACCGCCTGCCGCCGGCCCGGGTCGCCCGCCTCGACCGGACCGCCGGCCGGGTTGTCCGGCCCGGCGGCGGGGTAGTCGGCGAGCACGACGACGTCCCCGGCGCGCAGCCCGAGGTCGCCGTCCGCCAGCGGCGCCGCGAGGAACGCCGAGGTGACTCCGGCCGGCAGCTCGTGCGCCGGGTCGCCCCAGGGATGCAGCGGGACCTCGTTGCGGGACGGCCGCAGGTCCGTGTCGGCCACGGTCTCGAACACCGCGGCGCCGGCGCTGTGCGCCTCCACCGGCAGCGGCGGCACCCCGGACGGCACGATGTCGGCCACTGCCGCACCGGCCGGCAACGTCGTCGGCACGTCGGTCCGGACCGCGAGCCACACCCGGGCCGAGCAACCTTCGTGCAGGTGGTAGCCGAGCAGCCGGCCGTGACGACGCACCGACGTCCGCCGGCGGGCGGTGCCGAGGTAGGACTCCACCGCAACGGCGTCCTGCCAGTAGGCGAGCCTGTCGCCGAGATGCGCGAACAGCTCGGCCAGCATGACAACGGGATCCGCCGGGCTGCGGTCGGCCCAGCCCGGCATCAGCGCAGAGAGCCGGTCCACCAGGCGCCCGCGGAGAGCCTCGTAGTCCCGCGCCAGGTAGTCCTGGAGCGGGGTCCCGGACGGCAGCGCTTCTCCCGCTTCGCCGGCGCAGCAGTCCAGGCCGCTGGGGCAGTCGACGGTGAAGCTGAACGGTGCCAGCGACAACGGGCCGTCGAAGCCGGGCGGTACTGCGCGCCCGTCGGCGGCGAACAGGGCCAGCACGTACGTCGACCAGTCCCCACTCGACGTGGTGCGGACGACGAGCACGCGGCGGCGCGCTGCCGGCCGCCGCGGCAGAGCGGCGTCCACGAGCAGGCAGTCGCGGTCGGTCACCCCGGGCGGCAGCGTCTCCCTCGGGGCCCCGTCGTCGTCGACCATCGCCGGCACCGGGTAGGCCCACTCCACGTCGACCGGGTTCACCCTCGGGTCGGACCGCACCCCTCCGAGCACCTGGACCCGGTCGCCGTGCCACTCGTCGGACACCGCGCCGTTGAGCAGGTGGACGAGCAGTGTGCGCTGCTGCGGTGCGCCGCTGACGTGCGAGGGACTGCCGCGGACGTTGGCGACGACCTCAACGAAGTCGATCCCCTCGAGATCCGCTCTCCCCTCCACGAGGGTTCGCCGGGCCTCGCGGTCGATCCCGTCGACGAGGACCGGCAGCACCGCACTCACGGCGCCCCCTGGCTCGACGGGGCGACACCCGGACCGCCGGAGACCTGGACGACCCGCGGCGGGTCCGAGGCCGGGCCACGAAGCGGCGAGTAGGTCACGGTGACGTCAACCCGGGCGTCGGTGGCGACGACGGTGACCTCCTCGACCCGCAGCAGGTCACCGAGGAAGCGTTGGAGTGCGCCGTGCACCAGGCCGCGGGTGGCCTGGGCGAGCTCGTCCCCGGCCGGAGCGAAGACCAGGGCGTCGACGCCGCTGCCGAAGTCCGGGCGCATCACCCGCTCGCCGGGCCGGGTGAACAGCACATGCTCGACGAGGCCTCGCAGGTACCGGTCCTCGTCGGCCAGCCCGGTGCGACCGCGGCCGTCCAGTGCCGGCGGCGACGCGAGATGGACCCGGGGCGCGACGTTCATGACGCCGTCACCCGCACCTGGGTGGCCGCGACCTGCAGCGGCACCGCGGTCGGCGTGCACGTGGCCGACCCGGACCGGACGACCAGCGGCTGCCGCATCGAGGTCACCCGGACCGTTCCCGCGGTCCACATCGCGGTGACGCACGGGCCGCCGGAGTTCGGCGGGAACGGGCAGCCCGCGACCGTCCACGGCGGCGTGAGCGACACCGCGGACGCGCCACCGAGCCGCACCCGCGGGTTCGGCGCTGTCGGGCTGGCCTGGCCGCCGTGGGTGCACAGCACCGACGCGCCATGCTGGACCAGGGTCCCGGCCACGTCACACCACCTCCAGGGCACCGTCGTTGATCGAGACCGAGGAGGAGCTCAGGACCACCTTCGAGGCACCGATGCTCAGCTCGATACCGGAGGCCGTGCACGCCAGCCGCATCGCCACCGGGGCGGCCGGCGGGCCGACCTCCACAGTCAGGCCGCCGGCGCCCGGCAGGTCGTCGACGGTGACCGTCACGGCGTCGGTGGCGAAGACCTTCGTGGTCGGCAGGCCGTCGCCCGGCGCCTGCCCCTGGCCCCAGAAGCAGCCGGCGAGGATCGGGTGGTTCGGGTCACCGGCCTCGAACTCCACCCAGACGTTCGCGCCCACCGGCGGCACCGCGAACAGCCCCACCTGGTCCCCGGCGTAGGGCACGCACGCCTCGGCCCAGCTCATCCGCCCGTCCCCGAGCACCGCGGGGACCGACACCTGCACGCGACCACGCAGCATCGGGTCGACGTTGTTGACGACCGTGCCCCGGTACTTGCCGAAGAAGGTGCTCACACCACCACCGCCGGGACCGTCGACCCGTAACCCTCACGGGCGATCACGAACTTCTGCCGGTACGACCCCGGCGCGAGATCGTGGACGACCTGCCGCACGTACCACAGGCCGTCGTAGGACCATCCTGCGCCGCGGACCCCGACGAGACCGCGCGGGCGCAGGACCGACCCGTAGCGGGCGCCGTCCAGCTCGCCCTCGCCCACCACCGCGTCCGCGCCGGCGTCCACGGCGGCCTGCGCGCGGACGGTGGCGGTCGCCGTCCCGGTGCCGCTCTCCCGCAGCCGACGGGTCCGCACCGCCGTGACCGCCGACAGCGGCACCGCGGCCAGCGGCGGGCGCAGGGCAGCGCGGGCCTGGACGGGCACGGACTGCCCGCTCGTCGGGTCCTGCACAGTGCCCGTCACCTGCACCGGGCCGACCGAGTCGGTCTTGAACGTCGGGGCCGACAGCACGTTGGTCTGCGCACCGAGGTCGATCGAGAGGGCAGGTTGCGGGAGCCCGACCCGCACCGGCGGGCCCCAGTAGAACGAGCTGGTCCCGGGCACCGGCCCTGGCATCAGGTAGGCGACGTAACCGTTTCGGGCCGCCAGAGCCGCGAGGTGCCGCAGGTCGGTGGTCTGCTGCACGGGCACCTGCTCGGTCGGCAGCGACGGTTCCGCGACCGGCGTGGGCAGCGCTGCCGGCAGGATCCCCTGCGCCGCGTAGGGCGCGAGGACCGCGAGCACCTGCAGGTAGTCGGTCAGGGCGGGGTACTCGACGTCGCGCTCCTCGAGGTCCATCAGATACGAGGCGTCCTCGCCCTGGACGTCCAAGGTCGCGCTGCCCGGCCGGTCGCCCGGGGTGAGCTCGGTCTGGGTGACGATGCCGTCGAAGAGCACGGTGGGGACCGCGCCGAGCGTGACGACGAGAGCGACCCGCGCACCGACCTGGAGCGGGGAACTGGTCAGCAGGGGGTTGTCGAACGCCGCCAGCGGGCCGGAGCGCCCGGCGTCCAGGGAGAGGCTGAACGCCGACCGCTCGCTGTCGGTCTCGGTGACCTTGGCCGACCGCAACCGCGAGAGGACGGGTTCGGGCAGCGGGGTCGGCACGGTGCGTCCGGCCAGCACGGTGAGCAGGAGCCCGGGCAGCGCCATCTCACGCCTCCGGGACGCCGATGACGACGACCGCGCCCTCGTTGTCGGGGCCGATGAGGGCGTCCGGGTCGAGCGCGGAGTTGGCGTCGCAGATCCGCCACCAGGCCTGCGGGTCGCCCAGGTACCGGTCGGCGACGAGGTCCACGCGGTCGTCGCCGCCGACCCGGTGCCACGCCATCGGGATGACGGCGCCGGGGTCGCGGGGCGTCCTGGCCAGCAGGTACGCGACGTCCCGCAAGGTTCCCGCGCCGTCGGCGACCTGCACGGTGGCGACCGGCGCCCCGTCGTAGCGGCTGCGTCCCGCCATCTCAGCCACCCATCCCTGTCAGGCGCCGGCCAGGTCCGCGACCGCGTTCATGGCCCCGCTGACTCCGCCGACGACTGCCAGGGCCTCCTTGAGCACCTGGTGGACGAGGAACAGCGCGTAGCCGGGGCTGGTGACGAGCAGGTCGTCGTACGTCAGGACGGTTGCCGAGATCTGCACCGACGCCCGGGTCGGGACCAGCGTCGGTGAGAACGCCTGCTCGGTGATCTCGAGCCCGTCGATGTGCACCGGGACGGCACGGCCGGGCCCCCACACGAGCACGGTGAGCGGCCCCTCGGGCGGCAGGATCTCGATCGTCCCGGCGAGCAGCAGCGCGGTGTTCGCGATGACCAGCGAGCTGCTCGGGTAGAGCAGCATCTCCAGCGCGGACAGCTGCGGCGCGATCCCGGACGCCGCCGCAACCGGGTCGCCGGCCTCCAGCTGGTCGGTGGCGTCGACCTCGACGGTCATGCTGATCGTCTCGACCGGTGCACCCCAGATCCGGTTCGCGTCGCCAGGCCCGACCTGCTGTCCCGCACCCGCCCCTCGGGGCTTCAGGCTGCGGCTCACCTCGTCCGGGTTGTAGCCGAACAGAACGATCCGGGACAACGGGTTCCGTGGCTCCACCGCGACGATCGCGCCGCGCAGTGTGCGCGGGGAACCCGGGAAACTGCCCATGACTGCAGCGTCCGCGACGAGCGTCACCGCACTGTCACGCCCACCCCGCCCCCCCCGCGCCGTCGACTGCAAGGCCGAGCTGCTGGGTCTCACGTCCCGGGCGGGTCCGCGTCATCCTTGGCGACCCGGCTCGAGGTGCTCCGGGGCTTCTCCGCGTCGGCGCTGAGGGACTCGATGATGCGCTTGACCAGCCGTTCGCTGAATCCCGCAGCCACGGCCAGCATCGGCAGCCACTCCCCGTTCAGGCCGACGACCCCGGACTGGACCGCTGTCGCGACGACGACGACGGCGGCTGCGGCGCCGACGAGGATCCGCGCGGCGGTGGCAGCGAACCGTCCGCTGGCCAGCTCGTAGATGCGACGGTCCGCTCCGGACGCCATCGCGCCGATAGAGAAGCTGAGCAGCGCCCCGAGCATTCCGAGCAGGGCGATCGTGGTGTACGTGCCGGCATCTCGCAGCACCGTGACGTCCTCGAAGCCGGCCGCGTCGAGGACGTCGGCTGCGATCAGGATCCCGAGCGTGACCAGGAGCGTTGCCAGCAGGACAGTGCTGAGCAGGAGGCGCTGCCGGCGACGTTGCGCGCCCGGATCCAGCCCGCGGTGCCGTGAGCGACGCGCCAGTTCGATGTGGACCTGGATCGCGGAGACCCATTGCGGACGATCTCCCTGCAGAGCGGCGGTGGCAACCGACAGATACATGGCGTCGTGAAGCGACGAGCAGAGCCCTCCAGGTTCGACGGTGCAAGCGCAGGGCATGACGCCGGGTCAGTCGTTCGGCTGATATCCGTTGTGACAACGAGCGACCTGCCAACCGGACGAGGTCGGTCCGTTGTCAACGGCCAGGTTGTGGTCCCCGTTGGTGGCCAGGTGAAAGTCCCCGCTCCTCGGGGTTGATCAATTGGGTTTGCGGCCTCCTCCGGTGCGGGCTCGGGCTTGTTTCATGCGGTAGCTGTCGCCGTCTGTGATGACGACGTGGCAGTGGTGCAGGAGGCGGTCGAGGAGGCTGACTGCGGTGGTGTGTTCGGGCAGGAAGCGTCCCCAGGACTCGAACGGCCAGTGCGAGGCGATGCCCAGGGAGCGGCGCTCGTAGGCGGCTGCGATGAACCGGACCAGCAGTTGGGTGCCGGTGTCGTCCAGGGGCGCGAAGCCGAGTTCGTCGACCAGGACGACGTCGTTGCGCAGCAGGGTCTCGATGACGCGGCCGACGCTGTTGTCGGCCAGGGCTCGGTAGAGGGTCTCGACGAGGTCGGCGGCGGTGAAGTAGCGGACCCGGTGCCCGGCCTCGACGGCGGCGACCCCGAGGGCGACCAGGATGTGGCTCTTGCCGGTGCCGGCCGGGCCGATCAGGGCGACGTTCTCGGTGGCTCGGATCCATTCCAGTGAGGCCAGGTAGTCGAAGGTGGCCTGCGGGATCGAGGACGCGGTGACGTCGAACTCGGCCAGGGTCTTGGCCACCGGGAACGCCGCGGTCCGCATCCGGGTCCGGGCGTTGGAGGCGTCCCGGGCGGCGATCTCGGCCTCGACCAGGGTCCGCAGGAACTCCTCCGGGGCCCACCGTTGGGTCTTGGCGGTGACGAGCAGCTCGGGGGCGAGCTGGCGCATCGCGGCCATCTTCAGCCGCTTGAGCCCCTCGGCCAGGTCGCCGGCCAGCGGCGGCAGCCCCGATGCCGTCACCGTGACTCACCACCTGTCGCGCCACCCGTCGCGCTGGTCCCACGAGCGAGGTTGTCGAGGTTGCTGATGGCGTACTCGTCCAGCGACCGGGTCGGCGCCGTGAGCGCAGATGGCAGCGTCAGGACGAGAGCCTGTCCGGCGGGGCGTGGGGTGGGGGCGGCGCCGCCGGCGGCCAGGATGGAGCGCACGTCGTCGGCGCGCCAGCGGCCGAACTCGACCGCTCTGGCCAGGGCGGCGTGCAGGGCGTCGGGGCCGTGGGCGGCGTGCAGGGTGAGGATCTGGCGCAGCTCGCGGGCCAGGTTCGCCACCCCTGCCGCGGCGGCCCCGGTCAAGAACTCCCCAGCGGTCGGGCCGAGCGCGAGGAACCGCTGCTCGTCGCCGGTCCTGGCCCGCGGCGCCCGCCGAGGCTTGTCCGGGCGCGACGACCCGTAGTGCTCGTCCAGGATGCTCGTCTCGCCCGGCGCGACCAGCGGATGCTCAGCGACCACCTCACCAGTGCCATGACCGGTGCCGTGACCGGTGAAGCGTTCGAGGATCTGGACCCGGCCTTCGAGGACGGCCAGGAACACCGTGTCGCCGATCAAGCGGTTGGGCACCGAGTAGCGGGCCGAGCCGAACCGCACGCAGGACAGCCGGTCGACCTTGCGGGTGACCGGCCGGGCCCCGATCTCGGGCCGCAGCGACGGCAGCGCCTTCAGCAGCCCTCGTTCGACCTCGAGCCGCTGGGCGGGGACCGCGCAGATCTCGGAGTGGACGACGGCGTTGACCTCACCGCACCAGCCGGCTGCCTGCTCGTTCACGGCCGCGAGCCTGTCCGGCAAGTCCTGCGGCAGGTCGTCCTGGAGCGTGAGCGGGACCATCAGGTCGCGTTTGGCGTAGCCGACCAGCGCCTCCACGATCCCCTTGGACTCAGGGTCGGCGGCCCGGCAGAAGTCGGGCCGGAACCCGTAGTGCGTGGCGAACCGCACGTAGTCCGCGGTCGGGACCACGACGTCGGCGACCACCGCGGCCTTCAGGCAGCCCATCCGGTCGGCCAGCACCGTGGCCGGGACCCCGCCGAGGACCTCGAAGCACTCCGCGAGCATCCCCAGCGTCGTCGTCGACTTCTCGTCGGCGGCGAACCTGACGAACCGGAACCGTGACCAGGCCAGGACCGCGCAGAACACGTGCAGGCCGTCCTGCACGCCCCAGTCGATGGCCAGGGTGTCCCCGGGCGTCCAGACCGCCGGCCGCCGGCCGCGGTGGTTCCCCCGCCGCCACAACGCCTTCTGCGCCGCGACCAGGCGCCGGAAGTTGCGCGCCGACCCCTCGTAGCCCGCCGTCCGCGCCGCCGGCAACAGCCGCTTCGCGGAGATCCGACCGTGCGTCTTGGCGACCTGCTCGGCGACCACCTCCCGGACCGGGTCGTAGTTCCGAGCCCGTTCCCGCCGCGGCGCAGCGGCCCCGCCCGCCTCATGCCGTTCCACGACCCGCTTCACGGTCTTGTGCGTCGTCCCGCAGATCGCGGCCGCACCTCGATAGCTCCCCACCTGCCGGTAGGCGGCCAGGATGTCCATCCGTTCCCTCGCGTTCTTCAATAGAAGCCCCTGCGCGGTGAGTGGTGATCTGGTTGGCACCGACACCGTCACCGCGCAGGGCCCACAGCCCTGGACAGGACACGCGAGGAGCGGGGACTACACGCTGGCCACCACCGGGTACTCAGACCCGGCCACCAGCGGGGACTTTTTCATGGCCACGGACAGTCCGCGTGTGACCTGCACATCCGAGCAACGGTGCTCGGCAGCCCTGAGGGGAAACGGCGATGAGGTCCACGACAGCAACCACGACAACAGCAACCACGACAACAGCGACCACCCACCCGATTGCCCACCCGATCACGCGGACGGCACGGCGCGCGCTGCGGCGACAGGCGGACGCCGCGGCGTTGCCCGTGCCCCGCCACACGGGACCGCGGATGCGGTTACGCGCCGGGCAACGACGGGCCTTCGCCGCGGTTCTCCTCATGACAGGCGCGGCCGGTCTCAGCGCAGTCGCAGCGGGTCCGGCTCGAGCCGCCACGGTGGCCGGCTGCGACGTCACGTGGGGATCCCTTCCGAAGTCGACACCGCCCGCAGCGCGAGGCGGGCCGTCGGACGCCCCGACGCGAGCTGTGCGAGCCGGGCGGCATGCGTGCTTCGACCGGGTCGTCATCGATGGACCGGCCTTCGCCGCCGTGCGGTACGTCGACAAGGTCACGATGGACGGCTCCGGTGCGGAGGTGCCGGTCCGTGGCGGTGCACGTCTCGAGGTCATCACCGGGAGCGGCTTCGACGGCAGGACAGGGAGTGCTGTCTTCGTGCCCGCCCCTGGACGACGGTCGGATCTCGTGGACGTCGACGGGCACGGGACGCTGCGTCAGGTGGCCTGGGCGGGCGACTTCGAAGGGCAGATGACCCTGGGGCTGGGGACCAGAGCCCGGCTCCCGTTCCGGGTCCTCGTCCTGCCCGGACCCGGCGCTGGCTCTCGCATCGTCGTCGACGTCGCGCACCGCTGGTAGCCCGCCAAGAACGCTGGAACGCCTGGACGACCCCTGGTCGACGGGAGCGGGCCGTCGGGTGTGCCGTTGCCGGTGCCCGGAAGTTGATGCATCCGAACACCACCCAATTGAACTCATCAAACAGCGGGACCTGCGTGCAGCCCGCGGGCCGCCCCGAGACGCGGGCCTGCCGGCGGGGCGCCTGGCGCTGACGGCCGCGCCACGTTTCATGGCAGCAGCGAGCAGGCGCGACGGGCCACCGCCAGGCGCGTGACCGGGTGCCGCTCCGCCCTGAGCTGCTCACGGGCCAGCCGCTGCAGCCGCACCCGATCACCGTCCGCCTCCGCCAGCCGCGCCTCCAGCAACGCCAGCTCGTTCGAGGCCGCGTCGTTCTCGGCGTCGCTTGGCCTGCCGGTCGCGGGAAGCTCCCACCAGGGTCCCGGGCAGGCCAGGCGTGCGGGGCTGCGGGTGGCAGGGTCGGCGGCCAACTCCAGCAGCGCCGGGACGGCGATGCCCGAGGCCATGCCGCGCTCGAGGACGGCGTCGGCCAGCACGTCAAGCAGGGCGGTCTCGGTCCACAGCCGTGCGGGCAGTCCGAGCTGTGCACGCAGGTCGTGGCACCGGGCGGCCACGTCAGCCAGGTCGGGGTGACCGAGGGCGTCCAGGACCGCGGCGCGGTGCTGCTCGGCCTCCTCGCTCGAACGCCCCGGCCCGCAACAGCCGGCCGTCGACCGTGTGGAGGGGCGGGGAGGAGGGTTCTTCCTCTGGGTCAAGAACTCTGGGTCGGGCCGCAATCCTGCGGCCATCCTCGCCGCAGAAATGCGGCTACCCCTGGCCGCAGAAATGCGGCCACCCCCTCCCACACCCGCGCGAGCACGCGCACTCGCGGCCGTGCGGGGGACCGCCGGTTGCGAGGGGGTGGCCGCAGATCTGCGGCCACCCCCTCCCCCGCCACCTCGTGTATCGGGGCAGGCGGCTCTTCCTGACAGGGCGTCTGGTGCCCCCGGCGGTTTGCTGGCACTCGAGCCAGGCGCGACGGCCCGGACGACGTACCGGTTGGTCAGGTTGACCGGTCCGCGGCGGCGCCGCTCGACCGCCACCGCCCCGACCGCGACCAGTTCCTTCATCGCCCGGTCCACGGTGTCGGTGGACCGTTTCCGCAGCCGTTCCGCGAGCAGGCGCCGGCTCGGCATCCGCGCCCCGGAGGTCTGCCCGTACCGGAGCAGCACCGCATAGAGCCGGACCGCTACGTCGGAGACGTCCGCGTCGAGCAGCCACTCCGGAACGATCGCGAACCGGCCCTCCACGACCAGCAGGTCGCGCTCGACCGGGTCGCCGCTGTCGCCTGGGTTGCCGGCGTCAGGACCGACCTCGCTTACGGGGGCTCCGCATTCGGCCGCCGACGGCAGCGCGAGCGGCGCACCGTCCTCTTGCTGACCTACGATCTGGGAGGATTCTGAGAGAGTCATCACGTCCGAGGCTCCAGACATCGAGCCCACAACACACCGACGTCCAGGTCGGCGAGCGGGCCGGTTGACGGGGAACGGAACGAGCTCCTCCCGGCACCCAGAGCACTGCTCTCGCCAGTGGTCACTTTGGTGGTCACTACGTCCTTCCGTAGCGACCCTCCAGGACCGGAGCCGTTCCTACGTCATCTGGCCTCTGACCAGCACGAACACCGATCAGGACCGCACCTGCGACTACCCACCCAAACGGGACGAGCATCGGTTCCTAAACCGTGTGTCGGAGGTTCAATTCCTCTCGGGGGCACAACATCGCGGCGATCGCCAGTGACTGATGGAGCATCTGAGGTCATGCGACGCGTAGCCCGCGCAGTCGGGGAGGACGAGGACCCGCCGGAATGATCGACATCACCTACGACGTCCGGGCCGACGCGAACGGCAAAGATCCTGACAGCCACAGTGCGACCCTCCGGCGCTATCACAAGTTGCTGTGGAGCAAGCCACTGCCGAACGGTGCGGACTTCACGCTCAGTGCCACCAGGCCGGGCACCTACCTGCACCACCACTCAGACCTCGGCGAGTTCTTCCTCGCCAGCGACTCGGTCATGCAGACCTTCTCGCGCTGGGAGTTGACGAAGCACCTGGTCAGCCAGCTGCCGGAGGTGGACATCACGACCTTCCAGACGCTGGGGTACACCATCGGCGGAATGATGATCTTCCCGGGCAACAGGGTTGACGCGAAGATGACCATCAACGGCGCGCGCGGATTCACCCGCCGGATCGCGGACCGGTTCGACCTGACGCTGGAGTGCATCCGCCGTCACTACGACGGGCAGCACAGCCCACTCACTGATGTACTCGCCAGGTATCGCGACTTCTTCGCCCTGTTCGAGGACTTCCCCGGGTACGTCGACTTCTTCCTCCTCGACGACCTCGTGACGCCTGACGGACGCGACATCCGGTTCTTCATGCCGTTCGACGACTTCGTCTTCCCGGCGGTCCCGCGAGACGTCGCCTCCTACATGGAGTTCCGCCGTCGGTCCATGTGCTTCATGGAGGCCAGGAACCGCCGCATCCTCAACTGGTGCGAGTGGCAGCGCTCTCCGTAGAACGAGGAACCAACGAGTAGCCGTCAGCGCAGTGAGCCGTAGGCGGCCAACGTCGCCCGAACACCTTCCCAGTCCAGATCATGGCGAGCATGAGTGAGCCGATGGCACGTGGCGCAGAGCAGGATCAGCGCGTCGGTCGACGTCCGGACGCTGGGTCGAGGTTGCCCGGCGAGTGGTTCCTGGTGGTGAACGTCCAAGGCCGTGTCGGCTGTCGCTCCGAACAGCGGGCGAGGGTTGAAGCTGCAGGACTGACACACTCCCTGCTCGCGCTTCAGGACATGCCTGCGGTTGCGTGCACTCCGCCGCCGACATGCTGCCCACCGTTCCTGGCCTTCGATGTCGTCGATCGGCCCGGCCTCACGCAGTTCGTCCACCAGCGCGTCGCCGAATTCGGCGACGTCCGGACCACGCAATACCTGCCAGTTCTTTCCCCGGGTGCCCAGACGACGCATCACTCGTTCCAGGGAAACCGATGGTTCGAGCCGGACCTCCGACGTCGAATCCACGACCGCCGTGAACATGTCGCCACGGGAGACGACCTTCTCGACGACGATGAGGTCGACGACGTATGCCGGGGAGGCGACCAGACCGAGCAGAAGATCGCCGGGCGCCGGCCGACGGGAGATCCGCCAGCCGTCATGCTCACCGTGACGCTGAAGCCGCTCCAACTCGTCGAAGGTGCCATGGCATCGAAAGAGCGCGGAGCCTGCACCGGTGAGCCGCTGGATCCTCGACGCCTGCCCGTCAGCAGTCACGATGCCCCTGACCCGCGGAGGTCATTCAACCTCCGACCGTCAGGAAGGGACCAGAAGAACCATCCGTTCGTCGCCCTCCCCCGCACCTGGCGACCTGCACCGGACGGGCTGGAGAAGCGCGTGTCGTCGAGGAGCAGGTCCCCGTCGTCGAGGACGACGCACTGCACGCCACCCCACTTGCCCGCCCGGGCGCGAAGCTGAGTACCGGGCGTGAGCACACCACGGGCCACCAGGTCCTTCAACGAGGCGTTGTCCCCCGCCTGCACCTCGGCGCGCACAGCGACGGCACCCACATGACCTTCTGGGGCAGGCCAGGTGGAGACGATCACCTCGATCATCTCGGCCGTGCGCTGGTCAATGAGGGCCTCGGTCCAACCCGCCTCGGACATGTCGCGAACGCGCCGGTTCATGAGCAGGACGTCATGGTCATGCAGGCCGGCCCACTTGCCGTTCACGCCGAGCCAGGGCCCGTTGGAGACCGACGAGTTGAGGGACTGCGTGATGAGAGTGAGGTTGCCGAGCCGGTGGACGCGGTTGTCTCGTTCGACCTCTGCCGCGAGGTCGTCGACCGGCCAGTACTCGCGCCACTTCTGGGGCAGCAGGTGCTCGATCGGGTTGCCGTTCCTCGCAACGCGGGCTCCGGTCTTGGAGGGGTGGCCGTCCGCGTACCCCCGGAAGCCGTCTTCCACGGCCTCGAGCACCATGCGCAGACGTCCACGCTTGAAGCGGCGGTAGACGTTCTCGACCGAGAGCGAACGCCGGAGCTCGTCGTCGGCGGGCCAGTAAGTGCTCTCCGAGTGCAGACGAGCCAGGTACGACTCCACCCGCGCGCCGAGGTCGTCGTCGCCCGCGTCGGAGTGCACACGGATCAGATCCGCGACGACCCGGCCGTGATCAGCGCTGGGCAACCGCAGCAGCAACCGCCGCATGAGCCAGCTCTCGGCCAACTGAACCGCCCCGTCCACCGTCCCGGCGCTGAACGGGCTCCCCGGCCGGGTGAGCCAAAGCAGCCAGGGCTTGAGCACCTGGGTGTCCGCAGCGTCCGTCCGGTATACGTGAAGCTCCACGGTGCCGAGCTGGCCGTGCGACTCCGATGCCTTCTCGTTCCATCGGCGGTACAGCACCGCCTGCTGCTTGACGTCGCCGAGCAGGTCCGACATCGAGCGACCGGCCTCGTGCTCCACGTAGTACTTGAAGCGCGTGAACGTCGACTTCGGACCGACCTCCTCGCCGGTGCGCGACACGAGCCACTGGTTGAGGAACAGGGATCCGCGTGTCACGGACACCCGGCCGACGCTGACCTCGGTCTCCCAATAGGGGTCGTCGAAAGGCCAGAGTCCGACATACGCGGCCGCCGTGTCGACGCCCTCGGCAGCCAGGCGCTGGAAGACGAAGTTCTTGATGAGGTCGGCGGCGGTGAGCGGGGTACCCCGGGCGTTGAGCGTCTCGAAGATCTCCTGCGAGTTCTCGTCCGCCTTGAGGTCGATGACGACGAGTTGCAGGCACTGGGTCAGCACGCCGACGAGGAGTCTGGCGCGCGGCTCGACATCGGGAGTCGTACCGTCCGTCAGGTCGGCGGCGTCCTGCTCGCCGTGCAGCCACCCTCGAACCTGCTCGAAGAAGTACGCGTGGGCGCGCGCGACGAGTGAGTGCCGGTGCTTGAGGTCGGCATAGTCGACGGGCGGGTCTGCCAGCATCACCTCGTCGAACGCCTCGCGGTCACGGTTGGTGTGCCGCAGTTTGAGCGTCACGTCGTCGCCGACGACGAACGCACTGGCGTTGTGGGTCAGCCACTGCAGCTGTTCCTGCAGTTGATCGAGTTCCGCGACGTCGAGAACCGCCGCGGTGGCGTCCAGCAGGAGCTGAAGAGTGGTCAGCCGCTGCTGGCCGTCGATGATCGCCCACGACTGCAGCGCGCCAGGGGAGACATCCATGGCCTGGATGACGATGGCACCGAGGAAGTGCGCGGCCGACGAGCCCGGGTGGCTCAGTTGGTACTCGGCAAGTCTGCGCACGTCCTGCCACAACGGCGCCCACTGGTTCTCCTCGTCCCACACATAGGGACGCTGGAAGAGCGGGACGACGAGCTTCTGCGGCTGGTTGAAGACGGCCAACGGTGTCCTGACGTGGGTGTCCATCAGGCCGGCACCTCCGTATCGGGGCGGGGGGTCTGGTCGACCCACAGACCCAGCCAGTCCTCGTCGCAGACCACCACGACGGAGCCGGGCGCGACGTCGAGATCGGACCCTGTCTGCTCGAGAACCTGGGCTGTTCCCGCGTTACTTTCGACCACGTTTCGTGACTATATGTGCTCGTCGTCGCGTTCGGTGCTCCTTCGTGCCTGCATCTCTCCCGCCTGAGAGGGCGCCTCCGAATTGACTGATTCGGCGAGCGTGCCGTCATCCGAACACCTGAGTTTCAAACCCGCGATTGCGTCACCAATTCGTCGGTGAGACCGAGTTTGTCGGTCGTTCGGTGTACTCCTTGCGATGTTCGGCTCGGCGGGATCGGTCGATATCTACGATCCGTGACAGAGGGGGTGGTGACGATGCTGCCGTACGGCCGGTCAGAGCTGCAGCTGACGTGCGGCTACCACCCCGACGGGGCGGATCTCACCGCCCTCGTGGGCCTGTTGGACAACCCGCGGCTGTTGGTCGTCGACGGCACGGTTCCCGATGTCCACGAGCGCGTCGCCGAGCTACGGGTGCTCGCCGACCACGAGCTGGAGCTGCCGGTCGGGCTGTACTGGTTCGACTCCGGCGAGGGGGTTGAGGTCCTCGCGGTGACCGGCGGCGGCCCTCCGGCCTCCGGCGAACGGATGTCGACCGCGTCGTTGACCGAGGACCAGCCGTTGAGCTGGGCGCGGGACTGGTTCGTCCACCTGTGGCCCGACGCCACGGTCGTGACCGCGCCCCGGTTCGCGGTGAACGACGACGTGGTGCTCAAGGCCACCGGCCGGGACTACACCGTGAAGTCCCGCACCCACAACGGCACGGGGTGGATGTACACGATGCGGGTCGAGGGCCGCCTGACCTACCAGTCCGAGCAGAGCCTGGACCCGTTCTCCCTGGAGGACGACCCCTGGACGTGGATCACCGGGCCGGTGGACGACGTCCGCCGCTTCAGCGCGACACTCACTCGGGCGAAGCTCGCCGGGATGTTCACGGACACGCTCTTCTCCTTCCGCGCGACCCGCACGCTGTTCCGGCCGTACCAGTTCAAGCCGGTCATCAAGATGCTCGAGACGGGTAAGTCCCGGATCCTCGTCGCCGACGAGGTGGGCCTAGGCAAGACCATCGAGGCCGGCCTCATCTGGACCGAGCTCGAGGCCCGCTCGGAGGCCGACCGGGTGCTCGTCGTCTGCCCCGCATCCCTGGTGACCAAGTGGCGGCGGGAGATGGAGGACCGTTTCGGGTTCGAGCTCACGGAGCTCTCCGGCGACGCCCTGAAGGAGTTCGAGCGCAAGGCGCTGGAGAACCGGCTCCCTCGGCGGTTCGCGCACATCATCAGCATCCAGCGGTTGCGCACCTGGGAGGCGTTCGAGGACGTCGTCGCCGTCGGTGACCCGCTCGGCCTCGCGATCGTCGACGAGGCCCACATGATGCGCAACGCCCCCACTCGCAACTACCAGGCCGGCGCGCTGCTCAGCGAGTGGGTGAAGTCCCTAGTGCTGCTCACCGCCACCCCGATCAACCTGCGCAACGAGGACCTGTTCAACCTCCTCGAGCTGCTCACCCCCGGCGAGTTCGGAACCGGCGAGGCGCTGGAGCAGCAGCTCGCACCGAACGTCGTCCTCAACAAGGTCGCCCGCGCGCTCACCGACCCCGACGTGGCGCCGGACGAGCGTCTCGCGCTTCTCGCCGAGCTCGGCCGCACCCGCTACGGCGCCCCGATCATGGAGCGCCGCCCCGAGGTGCCGCTGCTCCAGGACCTGCTCTCGAAGGACCCGCTCTCGCCCCGGGACATCGTCGACGCCCGCCGCTACCTCGCCGACCTCGGAGTCCTGTCGTCGGTGCTCACCAGGACGCGCCGCGTCGAGGTCGACGAAGAGAAGGCTGTCCGCGAGGCGCAGGACGTCGAGGTGCCCTGGACGGCGCAGGAGCAGGCGTTCTACGACGAGTACGTCGCCTGGTGCCGACGGCGCGCCGACCTCGCGGGCGTCCCCGTCGGCTTCGCCATGCAGATGCCGCTGCGGCTCGCCAGCGCCTGCCTGCCCGTGGCCCGGCACGACGTCGTCCGCTGGAGCTCCGGCGCCGGCGAACCCACGGACGAGGACGACGGGTTCTCCGCCGCGGACGACCAGCGGCGCTCGATCCCCGCGCTCAGGCCGCACGACGAGCTCGTGGCCGCCGCGCGGGCTCTGGGGAACGCCGACAGCAAGTACCCGCTGCTCGAGGCCCGCCTCGGCCCGCTCGTGGACGGCGGGCGGCGGGCGCTCGTCTTCAGCTTCTCCCGGCCCACGCTCGCCTATCTGGAGCGCCGTCTCTCGCAGCGCTGGCGGGTCGCGGTGCTCCACGGTGGCGTCCCGAAGGACCGTCGGAACGAGGTCATGGCCGACTTCCGCGCCGGCCGGTACGACATCGTGCTCGCCAACCGGGTCGCCAGCGAGGGCCTGGACTTCGAGTTCTGCTCGGTTGTCGTCAACTACGACCTGCCCTGGAACCCGATGGAGGTCGAGCAGCGGATCGGCCGCATCGACCGCATCGGGCAGCAGGAGGAGAAGATCTCGATCCTCAACGTCTGGTGCCCCGCAGCCCTCGACGAGTCGATCAAGATGCGGCTGCTTCAGCGGATCGGGGTCTTCGAAGGCACGATCGGCCCGCTGGAGCCGATCATCTCCGAGCA
>JACRAB010000369.1 GCA_016213575.1 Actinomycetota bacterium
ACCGGCACGCCGGCCGGCGCACCGCGCTGGTGGCGGCGGTCGGTGCCGGCGGAGCGACGTGCGTGCGCGGCCGCGGTCGCGACGAGCGGGCCGGGGTGCCGGACGGCGCGACGGTCCTCGAGATCGGCTCGGTGACGAAGGTGTTCACCGCGACGCTGCTCATGCTCATGGCGGACGCCGGCGAGGCGGCGCTCGACGAACCCGTCCAGGGACTGCTGCCGGACGGCGTCCGGATGCCGGTCCGCGGACGGCCGATCACCCTGCTGGACCTCGCGACGCACCGCAGCGGCCTTCCCCGGCTGCCGGTGCGCTGGCTGCTGCGGGCCCGCGGCCACGTCGACAACCCGTACGCCGTGTTCGCACTCGACGACGTGTGGCAGGCGGCCGTGACGACACGTCGCCGGGCACCGGGCGGCGCGCCCCGCTACTCCAACCTCGGCGTCGGCCTGCTCGGGCACGCCCTCGCGCACCGGGCGGGCGTGCCCTGGGAGACCCTTGTCGTGCAACGGGTCTGCCGGCCGCTCGGGCTGGCCGACACGTACCCGGGGGAGCGGCCCGAGGACGCCGCCCGCACCGCCGGCGGGCACGACGCCCGCGGTCGCGCCGTCCCGCACTGGGACTTCCCGGTGCTCGCCGCGGCGGGGGCGCTGCGCTCGACCGCGGTCGACCTGCTCGCGTTCCTGCGTGCCCAGGGCGGCGACGACGGCACGGCGCTTCAGCGTGCCGTGCGAGCGACGCACGAGCCGCACCACCGCCGGCTGGCGCTCGAGCAGTGCGCCGGCTGGATGGCGCTGCGCCGCGCACCGGGGACGGCCGAGCGGGTGCTGTGGCACAACGGGGGGACCGGGGGCTTCCGCTCCTTCGTGGCCTGCGTGCCCGGGCGTGACGTGCAGGTCGTCGTGCTCGCCGCCGACACGCGTGACGTCGACCGGCTGGGCCACGACCTGCTCACCGCGGTCACGTCGTGACGGCCGCGGCCAGATCGGTCGGGACGCTCACGCGCCCCTCGGCGTAGTCCCACACCCCGCCGTCGAGCAGCTCCCGCGCGGCGTCGAGGTGCCCGGCGTGCGTGCTCGTCTCCACGAGCACGTGGACGAGCACCGCCTCGAGGGTCGTCAGCCGCCACCCGCCCCACGCGCCCTCGGGCCACCAGGCGGGCGGGGTCGCGGCGGGCAGCCCCGCCACCGACGTGGTCGCCGCCGGGACGTCGCGGTGGTACGCGGCGAGGACGTCGGCCACCGTCCGGTCCGCGGGGACCGCGAACTCGTCGGCCTCGTCGACGACCGGCCCGTCGGGGTGCCGGTCGTGCACGACCTCGCCGAACCAGAACGTCGTCATCGCGGTGAGGTGCTGCACCATGCCGAGGCAGCTCCAGCCCGACGACAGCACGGGGCGGCGCAGCGCCGCGTCGTCCAGACCGTCGAGGATCCCGGTGACGCGCGCCTGCTGGGCCCGGAGCGCGGACACCAGCGCGGCGGTGCCGGGGTCGGTGCTGGGGGCGGTGCCGAGCTCCGTCGGCTGCCGGGGGCTGCTGGTGGAGGACGTGCTGGGGGTGGCGGTATCGGTGCTCGTGGTCACGACGGCTCCTCGGGACGGCGGTGCGGGCGACGGGCCGACCGGCCCGCCGACCACGTGTCGGAGCCGGCCGGCGACGTTCGACATCGGGGCGCCCGGGTGTCGGGCGGCCCTCGCGTCCTGAAGGATGTCGAGCGCAGCGTCGCGGCTCCGACAGTCCGGCGACAGCCACCTGCCGACAGGGAGATCCCGTGAAGTACGTCATCCTCATCCACTCCAACCCCGAGCCGTGGGGGCACCCGACCGAGCACTTCACGGCCGAGGGCCGGGCGCAGTCGCCCGAGGACCGGGAGCGGGCCGACGCGGCGTTCGACGCGCTCCTCGAGAGCCTCGTCGCCTCCGGGGAGTTCGTCACCGCCGAGGCCCTCGCCGACCCGGCCTCGGCCACGCTCTACCGGTGGACGCCCGCCGGGCACGTCGCGACGGACGGCCCCTACGCCGAGACCAAGGAGCACCTCGCGGGGTTCTTCCTCGTCGACGTCGCGAGCCCGGAGCGGGCGCAGGAGATCGCGGCGCAGTTCGTCGGGCCGGGCAGCGCGGTCGAGCTGCGGCCGGCGATGTGGGGCGGTGGCCCCGACGAGTGAGCCGGGCCGGGGCGGCGGGGCCGTCGTCGCGCTCGGCGAGCTGCTGCGGGACGCCGCCCCCGACGTCCTCGCGGTGCTCGTGCGCCGCGCCGGTGACCTCGACGCGGCCGAGGACGCCGTCCAGGAGGCCATGCTCGCGGCGACGACGCAGTGGCCCCGCGACGGGCTGCCCGACAACCCGACGGGGTGGCTCGTGCGGGTCGCCGAGCGCCGGCTCGTCGACCGGTACCGCAGCGAGACGGCCCGGCAGCGGCGCGAGCGGACCGCGGCCCTGCACGAGCCGGCCGACCGGCTGCACGCCCCGCCGGCGGACGACGACCCGCCGCCGGTCGACGACCAGGTGCTCCTGTTCGCGCTCTGCTGCCACCCCGCGCTGAGCCGCGCGTCGCAGGTGGCGCTCACGCTGCGCGTGATCGGCGGCCTCACGACGCAGCAGATCGCGCACGGCTTCCTCGTGCCGGAGTCGACCATGGCGCAACGGATCAGCCGGGCCAAGGCGCGGCTGAAGGAGACCGGTGCGCGGTTCGGGCCGCTGGCCGCCGACGAGCTCGCCGAGCGGATGGCGGCCGTGCTGCAGGTGCTCTACCTCGTCTTCACCGAGGGGCACACCTCGACCACCGGCCCCGCGCTGTACGACGGGTCGCTCACCGCGGAGGCGATCCGGCTCACCCGGCGCCTCGGCGTGCTGCTGCCGGCGGACGACGAGTGCGCCGGGCTGCTGGCCCTCATGCTGCTCACCGACGCCCGGCGGGCGGCACGGACGGCGTCCGACGGGGCGCTCGTGCCGCTCGCCGACCAGGACCGCACCCGCTGGGACCGCGCGGCCGTCGCCGAGGCGGTGGCGATCCTCGAGCGGGTGCTGCCGCGCGGGCACGTCGGGCCGTACCAGCTGCAGGCCGCGATCGCCGCGGTGCACGCCGAGGCGGACCGGTGGGAGGACACCGACTGGCCACAGATCAGCGCGCTCTACCGCATGCTCGACCGGCTCGCCCCGGGGCCCGCCGTGACGCTGAACCTCGCCGTGTCGGTGGCGATGGAGCACGGCCCGGCCGCCGCCCTGCCGATGCTCGACCCGCTCCTCGACGACCCGGCGATGCGCCGCCGGCACCGGCTGCACGCCGTCCGCGGGCACCTGCTCGAGCGGCTCGGCCGCAGCAGCGAGGCCCGGGACGCGTACGCGACGGCAGCCCGGCTCACGTCGAGCATCACCGAGCAGCGCTACCTCGACACGAAGGCCCGGGGACTGCGCTGACCACCGTGTCGGGCCGCACTCACCCCTCGGGCGAGAGCTGCTCGACCGCCTGGACGGTCCGGGTCCACGGCCGGACCGTCAGCCGGACGTGGTCGCCGCTCGAGCAGCGGTGGCGCAGGTCGACGGGCAGCGACCAGGCCGTCGTGCGGTCCGAGCGGCCGTCGTCGACGGCCAGGTAGTAGTTCTCGGCCCACGAGGCGGTCTCCCCGGTCGCGACGTGGTGCTCCTCGATCCAGAGGACCTCGCCGACCAGGGTCCGCGGGGTCCGGACCGCCACGACCGCAGCGGCCACCCGGAGCAGCACGTACCCGGCGACGGCGAGCAGGACCGCGACCCCGGCCCATCGCAGGGCCCGCGGCCACCCCGCGTCCGTCGGCATCCCGGCGGCCTCGGGCACCCAGAAGAGCGTGAAGGTGCTGGCACCCACGACCGCGACGAGCCAGAGGCCGTAGACCGTCGTCATGGGCGCCGAGCGACCGGTGAGCAGGCCGCGCGGGTACCTCACCTCGACCTGGCGCCACGACCCGCCGAACGACGACCAGATCCGGGTGCGGTCGCCGGGCCCGAACCGGACCTGCCGGTCGACGGTGCGGGTCGTCCCGAGCGCGTGGGCGTAGCCGAGGCGGCGTCCCCACCGGGTCACGTCGGCCGCTCCGGCGGCCCGCAGGAGCTCGTCGCGCCCCAGGTGCGCGCCGTGGGCGAGCCAGGCCCGGGCCGCGCGGCGTCCGGCGCGGGTGATGCGCTCACCGTTGAACCGGCCCCAGGTCGGCCCGAGCAGGACGATCAGGGTGATCGACCCGAGGGCGAACAGCGTGTCGAACGGCTCCGACCGGTCCTCGGCCGTCGCGACGCCCCAGGCGCCGACCGCGAGCGCCACCACCAGGGCGGCCGCGACCAGCACGCAGCGCAGCAGCCACCCCGCCCGGGGCCGGGACAGGCCGCGCTCGCGGGCGGCGGCGACCAGCGCCGCGACGAGGTCGTCCGACCAGGCGGTCTCGCCCGCGCCGGCACGGTCGGCCAGCGCCGCCAGCGGGACCGGTGCGCCGCGGCCCGCGCGGTCCACCTGCTCCAGGACGAGGGACTCCAGGCGGCTCAGCGGGCCCGCCGGCGGCGCGCCGGTCCTCGCGACGGTGGCCGGTACCCCCGCCCCGGGGTCCTCGATCACGAGGACACCGCGGGCGGCGAGGTCGAGCAGGGTCGCGGTGGCTGCGGCCGGCTCCGAGCCCGGCCCCTGCACGACGAACGCGACGACCCCGGGCGGAAGGTCGTCGGGCGGTTCCGTGACCGGTGTGCCGGGTGACTGGCGCCGGAAGCGGGTCAGCAGGAGTGCGGTCGCTGTGACGGCCGCCCACCCCACCAGGGCTGCGACGACGCGGACGAGCTCGAACGGCATGGACGATCTCCACAGGGCGGTGCGGATCGGACACCGGTGCGATGATCTCCCGGACACGACGGTTCCACCCGGTTTTCGCGGTCTTCGCCCCATGTTCGCCGGTCGTCGCCGGTCGTCGCCGATCATCACGGGCCGGAACCACGCCGGGCCGGGGATCGTCGCACGGGCGAACGCCCGCCGGAGGCGGCGGACGACGGACCGGGGAGAGGAAGCCCGTGGAACGGGATGCCGGGGGTTCGGCACCGTGGGACTGAGCGAGCAGCAGGAGCACGAGCTCCGGGCGGCCTACGAGCGCAGGGTCGCCGGACGCCGGGCCGTCATGAAGCCGACCGTGGCCCACGGCGAACAGCTCGGGCGGGCGCACGACCTGGGCGGCGTCCCGGCGGTCTACGTGGACGAGCAGCCGGACCCGGTGGCCACCGGGCTGGGGGCTGCCGGGCTGCTCCAGCTGCTGGCCGCCCCCGCGGCGGCCGCGACCGTGCTCGGGGCGGTCCAGCGCGGCGAGATCGGACCGTTCCCGGCGGCCGGCCTTCCCGTCGTGCTGCTCGCCGGTGCGGTCGTCTGCGGCGTCCGCTCCTGGCGGACCGCCCCGCGCCGGTCGTGGGTGCACGTCTTCCCGGCCGGGCTGGTCCTTCAGGACCACCGCGGCGCGGTCCGGGCGACGCGGTGGAGCGACGTCGTCGGCGCCGAGTACGTGCTCGACCCCGACGTCCCGCACACGTCGGTCACCGCCTACCGGCTGCGCACCCGCGCGGGCGACGTCGTCCTGCCGGTGACGTACGTCAACGCGCACGACCCGTACGAACGCGCGGGCGGTCTGCTGCGCTCCGTGCTGCCGCGGGCCGTGGCCGCCACGATGCCGGGGTTCCCAACGCTGGGTGATGCGCTCGTGGCCGCGGACGTGCTGCCGGCGCACCCGCCGGCGGCCGACGGGTGACGTGCAGCGTCAGGACAGCTGTGCCCGCGCCGCCGCCCGGCTCGACGCGGCGTGCTCGGTCGCCGCGAGGTGCGCGAGCTCGACGTCCGAGTTCTCCCGCCACCACGCCTGGCCCTCCGCGGGGAGGGTGTCGATCGGGTCGTAGTACGGGTAGGTGCGGGTGAGCGCCTCGGGGTCGGACGCCTCGATCGACGTCCGGTAGTTCTTCGTCCAGCGGCTGATCCCGCGCACCGGGTCGTGCTCGGCGTTCTGGTGCACCCAGCGCTTGCCGACGAACGGGACGTCGCACACGATGCGCGGCGTCGCGAAGCCCGGCAGGTAGCCCATGATCCCGTGCTGGAGCTCCTGCGCCACCGGCAGGCTGACCCGCCAGTGCTCGCTGAACGGGATCATGTCGCACATGTAGAAGTAGTACGGCGTGATCATCGCGCCGTCCTGCAGCCGGAAGCACAGGTCGAGCAGGTCGTCGACCTCCGCGTTGACGCCCCGCATGAGGACGCCCTGGTTGCGCACGTCGCGGACGCCGGCCTCGAGCATCGCCATCGTCGCCTCGGCGACGAGCGGCGTCACCGACTGGGCGGCGTTGACGTGGGTGTGGATCGCGAGGCTCACGCCGCGCTCGCGGGCCGTCCGGGCGACGCGCGCGACGCCCTCGACGACGTCCGGCTGCAGCCAGTGCTGCGGCAGGCCCATGAGTGCCTTCGTCGCGAGCCGGATGTCCCGGATGTTCTCGATCTCGAGCAGGCGGACGATGAACGCCTCGAGGTTCTTCCACGGCATGTTCGCGACGTCCCCGCCGGAGACGACGACGTCACGGACCTCGGGGGAGCGGCGCAGGTACTCGACCATCCGGTCGGTGCGGTCGACCGGCTTGAGGTCGAACTTCAGCTTCTGGACGACGGGCGTCGAGTTGCCGACGAGGTCCATCCGGGTGCAGTGCCCGCAGTACTGCGGGCACGTCGGGAGCAGCTCGGCGAGCACCTTCGTCGGGTACCGGTGGGTGAGCCCCTCGGCGACCCACATGTCGTGCTCGTGGAGGCTGTCGCGGGTCGCGAACGGGTGGCTGGGCCACTCGGTGAGCCGGTCGGAGAAGACCGGCAGCATGTAACGGCGCACCGGGTCCGCGTAGAACGCCGCGGTGAACGCCGGGCCGCCGGCCGGCGCGACGCCGTCCGTCGCCGGGACCATCGTGTTGAGCATCTGCGGCGGGACGAGCATCGACATCGTCGCCCGCTCGGCCTGGTCGCGCTCGAGGTCGGCGTAGAACGACTCGTCGAGCAGGTCGCCCATGAGCGCCTTGAGCTGGGCCGTCGTCTTGACGCAGTGCGCGCGCTGCCACTGGGCGCTGCGCCACTGCTCCGGGGTGACGTCCTTCCACCCGGGCAGGCGCCTCCAGTCCGGCTCCACGAGCTCGACCCGGCGGTAGCGGTACGGCTGGCCGTGCGACGGCAGGAGGCCTGCCTCCGGCGAGGCGGCGGGCACCGGCGGGCTCGTCACGATGTCGGTCATTGGAGCAATGTACGGGAGATCCTGCGGCCATGTCAGCCTCTGACGGGACGATTTTCTGCACTACCCTGGACTCATGACAGAGGTTGTCGAGACCCGGACCGCCGTTCCGACCTCGCCCGTGGGCCTGCACCGGGTGCTCGAGCCGCACGGCGTCCTGCCGCAGGCGGCCTGGCGCCTCGACGCCGACCCGGAGATCCGCGCGGACGAGGTGCGGGTCCGCGTCGAGCGGCTCAACCTCGACGCCGCGAGCTTCCGGCAGCTGTCTGACAAGAACCACGGGGACGGCGACGCCGTCCGGGCCGAGGTGCTCGCGATCGTCGGCAGCCGGGGCAAGATGCACAACCCGGTGACCGGCTCCGGCGGGATGCTCGTCGGCACCGTCGAGGAGGCCGGCCCGCAGAGCACCCTCGGCCTGGCCCCGGGGGACCGGATCGCGACGCTCGTCTCGCTCACCCTGACCCCGCTGCGGATCACCGACGGCCTCGCGCGCTGGGACGGCCGCAGCGAGCAGGTCCCGTGCGACGGGCACGCCGTCCTCTTCGGCCGCTCGATCGCTGCGCACCTGCCCGACGACCTGCCCGCCGAGCTCGCCCTGGCCGTCATGGACGTCTGCGGCGCCCCGGCCCTGACCCACCGCGTCGTCGCGAAGTACGTCGCCCAGGGCCGCCCGCCGGTCGTCGCCGTCATCGGCGGGGCCGGCAAGAGCGGTTCGCTCGCGCTGGCCGCCGCGCGCCGGGCCGGCGCCTCCCGGCTCATCGGCGTCGTCCCCGTGACGCACGAGAAGACGGCCCTCGAGGCGACCGGCCTCGCCGACGTCGTCGTCCTCGCCGACGCCCGTGACCCGGTGGCGATCTCCGAGGCCGTCGCGGCCGCGGGCGGGCCGGCCGACGTCACCGTCGTCTGCGTCGACGTGCCCGGCTGCGAGCACGGCGCGATCCTCTCGACCGGCAACCTCGGCACCGTCGTGTTCTTCTCCATGGCGACGTCGTTCGCCACCGCGGCGCTCGGCGCCGAGGGCCTCGCCGCCGACGTCACGCTCATGATCGGCAACGGCTACGCCGCCGGTCACGCCGACTTCGCCCTCGACGTGCTGCGGAACTCGCCCGGCGCGCGGACGCTCTTCGAGAACAAGCTCTCCAGCCACACGGGTGCGGTGCACCCGCCGCGCTGACGCCGTCCGGCCGCGCTCGAACGCCGCCGGCCGGACCGCACCGGGACCTACAGTGCCGCTGTGAGCGACCTCGGCGGCCGGAGCTGGACGCCCCTCCTCGTGCCGGTGGGAGCCGCGGCGTTCCTCGTCGCCGCCTGGCTCGTCGTCACGAGCGGTCCGGGGCCGGCCGGGCCGCCCGGGACCCCCGAGGGGGCCGTCGAGTCCTGCAAGGCGGCGGTCACCGAACGGCTCTCGCGGCCGGACAGCGCGACGTTCACCTCGACCCGGTGGGACGACGGCGGCACCGTGTGGGAGGTGAGCGGGGTCGTGGCCGTGACGGCTCGCGACGGCACCCCGGTCGAGGCGCCGTTCCAGTGCTGGGCCGGCCGGACGAGCGGCGAGGTGACCTCCTTGGTGCTCCCCGGCGGCCTGTGACCGCCGGGTCGGGCCGCGCGACGGCTCCGCCGGGACATGATCGTTAGGCTGCGACGCCATGACGATCTTCGGGGGTCGCCCGGGCGCGGTGGTCCTCGTGCCCACCCAGCCGCTGCTGCCCGGCAGCACGTTCACCGTGCGGGCCGACGTGCCCGCGGTCGACCCGTCGGTCCGCGGCGCGACGCTGCGGTTCGGCTACGCGTACCAGTACCTCCGCAGCGGCGCGTACGAGTGCACCAACGGGCTCTGCGACGAGTACGAGGCGCTTCCCCCGTCCCTGCGCACCGGCTCCCACCTGCACAGCGGCAGGCCGCAGTGGACGAACGGCTGGCACGAGGTCGCCGCGTACGACCTCTTCGCCGGCCCGCCCGCGCCGGTGAGCCGGGTCGTGCAGCTCACGGTCCCGCCGGACGCCCCGCCGTCCACCGCGGGGCTGCTGTGGTGGCAGGTCCGGGCCGAGCTGGACGTCGTCCACGCGCGCGACCCGGTGCAGCCCGCCCCGCTGCTCGTCGTGCCGGACCCGGCGGGCGAGCCCGCCTGCCGGGCCGACGAGCCGATGGCGACCGACAGCACCGTGTTCGAGGTCGGGCTCGACCGACGGCTCGTCCACCGGGGCGGGACGGTCGCCGGGACGCTGACCGTGCGCCCGCACGAAGCGGTGCGGACGAACGGTCTGACGGTCCGCCTCGTGCGCGAGGTGCGCCAGCGCGAGGTCTCGGGGGAGGTCGCCCGGCAGGAGACGCCGACGGTGCCGATCACCGGTGCGTTCGACTTCGTCCCCGGGGCTCCCTTCCGGGTGCCGTTCCAGGTCGCCGTCCCGCCGGACGCCGCAGCCTGCTGCGTCACCGACGGGTTCACGCTCCACTGGTTCCTCGAGATCGTCATCGACAAGAAGCGTTGGCTGGACTCGACGATCCGGGTCCCGGTCGCGGTGGTCTGACCACATCGGGGATGGCTTCCCTGGCGCTCCGTGGCCCGCGCCCGTCACTCTCCGCCGACTGTCTCCACCCGGCGCAGAAGCAGGCCACCGAAGCGGGACAGTGACCCCTCCGACGCCATTCGCCGCGCGAGCTCCGCCACCGACTCGGGCGGTCGTCGCCGCCGGGCGGCCATCCGTCTCATCGCCTCCAGCACCGGCTCCTGACTGTCGACGAGCCGAGCGCTCAGGAAGTCGTCAGGAGTCTTCACCACGACACCCGCCGGCCACGTCGCCCGCGGGAAGTGGCGACGGTTCAACGTCAGCATGTGCGTCGCGGACGCCCCCACGGCAGCGGCGAGGACGTGGCGGTCGCGCGCATCGTTCACCATGAACGGGACGACCGGCACCCACTCGGACGGCCGTAGGCGAGCGGCTGCGAATGCCTCGTTCATGGCGGACAGGACCCGCTCGACGGCCTCCCGGGCCTGGACCACGGGCAGGCCGCGGCGGTCCGCGTAGTAGCGGGCGCCGTTCCGTCGGACCTCGTCCTCGATCTCGGACTGCCAGCGAGGGGTGAACACACCGGCGTCGGCGCAGCTCAGCAGCACGTCCCGAAGACCGGGCGGCACCAGGACACAGGCGTCTAGGACGACAACAGGCCGTCGCCCCGCGACGCCCTCAGAAGTCACCGGGCAGATACTCGTCGACCATGACCGACGCCAGCAGCGCATCACGCCGGGCGGCCTGCACCACTTCGTAGCGCTCCACGTCCGAACGCTTGAAACGATGATGCGTCCCCACCATCCGGTAGGGGAGCGCACCGGTCTTGGCGAGCTTCACGACGTGCGGGCGGCTCACAGCGAGCAGCGCCGCGGCCTCGTTGCTCGTGAGTTCCTCGTCCGGCCGCTCGCGGTGCTCCCGGGAGGCCGCTCGCGCGACATCCGCCAGCGCTCCGCCGGCGACGTCGGCACCGAGCCGCTCTGTGGCGCGGACCACCACATCCGCCAGCTGAACGAGGACCTGCACGTCTCGTCGCGCGAGCCTGCGGACGACGTCGCCGACGCGCAGGGTCGCAGCGTGGTCACCCAGGTCCGAGGCTGCACGTCGGAGCCGACGGGCGGCAGCCCGGTCGACCCCTCGGGTACCGCCACCTCCTGATGGCTGGTCCGGCACGAGAAGGCGCAGGAAGTGCAGGACCTCGACGGGCACAGGAGTGCGGCTGCCGTCCTCGGCATCCTCGAGGTACGCCTGGGTGGCTGCCTCGACGACCGACTGCGCGCGGACAACCGTTCGGCCGCTGACGACCGGGGTCCGTGGCACGGATCCGCGCCCTGTCGGCCGATCGGCCCCGTGCGCCCGCTCGAGTCCGCTCATCGTCGCCCTCCCCGCGCCGTCCAAGTGCAACAAGTGTAACGCTGTCTGTGCCATCTGAACCCGCGGCAGTCCCTGGCATCATCGACGTATGGAGCCAGCAGACGTCGAACGGGGCGAGCGCGGAGCCGCAGGAGACGCCCCAGCGTTCGACGGCCCGCGCTCCGTGGCCGGCATCGACGACCTGCTGTCGATGCTCGACGGTCTGTTCGCCGCGGGCGCCGACCGCTGGTCGCCGGACGGGTCCGCCTGGTGGGACGGGTTCTACGCCGACCGCGACCGGCCGGTGCCGTTCTTCCGCGCCGGCCCCGACGAGAGCCTCGTCGACTGGACGGCGCGGGGCCTGCTCCCGGTCGGCGGCCGCGCCCTCGACGTCGGGTGCGGCCCGGGCCGGGACGCCCGCTGGCTCGCCGCACAGGGCTGGACCGTGGACGGCGTCGACCTGTCCGCCGAGGCGATCGGCTGGGCCCGGGAGCACGCGGCCTCCGCACCCCCTGACGTCGCGGCCCGCCTGCGCCTCGTCGCGGGCGACGTCTTCGCGCACCCCGTCCCGGCCGGCGGGTACGACCTGGTCCACGACTCGGGCTGCTTCCACCACCTGCCGCCGCACCGCCGGATCAGCTACCTCGACCTACTGGCCAGGGCCCTGCGGCCGGGCGGGGCGTTCGCCCTCACCTGCTTCGCCGCAGGTCGGATGGGCTCCGAGGCACCCGACGCGTCGTTCTACGCGACGGGCAGCCTCGAAGGCGGGCTCGCCTACTCCGAGGCCGACCTGCGACGGATCTTCGGCCACCTCGACGTCGTCGAGATCCGGCCGATGCGGCCGCAGCCCCGGGACGGCGACCTGTTCGGCGAGGACTTCCTGCTCGTCGCGCTGTTCCGCCGTCCCGCCTGAGGCGTGCCGGACGGTAACGCCGCACACCGCGGTGGGAACAAGGAGCCATGACGGGATCGCCGCAGCACCGCGAGCTGCCGCCCGCGCGCGCGGGTCGCGACGAGGCGTGGTTCGAGGACCTCTTCCGGCGCAGCCACTGCGCTGTCCTCGCCTTCGCCCGCCGCCGGGTCCCCGAGGACGCCGACGACGTCGTCTCGGAAGTGTTCTCCGTGGCCTGGCGACGCCGGGACGAGGTTCCGGAGGAGCCGCTGCCGTGGCTTTACCGGGTGGCCCACCACGAGGTCCTGCACTCCCGCCGCGGCGAGGCCAGACGGGCCCGGAACGCGCAGGCCGCGGTCGAGCATCTCGGTCCCGAGCAGACGGCGGCGGACATGGGAGAGCACGTGGCCGACAGGCTCGACAGCCGGGCGCTCATCCGGCCGGCGCTGGACCTCCTGCCGGACGCCGACCAGGAGCTGTTGCGCCTGTGGGCCTGGGAGGGGCTGGAGCCGCAGGAGATCGCCTACGTGCTCGGTTGCACCCGCGGCGCGACCCGGGTCCGGCTGCACCGTGCGCTGCGGCGGCTCCGCCGCGCCGTCCTGGCCGCCGCCCCTCGGGACACCGCGGCGAGGGCAGTCCACCGGCGGTCCCACCACGAGACCGTGGCGGCAGTGCCCGCCAGGATCGAGGCCTGACATGACCGTCGACACGGCAGCCCTGCGGGAGATGCTGCGTGCGGTCGACCCTGCGGTCGGGACGGTCGCCTACCCCGCGGAACGCCAGGCCGTGATCACCACCGTCGTCACGGACCCGGCCCGGGCGGGGAACCGGCGACGACGCCCTCGCCGCGGACCGCGGCTCGCGCTCGGCGCGGCCGTCGCCGCGGTCGTCGCACTGGGCAGCAGCCTCCTGCTCCCGGGGAACGCGGTCGCGGCACAGATGGACCGGTTGGCGACGCAGGCTGCCGGCCCGGTGCCGTCGCGGACCTACCTGTACACCGAGACCCGGACCCTGACGATCGGGGGGACTGCCAGACCGGAGCCGACGGACCGGCGCTGGGACAGCTGGACGTCGACGGCCTGGCAGGGCGACACGTGCAACGACCGGGTCGACACCGTCCTGGCCGCGACGCGCTTCTTCAGCTCTGCGGACGAGCAGACCTTCCGGGCAGAAGCCGGCGAGCAGGCACTCCGGGTGGCGCTCCGGGGCTGGTCCACGAGCGACCGCGGGGCGACCGTCCGCCCCCTTGACGCTGTCCCGTGCGAGGGGGCCGGCAGCTTCTCGAACCCGAACCCGGCGTACGCCGCGGCGTATCCCAGCACCCCCGAGGGCTTCCTCGCCAAGGCGGTCCGGGACGCCGGCGCCCACCCGGACGAGGCGTTCAACACTCCCGCCGACGCCGTCCTCGACCTGCTGCGGCTGCCGTACCTGACCGCCGCCCAGCGCGCCGCCGCCCTGCGGGCGTTCGGCCTGGCGGCCGGGGAATGGACCGTCGGTGAACAGGTCACGGTCGCCGGCGTCCACGGTGTGACGATCCGCCGCGACCTCGGGCCGGTCGAGGAGGAGCTCGTCATCGGCGCACAGGCCCCTGGCCTCCTGAGATCCGTCCTGCGGATCACCGATCCGGCGCACGCCTCCGAGTTCGACCCACGGTACGTCGGGCTGCCTGCGGGCACCGTGGTCCGGGACGAGGTGCTGCTCACCGTGGCGGTCGTGCAGGACCTCGACACCCGCCCTCAGGTGGGGAAGGCCGGTGGTTCGGCGTCCATGACGCCGCGCTAGGTCGCGGCCACCGGCTCGGGCGGCGTCCACACCGCGTGCCGGGCGGCGATCCGCAGCAGGTCCCGCGCCGGCCCGGTCGGGCGCTGGCCGCGCGGCCAGACCGCACGCAGCCGCCGGGAGAGGTCGAGCCCCGGCACCGGCACCCGGACGAGGCGGCCGGCGGCGACGTCGTCCTCGACCGCGAAGGTGCTGAGGACGGCCGGTCCGGCCCCGGCCTCGACGGCCGAGCGGACGGCGCTCGCGGTCGACAGCTCGAGCAGCGGCGCGGCAGGTGCCGGCCCGGCAGGCAGGAGAGCG
>JACRAB010000372.1 GCA_016213575.1 Actinomycetota bacterium
CCGGCGCGGGCAACCCCCGCGCGACGCGCGACAGGGGAACCTGCCTAACCGTCGGCCGAACGGTTGGGATCGAGCATCCTCGACAGGGTAAGAAGGACATGACCGCAGCACCGTCGACCCGCCGCTGACAGGCTCGACGGCGAAGAACGGTCCGTGCGTAGAAGACGTCCAGGGCCCCGGGGTCGGCTCGTCACCCGAGGAGTGCCCGAAATGCCCACCGGATCCGACAGGCCGCCGCGCCTGCGCTGCCCCGAGTGCGGCGCGCACGTCGAGCCGAGGACCGTCGTCGCGTTCGACCCGCGGCTGCGCGAGGTGACGATCGAGCGCGCGCGCTGCTGGGGCTGCGGCTGGGAGCGGACGACGGGCCCCGACCGGCGGCAGTCGGCCGACGGTTAGGCAGGTTCCCCTGTCGCGCGTCGCGCGGGGGTTGCCCGCGCCGGGTCGTGCTGGGAGTTTGGCCGGATGGATGTCGTCCTGACGCTCGCCGTCGTCGCCGGCGTCCACCTGGCGGCGACCGCCGTCCCGGGGCCGACCACGTTGGTCGTGGTGCGCAGCGCGCTCGCGGCGGACGGCGGCGGCAGCCGCGGCGGGCGTGATGGTCGCGGACACCGTGTGGGCGCTGGCGGCCATGGGCGGGATCAGCCTGGTGTTCGCCCGCTTCCCCTGGTTGGACCGCACGCTCGGAGTGGCCGGCGGGGTGTACCTGCTCTACGTGGCGGTGAAGACCTGGCGGGCCGCCCGGCAGGAGCTCGGCGACGACGAGCCGTCGGGGCGGGTCGGGCGCGGCGCGTTCACGAACGGTGCGCTGACGAACCTCATGAACCCCAAGTCGGTCGTCTTCTTCGGGAGCATCTTCGCTGCCGCGCTCCCGCCGGGGACGCCGGTCGCGGTGCGCCTCGGTGCGGTCGGGGTCGTGGCCGTCAACGCCCTGTGGTGGCACCTCGCGCTGGGGTTCGTGTTCTCCCTGCCGCGCGCGCACCGGCTGTACGCCCCGCTCAAGCCGGTCGTCGACCGCACCACCGCCGGCGTCATGGGCGTGTTCGGAGCGGTCCTGCTGAGCGAGGCACGCTGAGTCGCACGGCGACGGACGGCGGCGGGGTCGCTCGGACGTACGAGCGCTCGTGGGCCCGGCTGTGCGCCGGCACCGTGGGCACCGTCGTCGCCGACCTGGGTCCCGCCACGTCAGGCCGCTTGCTGGACGCCGGCTGCGGGACCGGCACCGTGGCGCGGGAGGCGGCAGGGCGCGGGTGGACGGTGACCGCCGTCGACCCGGACGCGCAGATGCTGCAGGTGGGGCGGCGCATGTGCGACGGGCTGCCGATCCACTGGGTCCGCTCGGCGCTGCCGCGGACGGCGCTGCGGGACGGCGCCTTCGACGCCGTCGTCGCCAACTTCGTCGTCAACAACCTGCCCGACCCGCTCGCCGCGACCCGGGAGCTCACCCGGCTGGTCCGCCCGGGCGGCCTCGTCGCCGTGACCGCCTGGGTCAGTGACCGGACGGCGCACATCGCGTTGATCGAGGAGGCCTTCCGGCGCGCCGGGCTGCCGGCGCCGAGACGCCGGCTCCCGCCCGAGGTCGATTTCGAGCGCACGGTCGAGGGCCTCGCGTCCCTGGCGCAGCGGTCCGAGCTGCAGCCGCTGCGGTCCCGTGAGCTGACGTGGGACTGGACCATCTCCTGGGACGACCTGTGGGCGGGGCTCCTCGCCGCCCTCGGCGCGCCGTACCTGGCCCTCGACGCGAACGTCCGGGACGACGTCCGGGAGGCGTTGCGCCGGCGGGCGGGCGCTCTCGAGGTCGGCGGTACGGTCCACGTGCCCACCGTCGCGGCGTACGTGCTGGCCCGGCGATGAGTTCCTCGTCGGGCCCGGGTCCACACCGACGACAGCTCCGGTCCGACCGAGCACGGAAGGCGTCATGAAGCTCCTCCTCACCTCCGCCGGCGTCAAGAACGCGAGCATCCGCGACGCCCTCGTGGGCCTGCTGGGCAAGCCGATCGAGGAGTCGACGGCGCTCTGCATCCCCACCGCCCAGTACGGCCACCCGATGGTCGGTCCCGGCGTCAGGCCGTGGCAGTTCATCAGCGGCACGTCCGACAACCCGATGGTCGACCTGGGCTGGAAGTCCATGGGGGTCCTCGAGCTCACCGCCCTGCCGAGCATCGACGAGGAGCGCTGGGTGCCGCTCGTGCGTGAGACGGACGCACTCCTCGTCGCCGGCGGCGACGCGCTCTACCTGCACCACTGGATACGCGAGTCCGGCCTCGCGGCCCTGCTGCCGTCGCTGGACCGCACGGTCTGGGTCGGCCTCAGCGCCGGGAGCATGGTCATGACCCCGCGGATCGGCCAGGACTTCGTGCAGTGGACGCCGCCGAGCGGCCCCGACGACACCACCCTGGGCCTCGTCGACTTCGCGATCTGCCCGCACCTGGCCCCGGACGGCATGCCGGGCAACTCCATGGCCGAGGCGCAGGAGTGGGCGGCGAGCATCCCGGGGCCGAAGTACGTCATCGACGACGAGACGGCGATCGAGGTCGTCGGCGGCACGGTCCGGGTCGTCTCCGAGGGGCAGTGGACGCACCTGCCCGAGTAAGGGGGACGGCATGACGCGGGTACGCCTACGCGAGCTGGTCACTGAGGAGGACCGCGCCTCGGTGCTCGGCCTGCGCCTCGGTCCGGGCCAGGACCGGTACCTCAACACGATCGAGAGCATCCTCGTCGAGGCCGTGGAGGACTTTCGCGCGATGCCGCGGCAGTGGGCCGTCCACGACGCGGAGTCCGGCGAGCTGGTCGGCTTCACGATGATCAGCGACAACATCCCGGAGCCGATCGACGACGACCTCGTCGGCCCCTACTTCCTCTGGAAGCTGTTCGTGGACAAAGACCACCAGCGGCGCGGCTACGGCGAAGGGACGATCGACGAGCTCGTCGCGTACCTCACGACCCGACCGGGCGCCGACGTCCTGTACACGAGCTGCGCCGACGGTCCCGGCTCGCCGCGCGCCTTCTACCTGCGGTACGGCTTCACCGACACCAGGCGGGTCATGTGGGGCGAGAGCGTGCTTGCGCTCGATCTCGCAAGCGCAGCCGGCGCCGCGAGCGCCGTCTGCGGCACACTCGCATGAGCGGATGTCGCGCTGTCCGAGGTTGTCGACGGCACGCTCCGGGTCGTCGCGGAAGGGCAGTGGACGCACCTGCCCGGCCGACGCGGGCAGGGGCGTCCAACGACCAGGTCAGGCCGGGCAGGGCATCGTCGGGCTCGGGATGCACGTGGTGTCCGGCTGGTTCACGCCGCGGACGAACGTCGTGTTCCCGCCGGCCTTGTCCGGGTCGGGCAGCCTCGGGACCGGGGTGTACCAGACCGCGTCGTTGTTCGGGTCGACGAGGATCAGGCCCGGGTGGAGCGGGGAGTACTGCGGCGGCTCCGCATCCTCCGGGCCGACCTCGACCGGGGTGTCGCCCTGGTTCGTGCGGGTCCCCTGGATCTTCTCGAACGCCTCGCCCTGCTCGGGGGTGACGACGAGGGTGCCGCCCGGCACCACCGGCGGGGCGCCGTCCACCTCACCGCTCGTGAGCGCGGCGCACAGGGGGCCGGTGCAGGTGCGCGTCGTCGTGGACCTGCCGTCGGCGGCGGTCGTCGTGGTCGTCGACTCGACGGTCTTGGTGCCGTCCTTCGCGGTGACCGTCCGGTCGGCGACCTCGGTCCTGTTGCCCTTGTCGTCGACCGTCGTCGTCGTGACCGTGAGCGTCGTCAGGACGGTCTTGCCGTCCTTGTCCTTCGTCTCGTTCCACGTGGTCGCCGTCGTCGTGGACGACCCGTCCGGGTTCTTGTCCCGCGCGGACACCGTGTTCGTCGTCGTCGTGGTGCCGTCCTTGCCCGTGCGCGTGATCTCGCTCGAGACGCTCTGGTGCTCGACGCCCTTGCCGTCCGTGACGACGAAGCCGTCGATCGTCTCGCTGCGGAACCCCTCCGTCTGGAAGATCGTCACGAGGTTGCCCTGGGAGTCCTCCGTGGAGGAGGTGATCAGCCAGCCGATCTCGGACATGTTCACCCCGCCGACCTTGGCCGGCGGCCGCCCCGTGCTCTGGTCCTTGCCGCCCAGGTCGAGGACGACGCGCAGCCCGTTGCTGACGTCCACCTCGCCGAGCCGTGCCGGATCCAGGCCGAGCCGGGTGAGCGCCTCGCCGCGCTTGGGGCCGAGGGCGAGCAGGTCGCTCGCCAGCGCCGTCCCGTCCGGAGCCTGCGTGGGCAGCACCAGCACCTCGCGCTGCGCGAACCCGTCCGGCCGGACGCCGCCCGCGTAGGCGTCGAGGACCTCGAGGATGCGGGGGTGGCTCTGCGGGTCCGACGGGTCCGTCCCCGCCGCGCGCTCGTCGGCGTCGGACCAGCCGTCACCGTCGCTGTCCACGCCCGAGGGGTCGAGCAGGCAGATGCCCGTCTCGCAGACGAGCACCGGCCCCGGGCCCGGCCCTGCCGCTGCCGCGGGTGGTGCGAGGACTGTTGTGGCGGTCGCCCCGACCACTGCCACGAGTGTTGCCAGGCGACCCGCCGTGGACCGGACCCCGGGTTCACGGTGTGTTGTCAGCATGCCGATGATCGTCCGGGGATCGGGGCAGACTGCGCAGTCGTGCTGGCACCACCCTTACCGGACGACTTCCTGACCAGCACCGATGCCATATCCGGACGTCGAACGTCCGGTATCAGTCCTAGCGTCCGGCGAACACCGACGATCCCCGGAGGAGACGCACCGATGGCCGAGGTCCTGCTGTTCCACCACGCCCAGGGACTGACCGAGGGGGTGCTCGCCCTCGCCGACACGCTCCGCGCGGCCGGGCACGTCGTCCACACCCCTGACCTCTACGACGGGCACACGTTCGACTCCCTGGAGGAGGGCGTCGGCTACGCGCAGCAGGTCGGCTTCGGAGCCGTCATGGAACGTGGCGTCCGGGCCGCCGAGGACCTGCCGGCCGGCCTCGTCCACGCCGGCATCTCGCTCGGCGTCATGCCCGCGCAGCGGCTGGCGCAGACCCGGCCGGGGGCGGCCGGGGCGCTGCTCCTCGAGGCCTGCGTGCCGACGTCCGAGTTCGGCTCCTGGCCCGCGGGCGTCCCGGTGCAGGTCCACGGCATGGACGCCGACCCGTTCTTCGCGCTCGAGGGCGACGTCGACGCGGCGCGCGCACTCGTCGAGGAGGCCGACGACGCCGAGCTGTTCGTCTACCCCGGCGACCGGCACCTGTTCTCCGACAGCTCGCTCGCGTCGTACGACGCGACCGCGGGCACGCTCCTCACCGAGCGGATGCTGGCCTTCCTCGCGAGGCTCCCCAGGCCCTGACGGACGGCGGGGCGCAGCCGACTGGCCGCTTGGCCCCGCGTGGCTAGCGTGGCGTCGTCCGCCGGAAGCTCGTCGCCAGGAGGCCCCCATGACCGGTCCGATCGTCATCGTCGGGGCCGGCATGGCCGGTGCCAACGCCGCGAAGACGTTGCGCGAGGAGGGGTTCGACGGGCCGCTCACGCTCGTCGGCGACGAGCCGGAGCCGCCGTACGAGCGTCCGCCGCTGTCGAAGGGCTACCTCATGGGCAAGGACGAGCGCGACTCCGCGTTCGTCCACCCGCGGCAGTGGTACGCCGACGCCGGTGTCGAGCTGCGGGTCGCGACCCGGGTCGAGCGGATCGACCGCGACGCGCACCGGGTCGTCCTCGTCGGCGGGCAGGACCTGCCCTACGACACGCTCCTTCTCACGACCGGCTCGTCGCCGCGGCCGCTGCCCGTCGACGGCGCCCACCTCGGCGGCGTGCTCCACCTCCGCACGCTGCAGGACAGCGACCGGCTCAAGGAGACGATCGCCGCCTCCTCCCGGATCGCCGTCGTCGGTGCCGGCTGGATCGGGCTCGAGACCGCCGCCGCCGCGCGCGAGGCGGGCGTCGAGGTCACCGTGCTGGAGATGGCCGACCTGCCGCTGCTGCGCGTGCTCGGCCCCGAGGTCGCACAGGTCTTCGCGGACCTGCACCGCGCGCACGGCGTCGACCTGCGGCTCGGGATCTCGGTCGCGGAGATCACCGGGGACGACGGCCGCGTCACCGGGGTCCGGCTCGGCGACGGCACGCACGTGCCCGCCGACGCCGTCGTCGTCGGTGCGGGGATCAGCCCGAACGTCGCACTGGCGCAGGACGCCGGGCTCGACGTCGACAACGGCGTGAAGGTCGACGAGCACCTGCGCTCCTCGGACCCCGACATCTTCGCCGCCGGCGACGTCGCGAACGCCTTCCACCCGGCGCTCGGCAGGCACGTCCGCGTCGAGCACTGGGCGAACGCGCGCCACCAGCCGCGGACCGCCGCCCGCGCGATGCTCGGCCGGGACGAGGCGTACGACCGGATCCCGTACTTCTTCACCGACCAGTACGACCTCGGCATGGAGTACACCGGGTACGTCGAGCCGGGCGGCTACGACGAGGTGGTCTTCCGCGGCGACCGGGACGGCGGCGAGTTCGTCGCCTTCTGGGTCGGCGGCGGCCGCGTCCTCGCCGGGATGAACGTCAACGTCTGGGACGTCGCCGACACGATCGAGGCGCTCGTGCGGGACCGCGGCCCGGTCGACGTCACCGCGCTCGCCGACCCGGACCGGCCGCTGGACTCGCTGCTGAAGGGATGACGTGCGGTGCGTGCCGCTCCGGACTACTGCGCCGTGGTGCCCTCACGGCCGTAGGCGTCCCCGAGCCGGACGATGTCGGTGCGCCAGCCCGGCCACGCCGTCGACACCTCGAGCACATCGCTGTCGACGAGGGCCGTGACGCGGTGCACGACACCCGCGCGGACGAGCACCTGCTGCCCGGGCTCGAGGGTCAGCGACTCGAGCCGGCCCGGGTCGGTCCCGTGCTCGACGACGACCCGGCCGGTGCGGACCGCGAGGGTCTCGTCCTTGACCTCGTGCCGCTGCAGCGAGAGCGCGGCGCCCGCCCTGATGTGCAGGGTCTTGCCGACGTAGCGGCCCTCGAGCACGCCGAAGATCTCCTCGTGCCCCCAGGGCTTCTCGACCCGGACGACGTCCTCGACCCGGGTCAGGTCGAGCGGGCGGCCGCCTGCCCGACGGCCGGCGCATGGTGCGTGAAGGGCGAGGACAGCCCGGCGGTCCCCGGCTGACCGGGGCGTGCGTTGCCGTTGCGACCTTCGGTCATGAGCCTCTCCTGTCGTGGGGCGGGCGGCGGCGGGCGGTCAGCCCGACACCAGCCGCTCGAGCAGCCGGGGGACGTCGACGACGCCGAACCGGATGCTCGTGTCGCTGCAGCCGTACGGCAGCAGCAGCTTCTGCTCGTGGATGAGCGCACCGCACGAGTACACGACGTTCGGGACGTACCCGTCGCGCTCGGCGCCGCGCGGCTCGAGGAGCGGCTCGGTGAGCCGGCCGATGACCTTCGACGGCTCGTCGAGGTCGAGGAGCAGCGCGCCCATCGCGTAGGCGCGCATCGGGCCGACGCCGTGCGTGAGCACGACCCAGCCGATCTCGGTCTCCAGCGGCGGGCCGCAGTTGCCGAGCTGGGTGAGCTCCCAGCGCTGCTCCGGCGTCTGCAGCCCGGTGACGTCGTCCCAGTGGTACCCGTCGGCCGAGCTCGCGACCGCGTTGTTCTCCCGGTCCCACCGGGACAGCGCGAGGTAGCGGCCCCCGACCGTGCGCGGGAAGAGCGCCATCCCCTTGTTCTCCGCGGCGACGCCGGTGAGCGGCGAGGAGCGGAACGTCCGGAAGTCGTCGGTGTCGAGCCGGCGCGACCCGACGTGCGAGCCGTCGAACGCGGTGTACGTCGCGGCGTACGTCGCCGTGCCGTCGTCCGCGACGAGCCGGGTGAACCGCGCGTCCTCCATGCCGTGGCTCTCGCTGTCCGCCTCGGGGAAGAGCGTGCGCTCGCACACCTTCGAGGCCGGGTCGAAGATCACCTCGTAGGACGACGCGACGGTGCGGCGCAGCATCTCGATCGTCACGTCGACGTCGGTCCGGGTGAGCGCCTCCTGGCGCAGGGCGTGCGTGGCCGCGTCGAGCGCCGCGAGGTCGACGCCGGCCGGCAGGTTCGCCAGGACGTAGTCGAGGGTCTCGGGGTCCGCGCCGTCGGCCTCCGCCTGGAGCCGCAGGCGTTCCCGACCCAGCGGTGCGTCCCGCCGGGCGCCCAGGCTGACGAACCGGGAGGCGTCCTCGAGCCGCAGCCCGCCCGGGCCCTCGGACGGCGCGAACGTCCCGGAGCGGAAGACGATCGTCGACAGGTGCCCCTCGCTGACGGCCCGCGCGCTCATGACGAAGCGCAGCCCGTCGGACGCCGCGCTCTGCACCGGGTGCGGCACGATCGAGGGGTTGAACAGCGCGGCCGCCTCGACGGCGATCTCCCGCGTGAAGTAGGCACCGATGAGCAGCCGCCGGTCGGCCGAGAGGTCGGCGACCTCCGGCACCCGGTGGGCGATCGCGGCGAAGTTGTTGCGCAGCACGGCATCGAGGTCGGTGTGCCGGCCGGAGTAGCCGGTGCGGACGTCGGCGAGCGTGGCGGCGACCTCGTCGTCGGACAGCAGGCTGCACCGTTCGACGAGTCCCGCGGCCCGCGAGGTGCCGGGGGCGCTCGGCTCCTGGCCCGGCAGGAACAGGGCGGCGGCGACCCGGCGCGGGTCGCGGGTCACCATGACCCCGGTGCGCCGCAGCAGCGCCGTCTGGGCGGTCGGGGCGTTCATGGCCGCATCGCCGCGAGCCGGGCCGAGTGCTGCAGGGTCGTGACGAGCGCGAGCGTCGACTCCGCGCCCTGGTTCTCGTTGCGGCCGTGGCGTTCCAGGCCGTCGCAGCAGCCGCCGGAGCCGACGTCGTAGAGCGACGTCCCCGCGTCGTTGCGGCCGAAGAACCACGCCGCGCAGAGGTCGACCGCGGCCGACCAGCGCGGGTCGCCCGTGAGCTCGAACGCCCGGGCGCACGCGTCGGCCAGGGTGGACGCCTCGATCGGCTGCTGGTCGAAGCCGGGCCGCTCCTCACCGGGCGCCCAGCCCGCGGCCGGTGTCAGGGACAGGTGCACGCCCGGGTGCTGCAGCGTGAGGAGCCAGTCGAGCATCTCGAGCCCGTCGTCGACGAGCTCGCTGTCGTTGAGGCTGTCGCCGGCGGCGAGGACGACGTCCGCGAGGACGGCGTTCGCGTACGTGAGGCGCTGCTCGGGCCACGGCCACTCCCGGTCGCCCCGGAACGGGCCGACCGCGGCGGCCGCGTCGTGCAGGAGCGCCCGCGCGACCTCGTGCCCCGGCTCGACCCGCATCATCTCGGCCGCGCCGAGCCCGGCGAAGGCCATCGCGCGCGGCCACGGCGACCGCCGGACGGCGCTGCGCGTGAAGGCGGCGGCGGCCCGGTCCGCCCGGGTCAGGTCCCGGCTGCGCGCCGCGGCGGTGCCGAACGCCCAGACGGCCCGGCCCCAGCAGTCCTCGACGGTGGCCGGTCCGTGCGGGGTCCCGTGGGCGTCGCGCCGGTTGACGACGGCGCCGTCGGGGGCCTGCGCGCTCTCGAGGAAGTCCAGGTAGACGTCGGCGAGGCCGGCCATCACCGCGGGCTCGAGGACGCGGCCCTGCGACCGGTCGGCCGCCGAGGGCTCGTCCCGGCACACGGCGACGAGGGCGCGCGCGACGTCGTCCACGCAGTAGCCGTGCTCGACGCGCGGCAGCCGCAGCCGGGCGTGCTCGAAGATGCCCACGCCGTCGGTGAGCGCGAGGACGTGGCTGAAGAGGGGCTCGGTGCGGGTCATCCGGCGGCGACCCGGTCGCGGGTGCGCGGGGCCCGGTGCGAGGCGGGCCGGCCGGCCCACGCGCAGACGGCGAGGTACTCGGTGGCCACGGCCCGCCAGGTGAGCCCGGCCGCGAGGCCGTGGGCCTTGCGGGCCATGCCGGCCGCGAGGTCGGCGTCGGTGAGCACCCGGCGCAGCGCGTGCGCGATGCCGGCCGGGTCGGCCCGCTCGACGAGCAGTCCGGTGCCGTCGCCGAGCAGCTCGCGGGCGTGCGGGAACCCGGTGGAGATCACCGGCTTGCCGGCGGCGACGGCCTCGGTGAGCACTCCCGAGGTGACCTGCTCGACCGAGTCGTACGGGAGCAGGACGACGTCGGCGCTGCGGACCAGCCCGTGGAGCGCCTGGGCGTCGAGGTAGCGGTCGTCGAAGGCGACGGACGACGAGACGCCGAGGTCGGCCGCGAGCGCGACGAGCTCGTCGCGATAGCCCTCGCCGTCGGCGTGCGGCAGGCGCGGGTGGGTCCGGCCGGCGACGACGTACACGGGCGCCGGGACCAGGTCCCCGAGGGCGGCCATCGCCCGGATCCCCCACTCGATGCCCTTGCCCCGGCCGAGCAGGCCCCAGGTGAGGACGACGGGGGCGCCGGTGCCGAACGCGGACGGCTGCTGCGGAGCGCGCGGGACGACGAGGTCCTCGGCGGCGCCGTGCGGGATGACGGCCACGCGCGCCTGGGAGGCGCCGTAGGTGTGCACGGCGCGGTCGCGGGCGGTCCGGGTCATCGTCACGACGGCGGCGGACTCGCGGATGACCTGGCTGAGGATGCGGTGCTGGCGGGACGTCGGCCGGCTGAGCACCGTGTGGAGCACGGTGACGACCGGGACGTCGAGCCGGCGCAGCAGACCGAGGACGTGCTCGCCGTCCGGCCCGCCGTAGATGCCGTACTCGTGCTGGAGGATCACGACGTCGTAGCCGTTGAGGACGCGGGCGGTGGCGGCCGAGCCGGCCGGGTCGGTCGGCCACGGCGTGGTCGCCGGGTCGGTCACCCAGTTGCCGGCGACGCCGCGGATCCGCTTCTGGTCCGCACCGACGACCCGGACGACGTCCACGTCGGCCCCGACGTCGTCGAACCCGCCGGCCAGGGCCTGCGCGAACGTCGCGAGGCCGCACTGGGTCGGCGGGAAGGTGCTCACCATCGCGACCCGCGGCCGGCGGCCGGAGGGGACGGGCGAGAGCCTGGTGCCGGCCGGGCGGTCACGGACGAGATCGGACGTCGGACGGGTCATGCGAGCCTCCAGGCCCGGGGCAGGGCCTGGTCGGGCCCTGCGCGGCCCGCGAAGGGACCGCCATGATGCCGACTGCGGTTCACCGGGGATATCCGGGCTGGCGCGAGTGCGACCGGCGTCCCAGCAAGCACGTCAGGCGCGTGCTGCGCCCCGGGCCCGCTCGTCATGAGGACGACCGCCGAGACCCGCAGGCTATCAGTCACGACGCGTCACCCTCGCGGATGTGACGTGCGGCATGCCCGGCGCGGACGGTGTCGTGCCGGTGCCGGGGAGGCCTTGCGCCGCAAGGATCTTCGCGTAGACGGCGAGGTAGTCGGTGACCATCCGGGCGGCGCCGAACCGGGCCGCGGCGCGGGCCCGGACCGCCCGCCGGTCGAGCCCGGCGGCACGCTCGACGGCCGCGACCGCCGCCGCGGCGTCCGCCACGACGAACCCGGTGACGCCCTCGTCGACGACCTCGGGCATCGAGCCGCGCCGGTAGGCCACGACGGGGGTGCCGCACATCATGGCCTCGATGACCGAGAGCCCGAACGGCTCCTCGAAGTCGATCGGGTGCAGCAGCGCCGCGGCGGCGCCGAGGACGTCGGCGCGCTGCTGCGGGCCGACCGACCCCAGGTACCGGACGCGGTCGCCGTCGACGGACGGCTCGACCTCCTCGCGGAAGTACCTGTCGTCGTGGACGATCCCCGCGACGACGAGCCGGCGGCCGGCCGCCCGGGCGATCCGCACCGCCTCGGCCGTGCCCTTGTCGTGGTGGATCCGGCCGAGGACGACGAGGTCCTCGCCACCGGCGGCCGAGAACGGGAGCAGGGTCTCGTCCACCCCGTGGTGGACCGTCGCGGCGTAGTCGAGGTCCGGGTGCCGGTCGGAGTCGGAGATCGAGACGAGCGCGGACCGGGACGCCCGGTACGCGGGCAGGATGGCCGGCCCGCCGAAGCCGTGGACCGTCGTGACGAGCGGGGCGGCGCAGAGCCGTTCGAAGGCGAGCGGGAGCCAGTCGAGGGGGCTGTGGACGAGGTCGAACTCCCCCGACCGGGCGAAGGCGTGCGCGATGTGCAGCGCTTCCTGGACCCGGCCGTCGAGGGCCGGGTCCTGCGCGTAGCCGTGCGGCACGACGCCGTCGAGCGCCGCGCTCGTCAGGGAGTCGAGCGTCGCGAAGAGCGTGACGTCGACCCCCTGCGCGACAAGGCCTTCCGCGAGCAGGCTCGCCACCAGCTCCCAGGGGCCGTAGTGCTCGGGCGGGCTGCGCCAGGCGACCGGCGCGAGCACCGCGACCCTCACGCGAAGGAGGCCGGGACGGCGACGCTCGCGAACCCGCCGGCCCCGTCCGGGACCTGCTCGTCGGTGACGACGTACACGTGCGACGCCTGCCAGGGCCCGGGGCCGACGACGACCCGGTGGCCGACGCCGATCACCCCGACCCAGCGCCGTCCGTCGAGGTCGCCGCCGCGCAGCACCAGGTGCCGGTCCTGCGTCTCGTACGTCCGCGGTGCGGTCACGTCAGGCCTTCCCCGCCGGGGCGGTGCGCCCGTTGTCGAGGGTGTCCGGGATGACGACGCCGAGCGGCTCGACGGCGTCGGTCGTGAGCGGGGGTACCTCGCTGGCGCGGTCGAAGAAGCGGAGCAGCTCGACCGGGAACGGCATGACGAGCGTGCTGTTCTTCTCGGCCGCGACGTCGACGACGGTCTGGAGCAGCCGGAGCTGGAGCGCACCCGGGGTGTCGCCCATCGCGCGGGCCGCCTGGGCGAGCTTGGTCGAGGCCTGGAACTCGCCGTCCGCCGCGATGACCCGGGCACGGCGCTCCCGCTCGGCCTCGGCCTGGCGGGACATCGAGCGCTTCATGCCCTCGGGCAGGGCGACGTCCTTGACCTCGACGCGCTCGATGTGGAGCCCCCACGGGCCCTCGGTCGGGGCGTCGATGACGGCCTTGAGCTCGGCGTTGATGCCTTCGCGGTCCGACAGCAGGGTGTCGAGGTCGACGCGGCCGATCACCGCGCGCAGCGAGGTCTGCGAGACCTGCGAGACGGCCATCGGGTAGTTCTGGACGTTGATGATCGCCTTCACCGGGTCGATGACCCGGAAGTAGACGACGGCGTCCACGGTGAGGGTGACGTTGTCGCGGGTGATGGCGCCCTGCGCGGGGATCCCCATGACGACGGTCTGCATGGAGACCTTCGTCAGCTTGTCCGCGATCGGGACGATGAGCTGCAGACCGGGTTCGCGCAGGCCGGGCTGCAGCTTGCCGAAGCGCAGGACCACCCCGCGCTCGTACTGCTGGACCATGCGCACGCTGGCTGCGAGGAGCAGCAGGGCGAGCACGACGACGATGCCGAGAACGGCGGGAACGACCATGACGAGTCCTCACGTCCGCGGGGCGGACGGTTCGCGACGCACGGGGGAGCGGCCGCAGCTGCGGCGCCACCGTCACCGAGGTCCTGAGTGACACCTTCACCCTACGCCGGGGGTGCGAACCGGGGCCGGGGCCTGTCGCCCGGGCCGTCGCGCGCGCTGTCGCGCGGGCCGTCGCGCGCGGTGTCGAACAGCCGTCCCGGTGGTCGGTTGCCTGCAGTACGGTGATCGTCATGCTCGCGGAGCCGGTCGCCGGGGTCGACTACCCGTCGACGGCAGCACAGCTGCGCCGGTGGTTCCCGGACGACGAGGCGTGCATCGAGTACCTGGCGCGGCTGCGCTGGCCCGACGGGTTCGTCTGCCCGGGGTGCTCGGGTCGCGAGCACTGGCGGACCGGGGGCGGGCTGTGGATGTGCGCCGCCTGCTCGCGCAAGACCTCGGTGACGTCCGGGACGCTGTTCCACCGCTCGCGCTCCCCGCTGACGACGTGGTTCGACGCGATCTGGTTCGTCACCTCGTCGAAGCAGGGGATGACGGCCGCGGCGCTCCAGGAGCACCTCGGCACCACGTCGTACGAGACCGCGTGGTCGTGGCTGCACACGATGCGCCGGGCGATGTCCCGGCCGGACGCCGAGCTCCTCGGCGGTGCGGGCGTCGAGCAGGTCGAGGTCGGCGAGGCGTTCCTCGGCGGGGTGACCCGCGACGTGCCCGGCGCGACGACGCTCGAGGTGCCGGTGATGATCGCCGTCGAACGGCTCGGGCCGCGGCGGCTGGGCCGGGTGCGGCTGGAGACCACCCGTCACCCGGGCACGCTCGAGGCGCTCCACTTCGCGGCCCGCGTCACCGGGCCGGGCGCGACGGTCGCGACCGACGGCTCCCCGAAGTTCCGCCGCCTGGCGCTCATGGGGTTCGAGCAGACGTGCGTCCCCGGGTTCGAGGAGCCGGCCGGCCGCATCCTGCCGGGGCCGCGGCAGATCGCCCTGCAGCTCAACCGGTGGATGATCGAGGGGATGCGGTACGGCGTCCGCGAGCGGCACCTGCAGGGCTACCTCGACGAGTTCATGTTCCGGTCCGACGGGCGGACGGCGGCCTCGCGGGGGCTGCTCTTCTTCCGGCTCGTGGAGCGGGCCGTCAACGGCGGGCGGCGTCCTAGGGAGTAGAAGGGTCGAGCCGTCCGCCGAGCACGCAGAACTCGTTGCCCTCCGGGTCGGCGAGGACGACCCAGGACGCGTCACCCTGGCCGACGTCGACGGGGCGGGCCCCGAGGTCGAGCAGCCGACGGACCTCGTGCGCCTGGTCGGCGTCCGTCGGGGTGAGGTCGACGTGGAGCCGGTTCTTGAGGGTCTTCGGCTCGGGCACGTGCGCGAAGGTGAGCGTCGGTGCTGCCGCTGCGTGCGGCGCCGGGGCGCCGATCGTGACGACGCCGTCGTCGTCCTCCCGGATCTCGTAGCCGAGCACCGCGCACCAGAACCGGGCCAGCCGGTCGGGGTCGGTGCAGTCGACGGCGAGGTCGGTGAACCTGCTGGTCATGACGGGGACCTCCTGCTCTCGCCCGGCAGCAACGCGAATCACTTGAGTGCTCTTAAGCAAATCTGTAGTACAAGTGTTCGACTCCCGGACCGATCTTCGATAGGATCGGGCCATGGTCGAGAGAGTCTGCCAGCAGCCGGTCGACGAGCGTGGTGCCGTGATCGACCACGGCCTCGACGACCTGCCGGTGGACCCGCTGGGTGGTGAGATCCGGCTGTCTGCCGAGGATCTGGCGGGGTGTCCGAGCGAGCAGGTCGACGCGCAGCGGCGGCTCGCGGATGCGCACGCGGAACGGTTGGTGGACGCGTGGTGGTCTGATCCGGTTGCGGCGCAGCGGGACTGGGACGCGGAGCTCGACGCGCTGTACGAGCAGGTCGCGGCGGATGACCGGCGGGCTGCGGTCGAGCGACGGGCGGTGCTCGACGGTGAGCCCGGCCTGGGCTCGTTCGCGGCGGCGCTGGAGGTCCTCGACGGGGCGCCGGCGTGGACGGCGGCACAGGCGGCTGTCGAAGGGTTCGACGACGTGCTGCGGGACGGCGCGATCTCGGGGGCCGCGGCGTTGCGCCGGTTGGAGAACCTCACCCTGGGGCTGCAGATCGCCCACACGTCCGAGCTCCTCGCCGCCTGGAGCGGGAACACCCCGTCCCTGCCTCGCAAGGCCAGGTCGGGGCGGGTCCTGCGGGACGACCAGGACGCCCTGGTCGACGACGCGGTCGCGGTCGCGCTGGCGTGCGCTGCGGGGATCACCCGCAGCAAGGCCTACTCCCTCGTCGAAGCCGCCACGGCCTTCGCGGAGGCGAGACTGCCGCGCACGGCGCAGATCCTGCAGCAGGGCAGGCTCGACTGGCCGCGGCTCCGCCTCGTCCTGAGCCGTACCCGCGACCTGACCGCCGGGGCTGCACAGGCCGTGGAAGCCCTGGTCTACGAGACTCGGGGTGTGCTCGACGGCGGCACCAGGCGGTTCGAGACGGCTCTGACCGCCGCGGTCCTCGCGGTCGACCCCGAGGCCGAGGCCGAGCGCCGCGAACGCAACCGCAAGGGCCGACGGGTCAGTCTCCAGACCGGCGACGACGGTGAGGCGCTGTTCACGGCAGTCGGACCGGGCGAGGCGGTCACCGCGGCGTACAACGGCCTCGACGCTGCTGCGCGGTACCTGCGTCAGCAGGGCGACCCGCGGACCCTCGACCAGTTGCGGCACGACCTGTTCGTCACCGGCTGCACCAGTGGCTACCTCCCCGTCCCCGCCGACGTCCTGCCCGTGCCGGCCGGCTGCGCGCCCGCCGACGGCGCGGGAGCGCCCGACGGGGACGACCCGGTGTCCGTGCCCGCGTGGTTCACCACCACCTGGCCCGAGGTCCAGGTCACGGTGAACGTCACCGTGTCCGCCGAGGCCCTCATGGGAGTGGTCGACGACCCCGGCGATCTCCAGGGGTACGGGCCGATCCCCGCCGACGCCGTCCGCGACCTCGCCGAGAACGGTGTCTTCCGGTGCCTGGTCGTCGACGGCGAGCACGGCACGGTCCTCGGCGTCGGGAAGAACACGTTCACCGCGGGGTACGTCGCGAGCGAGCGGTTGAAGCTGCTGGTCGAGCATGCGTTGCCGACATGCACCGGGCCGCACTGCGAGAAGCCCTCGTGGCGCTGCGACCTGGATCACGCCAGGCCGTACGCACACGGCGGAGCGACGTGTGCCTGCAACGTGGGCCCGCTCTGCCGCGGCTGCCATCGGCTCAAGACCGCCGGGCTCCTCGTGCCGGAGCGACGCCGCGATCCCCGCGACCCACCCGGCGCCGTCACCTGGGTGACCCGCACCGGACGCGCCTACACCGCACTTCCGCACACGCCGCTGCCGCACGCCGTGCTTCCGAACACCGAGGGCGGCCGACCGCGGTCGGCTCGCGCGGTGGAGGACCCGCCTCCGTTCTAGCGCGACCCGGTCCTCCCGACGCGACAACCGACCGGCACGACAACCGACCGGCGCGACAACCGGCCGGCACCGAGCCTCCGTGGTCACCCCAGCTGGAACGGGTCCCGCGTGCCACCGGTGAGCTCGACGAAGACCGACTTCGTCTCGAGGTACTCGTCGATCGCCGTCACACCGTTCTCCCGGCCGATACCCGACAGGCCGTAGCCGCCGAAGGGCATGTTCGGTGCGACGACCCGGTAGGCGTTGACCCACACCGTGCCGGCGCGCAGCCCGGCGGCGACCCGGTGGGCGCGGTGCACGTCCTTGGTCCAGACCGCGCCGGCGAGCCCGTACGGGGTGTCGTTGGCGAGCGCCAGCGCCTGCGCCTCGTCGGTGAACGTGTACGCGGCGAGCACCGGGCCGAAGACCTCCTCGCGCACGACGGTGGCGCCGGGGTCCGCGACGACGACGGTCGGCCGCACGAAGAGGCCGCCGAGGTCGGCGTCCGGGCCACCGCCGCAGGCGATCGTCGCGCCCTCGGAGCGGGCGCCGTCGAGGTAGCCGAGCACCTTCTCGTACTGCGGGCGGTTCGCGACCGGGCCCATCTCGGTCTCCGGCCGCGTCGGGTCGCCGAGCCGGATCGACTCGGCCCGCGCGACGACCTTCTCCAGGAGCGCGTCCTTGACGCTCTCGTGGACGACGAGCCGGGACCCGGCCATGCACGTCTGCCCGGTCGCGGCGAAGACGCCCGCGACGAGACCGTTCGCGGCGGCGTCGAGGTCGGCGTCCGGGAACACCACCTGGGCGCTCTTGCCCCCGAGCTCGAGCGTCACCCGGTTGACGTTCGCGACGGCGGCCTGCGCGACCTTGACCCCGGTCGCCGTCGACCCCGTGAACGCGACCTTGTCGACGCCCCGGTGCGCGGCGAGCGCCTCGCCCGTCGACCGGTCCCACCCGGTGACGACGTTGAGCACGCCCGCGGGCAGCCCCGCCTCGTGGAGCACCTGCGCGAACGCGACCGTCGACGCCGGCGAGTGCTCGGACGGCTTGACGACGCACGTGCACCCCGCGGCGAGCAGCGGCGCGAGCTTCCACGTGAGGAGCATGAGCGGGGAGTTCCACGGCGTGATCGCCGCGACGACGCCGACCGGCTCGCGCACCGTGTACCCGAAGTACGCCGGGTTGACCGGCGGCACGGTCCGGCCCTCGAGCTTGTCGGCGAGCCCGGCGAAGTACGAGTACCAGGTGCCGAGGCTGCGCAGCTGGCCGAGCATCTCGCGCAGGAGCTTGCCCGAGTCGCGCACCTCGAGCAGCGCGAGCCGCTCGGCGTTCGTGGTGATCGCGTCGCCGAGCCCGCGCAGCACCGCGGCCCGGTCGAAGCCGGTCATCCGGCCCCACGGGCCCTCGAAGGCCGCACGCGCCGACGCGACGGCACGGTCGACGTCCTCGGGGCCGCCGTCCGCGAGCACCGCCCACGGCCGGCCCGCGTAGGGGTCGAGCGACTCGAAGGTCCGGCCCGACGAGGCGTCGACGACCTCGCCGTCGATGAACAGTCCGAACCGTTCGAGCGGGGTGTCGGCGGACATGCGGGCTCCTCGTCGTCGAGTCGTCGCGGTTGCGGCGGAACGCTAGCGGCAGAACGGGTGCGGTGGAACGGGTGCAGTGGAACGGGTGCAGTGGAACGGGTGCGGCGGAACGGACGGCGGTCAGCGCCCGAGCAGGTCGAGCGCCGCCTCGGCGACGGAGACGGCGTCGATCCCGTGGAGCCGGTAGGCGTCCTGGACACTGCTCGACCGGCCGAAGTCGGTGACGCCGAGGCAGCGGACGCGGTCGCCGCGCCCCCCGGCGAGGAACGCCAGCGTGTGCGGGTGCCCGTCGAGCACCGTGACGAGCGGTGCCGGGTGCGCGGC
>JACRAB010000379.1 GCA_016213575.1 Actinomycetota bacterium
CGCGGACGTCGTCACCCGCGACCTCGCGGCCGGCTGCGGCCCGTGGGTCGACCCGTACGCCACCCTCATGGCCGTCGACGGCAGCCCGCTGAGCTACGACTTCCCGGGCGTCGCCACCCGGTCCGCGCCGCTCCAGGCGGTCTACCGCGAGCGGATCCGGCGCAGCACGGTCGTCGTCCTCAAGGGCGCACCGGCCGGCTGGCCGCTCGACGCGACCACCCGGGCCGCCCTCGCGGAGCAGTTCCGGGTCGTCGAGGCGCGGGACGACGTCACCGTCCTGGTCCGCGTGCGGTCCTGATGCGGGTTCCGGCGCGTGGTCATGGGACGATGGACGACGCGCGCCCGGTCGGGCGCACCCCTGCTCCGTCGACGTCCCCGAGGTAGCCCGCGTGTCCCCGATGGCCCGAACGGCGCTCACGCCGTCCGCCACGCCCCCGGAGGCGATCCGGAACTTCTGCATCATCGCCCACATCGACCACGGCAAGTCGACGCTGGCCGACCGGATGCTGCAGCTCACCGGCGTCGTCGACGGCCGGGCGATGCGGGCGCAGTACCTCGACCGGATGGACATCGAGCGCGAGCGCGGCATCACGATCAAGTCGCAGGCCGTGCGGATGCCGTGGGACGAGGACGGCACGACGTACGCCCTGAACATGATCGACACCCCCGGGCACGTCGACTTCACGTACGAGGTGTCCCGGTCGCTCGCCGCGTGCGAGGGCGCCGTCCTGCTCGTGGACGCCGCGCAGGGCATCGAGGCCCAGACCCTGGCGAACCTCTACCTCGCCATGGAGAACGACCTCACGATCATCCCGGTGCTCAACAAGATCGACCTGCCGGCCGCGCAGCCCGAGAAGTACGCCGCCGAGCTCGCCGGCCTCATCGGCTGCGACCCCGACGACTGCCTCAAGGTCTCCGGCAAGACGGGGGAGGGCGTCGAGGCGCTCCTCGCCGAGATCGTCAGGCAGATCCCGCCGCCCGTCGGCGACCCCGACGCGGCCGCCCGCGCGATGATCTTCGACTCGGTCTACGACACCTACCGCGGCGTCATCACGTACGTCCGGGTCATCGACGGCCACCTGTCCCCGCGCGAGCGCATCGTCATGATGTCGACCCGGGCGACCCACGAGCTGCTCGAGATCGGCGTCATCTCGCCGGAGCCGGTGCCGTCGAAGGGCCTCGGGGTCGGTGAGGTCGGCTACCTCATCACCGGCGTGAAGGACGTCCGCCAGAGCAAGGTCGGCGACACCATCACGAACTCCTCCAAGCCGGCCACGACCGCGCTCGGCGGCTACCGCGACCCCAAGCCGATGGTCTTCTCCGGGCTCTACCCGCTCGACGGCTCCGACTACCCGGCCCTGCGCGAGGCGCTCGACAAGCTCAAGCTCAACGACGCCGCGCTCGTCTACGAGCCGGAGACGTCGGCCGCGCTCGGCTTCGGGTTCCGCTGCGGGTTCCTCGGGCTGCTCCACCTCGAGATCGTCCGTGAGCGGCTCGAGCGCGAGTTCGGCCTCGACCTCATCTCGACGGCGCCGAACGTCGTCTACGAGGTCCACATGGACGACGGCAAGGTCTTCACCGTGACGAACCCGTCCGAGTACCCCGGTGGCAAGGTCGACGAGGTGCTCGAGCCGATCGTCAAGGCGACGATCCTCGCGCCGTCCGAGTTCATCGGCGCGATCATGGAGCTGTGCCAGGAGCGCCGCGGCACGCTCGGCAGCATGGACTACCTCTCCGAGGACCGCGTCGAGATGCGCTACACGCTGCCGCTCGCCGAGATCGTCTTCGACTTCTTCGACCAGCTGAAGTCGCGCACCCGCGGCTACGCGTCGCTCGACTACGAGGCGGACGGCGACCAGGCCGCCGACCTCGTCAAGGTCGACATCCTGCTCCAGGGCGAGGCGGTCGACGCGTTCAGCGCGATCGTCCACAAGGACAAGGCGTACGCGTACGGCGTCTCGATGGCCGGCAAGCTCAAGGACCTCATCCCGCGCCAGCAGTTCGAGGTGCCGATCCAGGCCGCGATCGGGGCCCGGATCATCGCCCGCGAGAACGTGCGCGCGATCCGCAAGGACGTCCTCGCGAAGTGCTACGGCGGCGACATCACCCGTAAGCGCAAGCTGCTCGAGAAGCAGAAGGAGGGCAAGAAGCGGATGAAGATGGTCGGGCGGGTCGAGGTCCCGCAGGAGGCCTTCATCGCCGCGCTCTCCAGCGAGGCCGCCGCGGGTGAGAAGAAGAAGTAATCGTCACATGCCGTAATCTCCCGGTTTCGTTCAGAGGTCGTCACTCGGTGTGCAAGGCTGCTCACTGATCTGTTGGACGACGTCACCCGGGAGTGCACTGCACATGGCGCGGGTCCGTGCGCTGGACGGCCTCCGGGCCGTCGCCGTGATGCTCGTGTTCCTCAAGCACCTCCAGATCCCCGCGTTCCGCGGCGGCTGGGTCGGCGTCGACATCTTCTTCGTGCTCTCGGGCTTCCTCATCACGAGCATGCTGCTCGGCGAGCACGAGCGCACCGGCCGGATCGACCTCAAGAGCTTCTGGGTGCGCCGGCTCGCCCGGCTCTACCCGGCGCTCATCGCCATGGTCGTGCTCGGCCTCGCGGTCGCCCCCGAACGGTTCGCCGGGCACCCGGGCGTCACCTGGTCCGCGGTCATCGCCCTGACGTACACCCAGGACCTCACCCGGTTCTGGACGCCGTACGCGGGCGGCTTCGACCACACCTGGTCGCTCGCGGTCGAGGAGCAGTTCTACCTGCTGTGGCCGCTCGCCGTGCTGCTGTGCCGCGGCCGCCGGGCCGCGGTCGGGGTGCTCGCCGCCGGGATCGCGCTGGCCGGTGCCGGGTCGCTCTACCTGTACGGCGGGTTCGTGCCGCCGGCCCGCAACGTCGCCTACTTCTTCCTCCACACCCGTGGCTGGGAGATCGTCGTCGGCTGCCTGCTCGCCGTCGTCCTGACGAAGGTGCGGGTGCCTGCGCTGCTCGGCTCGGCCCTGCTCTGGCTCGCCCTGCCGGCGACCGCGGCCGTCGTCCTGCTCTGCGGGGCGCCGACGACCCCGCTCTGGGCGGCGGTCGGCGCTGCCGTCGTGCTCGCGGTCGTCGTCGTCGCGGCCCTCGTGTCGGCCCCGCGGGCGACGGTCGGCCGGGTGCTCTCGCTCGCGCCCCTCGTCTGGCTCGGCCGGGTGTCGTACGGCGTGTACCTCTATCACTGGGTCGTCATCCGGCTCGTCTACCGGCACCTCACGCCGTACGACGCGCTGCCGTACGCGACGGTGCTCAAGCAGGCGACCGTCGTGGCGATCACCCTCGCCGTCGCCGGGCTGTCGTACCACCTGCTCGAGCGGCCGGTCCAGGCCGGCGTCCGGCGTCACCTCGAGCGCACGGCCGCCGGGCTGCCGCGCGGACGGCGGATGCGCCACGCCGCGGGAGCCGGCGCCGCCCCGGACCTGACGATCGACCTCAGGGAGCCGTCGCTGCTCGTGCCGGCCGGCGGCCCGGACGTCTGGGACTGGCCGGCGCCCGCGGGGCGCTCCGCTGCGGTGCGCGTCGCCGCGGATCCGTTCGCTGCGGAACCGTTCGCTGCGGATCCGTTCGCTGGGGGCCCGTTCCCCGCGGATCCGTTCCCCGCGGATCCGTTCCCCGCGGATCCGTTCGCCGCGGAACCGGTTGTCGTGCAACGGGTCTCGATCGACGCGCCCTTCGGTGGGCCGGCCGAGAGTGCGCCCGCCGAGCGGCACGCGGGGGAGCGGCCGTCGGGGGCGCGCGTCCGCTCCGGGCCGGCGCCCGACGGACCAGTGTCGGCCGAGCCGGTGTCGCAGCACGCGTGGATGGGGCCGGACGGGCTCGTCATCCCGATGCCCGGGCGCGACGCGCTGCACCCGTCCGGCTCGCTCTGACCGCTCGGCGCCGACCCGTACGGCGGTGTCGTCGTCCGCTCCTTCATGCATCTTCTTGACCGGTACAGACGATCGCGGTACTGTACCGGTACAGAAACGAACGAGACCTGAGGAGGTCCCCGACATGGAGCTTCTCCCGCTGGCTGCCTACCTGTCCCGCGAGGGGCAGCGGGCGACCGCGCTGAGCGCCCTCCCGAACGCCCCCGTCGTGCCCGACCGGGCCGCCCGCGCCTCGCGCGCCCCGCGGGCCCGGGCCGCGCTGGCGACCGGGCTGCACCGCCTCGCGGACGGCGTGGCGCCGCGCCGCGTCGCCGGCTGCGCACCCGTGTGCTGACCGCCGTACGCTCGGCCCTGGACCCCGGCCGGACCCCGGACGGGGCCGGGGCCGGGTCGGGAGGTTCGGTGGCACGGGTCACCCTGCAGACGATCGCCGACCGCGTCGGCGTGAGCCGGATGACCGTGTCCAACGCCTTCTCCCGCCCCGACCAACTCTCCGCCGACCTGCGCGCCAGGATCCTCACCGCCGCCGCCGACCTCGGCTACGTCGGCCCGGACCCGTCCGCGCGCGCGCTCGCCCGGGGCACGACCGGCGCCCTCGGCGTCCTGCTCAGCGACTCGGTGCCGTGGGTGTTCACCGACGAGGTCGCGATCGGCTTCCTCGGCGCGGTCGCCGAGGAGCTCGCCCCGACCGGCCTCGCCCTCACCCTGCTCACCGCCGCGGCGGACGGCGACGTCGTCCCCGCGCGGGACGTCGCCATGGACGGCGCTCTCGTCTACTCGTGCGACACGGCGTCCCCGGCCGTCGACCTGCTCTCCCGGCGCGGCCTGCCGCTCGTCTTCGTCGACCAGGAGCCGGTCCCCGGCATCCCGAGCGTCAACGTCGACGACCGCGGCGGGGCCCGCGCCGCGGCGCATCACCTCGTCGACCTCGGCCACCGCCGGGTCGCGCTGCTCACGACCGGCCTGCGCGGCCGGCACGGGCTCGTCGACGCGCCCTTCGTCGACGGGCAGCACCACACCGAGCGGCAGCGGCTCCTCGGCTGGACCGAGGTGCTCGACGCCGCGGGCGTCGACGTCCGCGTCGTCCGGACGCCGCACTGCCGCCCCGAGGACGGCGCCGACGCCGCCGACCTCGTCCTCGACCCGGCCGGCGGCCCGCGCCCCACCGCCGTCCTGTGCTACTCCGCCGCGATGGCCGTCGGCCTCGTCCGGGCCCTCGCCGAGCGCGGCCTGCGGGTGCCGGACGACGTCTCCGTCGTCGGCTTCGACGACAACCCGGTCGCCGCCCGGATGA
>JACRAB010000378.1 GCA_016213575.1 Actinomycetota bacterium
GTCTGCACCCCGCGCTGGAACTTCGGGTGACCAGGCGACCTCAGCTTCGGGCGCACCGCCCGATCCGCAGCCTGCTGCCGACGAACCATGCAACACCTCCACAGACTCGAGGTGTTGCGACGACCGGTTGAATCCGCCCTGGGACCCGGCATCGGAGTGATGCACCAGCCCCGCCAGACGCCCTTGCGGATCGGTGAGGCCCTCTCGTCGGCGGGTCCACAGCGCCATCTCGAGGGCGTCGAGCGGCAGGCTGGTCGGCATCGACGAGGCAGTCCGCCAGCCCACGATCCGCCGCGAGTAGGCGTCCGAGACGAACGCGGTGAACGCCATCCCCGCCCAGGTCGGGACATAGGTGAAGTCGACCAGCCACAGCCGGTTCGGAGCCGTCGCGGAGAAGTCCCGCCCGACCAGGTCCGGCGGCCGAGCCGCTGCCGGGTCCGGCTTGGTTGTGGTGAACCTGCGGCCCCGGCGTGCTCCCTGCAGGCCTGCGGCACGCATCAACCGTTCGACCTGCCGCCTCGACACCAGCCGCCCGTCGACGCCGCCTTCGCGGGCCAGGGTGGCATGGACCTTGCGGACCCCGTACAGGCCGCGACCGAGGTTCTCGCCGGTGTGGACCCGGCGGATCTCGCCCAGCACCCGCTCATCCCACATAGTCCGCGCCGATGGCTGCCGCTTCTTGTGGGCGTAGTAGCTGTTCGCGGCGATCTGGATCCCATGCTCAGACAGGACTCTGCAGACCGGCTCGACCCCGAACCGCTCCCTGACCTCGTCGACGAAGCCGACTACCAGGGCAAACGCGGGTCGAGCTCCCGCGCGAAGAACGAGGAGGCCGCCAGCAGGATCTCGTTCGCCCGCTTCAACTCACGGTTCTCGTGCTCCAACTGCCTGATCCGGGCAGCGTCCGACGTCGTCGTCCCAGGCCGCTTCCCGGCATCGACCTCGACCTGCCGGCACCAGCCGCGCAGCGTGTCCGGGACGATCCCGACCCGCTGCCCGACCCGGACCACCGCAGCGTTCAACGACAGGCCAGGGTCCTGCTCACGAGCCTCGGCGACCAACCTGATCGCCCGCTCACGCAGCTCGTTCGGATACTTCCTCGGTGCCGGCACAAGACCACCTTCTCGTGGCTTCAGACCAGTCACCAGACCGGGGACGGTTCAACCCGTCACTGAACCGGGGACGGTTCAACCAGCCGGGCCTTCGACATGCCCGACGACCATGCCCACACCGTCCGGGAAGACCTGGGACATCAGTCCGGCATGTCGCGAGACACCCGTCCGGGATGTCCTGAGCCAAGACACTGTCATCCCGACGGTCGAAACAGCAGGTCAGAGGCGGGTTCCCCGGTGGGGAGCCCGCCTCTCCTTGGTTCTGGGATCAGCCGCAACGCTGCTTGGCCGCTGGTCCAGGGCGGAGGCCACAGCGGGGTCACAGTGGGAGGCGGCCCGGTGCGCGTGACCACGCTCAGGTGATTCTCCCCAGACCTGCTCACTGAAATTCACCACCCGTGTGGCTCCGCTGAACGCGGCGGGGCTCCTTCGAGGCTGGCGGTCTCTGACCACTCACCAGCTCGAAGGAGCCCTGTCTCCAATGCTCACACGGGAGGAAGACATCGACGCGCACGCGCTCCGCGCGCGGGGTTGGACGATCTCGGCGATCGCTCGGCATCTGGGCCGGGACCGGGCCACGGTCCGCGGCTACCTCAACGGGGACCGGGTGCCCGGGGTGCGCAAGACGACGGCGGTGGACTGGTTCGCGCCGTTCGAGACGTACGTGCGGGCCCGGTTCGCCGACGACCCGCACGTGTGGTCCACGACGTTGTTCGACGAGGTCGTCGACCTGGGCTTCGACCGCTCGTACCAGTCGTTCACGAGGCTGATCCGGGCCCGGGGGCTGCGGCCGGCGTGCGAGCCGTGCCGGCCGGCGAAGGGCCGCCCGGTCGCGGTGATCGAGCACCCGCCGGGCGACGAAACGCAGTGGGACTGGCTCGAGCTGCCCGACCCGCCCGAGGCCTGGGGCTGGGGCAGCCGGGCGTTCCTAATGGTCGGGGCGCTGGCGCACTCCAGCCGCTGGCGAGGCGTGCTCGCACCGTCGATGGACCAGCCGCACCTGATCGACGCCCTGGACCGGGTCACCCGCGCCCTCGGGGGCGTGACGCGGGCGTGGCGGTTCGACCGGATGGCCACCGTCGTGCACCCGGCCTCGGGCCGGGTGACCGCGTCGTTCGCCGGGGTCGCGAAGCACTACGGCGTCCAGGTCCGGATCTGCCCGCCCCGGCGCGGGAACCGAAAGGGCGTGGTCGAGAAGGCCAACCACGTCGCCGCGCAACGGTTCTGGCGCACCCTCGCCGACGACGTGACCGTCGAGCAGGCCCAACGTGCGCTGGACCACTGGTGCTCCACCCGCGGCGACGCCCGGGTCCGGCCCACCAAGGACGGCAAGGCGTCCGTGTTCACCCTCGCCGCCGCGGAACCGCTGCGGCCGGCACCCGCGGCGCCGTTCCCGGCCGTCCTGACCGGAACCCGGCAGGCGTCCGCGCAGGCACTGGTCGCCTGGCGCGGGAACTTCTACTCCGTCCCGCCCGACCTCGCCCACACCACCGTCACCGTCGCCGTCCGGCTCGGCTCCGGACACCTCGACATCTCCACCGGACCAGGCGTCGCAGCTGCCGGGGCGGGCAGCGTGCTGCCGACAGTGCTGGCCCGGCACCGGCTCGGCCCGGACGGCGCCGGCGTCATCGTCCGCAACCACGGCCACGTCATCGCCCTGGACCGAGCAGCCATGGCGGCCGCCGGCCCCGCGACCGCGCCGCCGCACCGGTCCAAGCAGCGGATCCCACCCGGCGCCGCGGCACGCGCCGCCGCCGATGCCCTGCGCACCCAGAACACCGGCGGCAGCCCCGGCACCAGTCCCGGCACCAGTCCCGGCGTCGGCCAGGACGACTCGGAGGTGGTGATCGACCTGAGCCGGTATGCCGCAGCAGCCGCCGGCCGCAACACCCTCTCCCAGCCCTGACCACGAACCTGACGTCTACGTCGAGAACAAGGAACCTCAATGACAGCAACCGATCTCACGCCGAACTCCCCGGCCGGCCCGTCGACCAGCGCGACGGCCAGCCCGTCGACGGTGGTGCAGGCGAGCGTCTACCAGCAGCTCCGCGGGCACCTGGCGACCCTGCGGCTGCACGACGCCGCCGAACACCTGTCCGCCGTCCTGGACGCCGCCGTCGCCGAAGGCCTGTCCCTGACAGCGGCGCTCGAGCGGCTGCTCGGGCTCGAGGTCGACGCCACCGAAGCCCGCCGCCTCGCCGGCCGGCTGCGGTTCGCGTCACTGCCCACCCCGGCCACGCTGGAGGACTTCGACCCAGACGCCGCCCCCGGCGTCGACCCGAGCCTGCTCGCCGAGCTCGCGACCTGCCGGTACCTGGAATCCGCGACGAACATCCTGCTCGTCGGCCCACCCGGCGTCGGCAAGACCCACCTCGCCGTCGGCCTGGCCCGCAAGGCAGCCGAAGCCGGCTACCGGACCTACTTCACCACCGCCGCCGACCTCGCAGCCCGCTGCCACCGCGCCGCGATCGAGGGCCGCTGGGCCACCACCATGCGGTTCTACGCCGGCCCCACCCTGCTCGTCATCGACGAGCTCGGCTACCTCCCGCTACCCGCCGAAGCCGCCTCAGCCCTGTTCCAGGTCGTCTCCCGGCGATACCTCAAGACCAGCATCGTGATCACCACCAACAGGGGCGTCGGGTCCTGGGGAGAAGTCCTCGGCGACACCACCGTCGCCGCCGCCATGCTCGACCGACTCCTGCACCGCTCCGTCGTCCTCACCCTCGACGGCGACTCCTACCGCCTCCGCGACCACCACGCCCGCAACGACAACCTCCGCCGCACCACCACAGGCAGCCCCCGGGCACCACTACGCTGACCCCGCCACCAGGGTGGTGAACTTCGATGAGCAACCCTGGCGAGTTTCACCGAGCGGCATCACGCGTGGTGGTTCGGATCAACGCGTGAGAGGTAGCGTCCGCCAGGTGGATGCAGTCACTGCGGAGTTGGTCGCGGAACGGCCTGACCTGGACTCCGCTCCCGGCCTGTCACCGATGAGCGGATGGGTCGCTCCACGCTTCCGGTTGTTCGACGGCGCGATCGAAGCGCTCGACGAGGTGCTGGTTCCTACTCGCCGGCGCATCCTCCCCGTTCCTTCGGGCGCCTCGCTCCTCGCGGCCTCGCCGGACCTTGCAGAGGTCCTCGTCACCGCCGGCGGAGAGCTTGCCCTTCTGCGAGAACCGGCGCGGGGGATCGGTGGCACCTGGCGGCGTCCGCTCCGCGGCGCCGATTCCGCGACCCTTCTCGCCGGAGATCGGTTACTCGTCACGGCCCCGAACTTCGAGCAGGTCACACACGCGGGCCGTAGCTACGAGACGAAGAGCGACCATCGCGTGGTCCTCCTCGACAAGGTCGCGGGTGCGGTGCTGGACGAGGCTGTCCTGGACGTGACAGACGCCGGCGCCGAGGCCATCCCGCACCCGACGGACGGTGCTGTTGTTCTCGACCTGGGTGAGGGGCAGGACGGCAGCACCGTCTACGTGGTGAGAGATGTCGGCGACCGCCTCGACGTCCGGCTGGCACTCCGTGACGTGGTCGCTGCGAGCTTCAGCCCGGACGGCAAACGCTTGCTCGTTCTGCCGCACCCGAGCTACCCGGCCCTTCCGAGAGTGTTGGACTGGCCCAGCCTCGATGTCATCGCGACGACGGACGTTGGGACGACAGGTCTCGGCCCGGATGACTTCGACCTGTATGGCTGCTTCTTGGGCGACGACCACGTACTCCTCAGCGTCTACGAGGACGGTCTCTGGATTGCGCGAACGGACCTCACCCGCCTCGTGCCAGTCGTACTGCCGAAGGAGATCACGGGAGAGGAGTTCGAGATCGGTGCGGTGATGGGGTTGTCTTCCCGTTCCTTCGCGCTGAAGCTGTGGCGTCCAGATCACGAGGTCACGACAGTGTGGAGAATCTGAGCGTGGCCGGCGCCCGGTGTCGATCTCGTCGTGGTGCCTCACGCCGCGGACCTGGCTGATCTCTTCGGTGAGGACGCGGACCCGGAGTGGGAAGCCGACCGCGATTGGTTGGACGACGCTCCGCGCGACCCGTGGGCCGATCGGTGAGCCGGGGCATCCTCGACACGAGCGTCCTCATCGCCGGTGACGTCCAGCCGATCCCGGGTGAATTCGCGATCAGCGTCATCAGCCTCGACGAGTTGGACTACGGGGTCCTCGTCGCCAAGTCCGAGGACACTCGCGCCGTGCGGCTGGCCCGGCTCGTCGGGCTGCAGAAGCGGTTCGACCCGCTGCCGGTCGACGAGGCCGTGGCCGACAGCTACGGCCGCCCGGCGGCCAGAGTCGTGAACCAGGGACGTCAGCCTCGGGTGCGGGTCATGGATCTGCAGATCGCGGCCACCGCTAACGCGCACTCGGCGACCCTGTACACCCGCAGCGCGGTGGACCTGAAAGGGCTGGAAGACCTCGTCGACGTCGTCGCCATCTGAGCCTTCCTGCACCACGACCTGACGCCCAGTCGCCGAACCAGGGATCAGGAGGGGGACGATCGCTGCTGATGGGCCTCGGCGATCCAGCGGACCCACTCGCGCTGCGCGCGACGGTGCGGGCCCGTCCGGCCGCGAGCGTGACTGAGCGCCTCCATGGCTTCCTGTGCGGACAGCCCGGTCATGACCAGGACCGCGGCGGCCAGAGCGGGGGAGCGGCCGTGGCCGGCGTGGCAGTGTGCCGCCACGTGAGCGCCGGCAAGGACTCGTCCCGCGAGCTCCGAGACCAGGGTCAGCGTGGGCTCGGCGCAGTCCGGAGGAGTCTGGTCAGCCGTGGGGAGGTGGTGGAACGCGAGCCCGACGAAGGGTGCGGCCAGCTCCTCGTCCACCAAACCGGCAAGAGGCAGTTCGGTGCGCTCGAGCAGTGAGACCAGCACGTCCACACCGGCCTCGCGGATCTCCGTGAGCTCACTGACGAGGAGCTCGTCGCCCAGTGGCCGGGAGACCACGCTGACCGCGCCAGCACCGACACGGACCGTCCACAGCCGCATGCCGCGCCTCCCTGTTGCCGCCGAGGTCAACAACCGATCGCGGATCACGGAAGTTCCTGCGGCGTTGCGGTGGCCGGGCGAAGGACCTCCTCCTGCACACACTGACATCCCACCGCGCCGGTCGCCCGCCGCTACTCGCGCGGCCACGTGATCGACGGCGCACGCACGCTCGTCCCGCGATCCCGCTGCGCGGCGGGCGCCGGCACCCCGATCGCGGTGATCGTCGTGATCTGCCAGTGCGGCGGCACGTCGAGGAGCCGGGTGAGGGCTTCCAGGTCGAAGGCGCGGAACTGCCGGCACGCGAGACCCATGCTGTGGGCCTGGATCGTCATGTGCGCGACGGCCTGCCCGAGGTCGTAGACGGAGAACTCGCTGAACTGCCAGTCGGTGCCTTCGACGTAGACGTGGGAGAGGTTGACCACGAGCAGGCTCGCCTGCCGCGCCCACGGCCGGGAACTGCCGGCCAGGCAGTCGACGATGCCGCGCCAGTCAGGGGCGTCACGCAGCGCGGGACGGAACGCCCAGGGCTGCGAGTTGCCGGCCGACGGGGCCCACCGGGCGGCCTCGAGCAGCAGGTCGACCTGCCCCGGGTCCAGGACGTGCTGGTCGTCGAACTCCCGCGGACTCCAGCGTTGCCGCAGGACCGGAAGCAGCCCGTCGCGAACGTCGTCCTGCGGCGACGGTGCGGTTGCCGGCTCGCCCGTCGCGTCGTCCATCCGGCCAGTATCGCGAGGGTGCGCGGTCAGCTCCCGTCAGTTCCTGGGCGAGCACGGCGGTGATGTCGATCAGGCCGCGGACACACGTGAGCTCGTACCCTCACCGCTTCTTCTTCCCGCCGACGCCCGGCACGGACGCGATCTGTCTCATCCAGTCCGCGACCTGAGCTGCGTCGAGGTCGTCGACGGACGCGAGCTCGACGCCGCGGGTCGCCCGGCCCATCCCCACGGGGGTCACCGGCGGCACCGGATCGAGCGTCGCGCCGTTGATGAACATGAGCTTCACGTGGCTCGCGAAGCCGCCGCAGCTGAAGCACCAGCCGTCACCGACGCCGTAGTAGGCCATGCCCCACTTCACGGAGCGCTGGAGGTGCGGGAGGGTCTCGGCCGCCAGGGCGTCGACCGCTTCGGCGATGCCGCGCTGCGGTTGCGGCAGGCCGGCGATGTAGGCGAAGACCGGCTTGTCACCGGCGGCGGCCTTCGCGGGGCTCGCCCTGCCGGTCATGGCTTCCGGCAACGTCGTCCCGGTGCCGGCCCGCGGCGGTGCTCCCGTGCCCGGTCCGGCAGCTTCGTCGTTCTCGGAGACGTCGGACGCCATGATCACTCCGTCGTCGAGGCGGTCGGCTTCACGCAGCGTGGACCGTCGTGGTCAGGTGAACTCATCGGTCCCGCCGCACGCGGCCGGGTACCGGGGCACCTCGTCACGGTGCGATGACGAGCTCCGCGACGCTGTCGCCGTCCAGCACGAACCGGTACCGGAGCACGACGACCCCGCCGGGGAAGTCGCCTTCCAGCCGGTGCGCAGCCACCCAGCGCGTGTCGTCGACGCGCTCCGCGGCGACGAGCGTGGTGGTGTAGGTGAACTCGGCACCGGCCTTCGACAGGAACCCGCGGATCTCGTCGGTGCCTCGGTAGGTGGTGCCGTCGTCCACCACCACAGCGGTCGGCGTGAAGGCCCGGAGCGCGGCGTCCGCGTCACGGGCCTGGTGCGCCGCGAGGTACTCCCGGATCGTGGCGGGCAGCTGGTCGGGCCGGATGCTGGTCGGTTCGGTCATGCACCGAAGCGTGCCGCCTCCCGGCGGGGGACGGTCAAGCGCTGGAGTCTCCCCCGGGGAGAGGGTGCATCCTGGCCGGGTGCTGGCGATCGGTGAGTTCTCCCGGCTGACCCACCTCAGCGTCCGGACCCTCCGCCGTTACCACGAGGCGGGCCTGCTCGAGCCTGCGACCGTGGACGACGCGACGGGCTACCGCTCCTACAGCGCGGACCAGATCCCGACCGCGCAGGTCATCCACCGCCTCCGTGAGCTCGACGTCCCGCTGCCCGACGTCCAGCGCATCCTGCGCTCCACGGACCCGCAGACCCGGGCCGCCCTCGTCGCCGACCACCTCCAGAGGCTCGAGTCGCAGCTCGACCGGACCCGCGCCGCGGTCGCGTCGCTGCGGCTGCTGCTGCGGCCGGACCCGGCCCCGGCCGAGGTGGAGCTCCGCGCCGTCCCGGCGACCACGGTGGCGGCGGTCGAGGACGACGTCACGCACGACGAGGTCATCGCCTGGTACGCGGGGGCGATGGCGGAGCTGGACGCCGTGGTGAAGGACCCGACCGGCGTCCCGGGCGGCCTGTACGACAACGGCCTGTTCGAGGAGGGCCGCGGTCACGTGCTCGTCTACCGGCCGACCGCCGACCCGCCGCGCACCGGGCGGGTCCGGCCGGTCACCCTGCCGGCCGTCGAGCTCGCCGACACGACCCACGACGGCGAGCACGACGACATCGACGA
>JACRAB010000380.1 GCA_016213575.1 Actinomycetota bacterium
CGAGAACCGCTCGTGGACGGTCTCGGCGAGGGGCACGAGAGGCTTGGCTGGGTAGGGCCAGGCGTCGAGGTCCATCAGGGTGTGCTTGGTGACCCGGAAGGGGATGCCCGGCCGGTTGGGTACGACGGCCTCGATCGTGCCGTCGGCGCCGTAGGTGACGTCGTAGAACCGCGGCACGTAGATGCCGCCGGTGTTCGCCAGCCGCAGGAGCAGCTCCTCGCGCCCGCCCGGACGGCCCTCGCCCTTCCAGGCGGTGATGACGTCGGTCATCGTGAGGACGGCCTGCTCGCCGTCCCCGACGACCGCCGCGTCGAGGAAGTCGGCGATCGGCTCGGGGTTGAACGCCGCGTGCCCGCCGGCCAGGACGATCGGGTGCGACTCGTCGCGGTCCTTCGCGAGCAGCGGGATGCCGGCGAGGTCGAGCGCCGTGAGCATGTTCGTGTACCCGAGCTCGGTGGAGAACGACATCCCGAGGACGTCGAACGCGCCGACCGGCCGGTGCCCGTCGACGGTGAACTGCGGGACGGCGTTCTCCCGCATGAGCTTCTCCATGTCCGGCCACACCGCGTAGGTGCGCTCGGCGAGGGCGTCGGGCCGCTCGTTGAGGACCTCGTAGAGGATCATGACGCCCTGGTTGGGCAGCCCGACCTCGTAGGCGTCGGGGTACATGAGCGCCCAGCGGACGGTCGCGTCACCGGCGACGTCCCAGTCCTTCACCTGGCTGTTCAGCTCACCGCCGACGTACTGGATCGGCTTGCTCACGAGCGGCAGGAGCAGCTCGAGCCGGTCGAAGACGGACTCGACGGGCATGGTCGTGACGACCCTTCCGGTGGACGGCGATCGGTTCTGCGTGTGCGTCGGGCGGCCCGCGGCGGCGCTCACCCGCGGACGCCGGAACTGCCGTTCCAGGGTAACCGCCGCGCACCCGCGTGGCGCACCGGCGCCCGGCGGTCAGCCGGCGAGGCCCGCCCAGGCGAAGCAGGCGAGGGCGCCGGTCGCGGTGAGGGTGCGGACGACGTTCCAGGTCACCCAGCGGGTCTCGAACGCGGCCCGGACGGCGGCCGGGTCGGCGAGCGCGGCCGGCTCCCCCGCCGCGGCGAGCGCGTCGTTGAGGGGCACGTTCACCAGGCCGGTGACCGCGAGGGTCGCGACGTAGAGGGCGAGCCCGGCGGCGGTCCAGGGCAGTAGCGACCGGGCGGCGGCGGGCAGGTGGAGCACGACAGCGGCGAGGCCGCCGACGAGCGCACCGACGAAGGGCACGAGGAACCAGCCGTTGAGGATCGCGACGTTGACGCGCTGCATCACCTCGACGAACGACCGGTCGTCGACCCTTGCGAGGGCCGGCATCACCGAGACCGCGTAGGCGAGCAGCAGGCCCGCGACGAGCCCGGAGCTGACGGCGGAGAAGAGCAGCACGAGCTTCCGGAGGAGGTCCATGGGTCCACTCTGGGCGGCACGGGCGAGACGCTCCATGATGCTCCGTCGCATCTGGATACGCATTCGTCTCACTAGCCCCCTTCTCCGGGGCGCCGGACCCGGCCTACCGTGGGCCGCATGGACGCCCTCGAGGCACTGCTCGACGGCCCCCGGGCCCGCCGGGCGGCCGTGCTGCGCGCGCACGTCGACCCGCCGTTCGGGATCCGGGTCGCCGACGGCGCCGCGCTGTGCGTCGTCGCGCTGCTGCGCGGCACGGCGTGGGCCCGGGACGACGACGGCCCGGCCCTGCGGGTGGACCCGGGCGGGCTCGTGCTGGCCCGTGGCCCGCGGCCGTGGACCCTCGCCGACACCCCGGACCGGCGGCCGACGACCGTGATCGGGCCGGGCAACGTCAGCACCGACCTGGACGGCGACCCGCTGTGCCACGACCTCGACCTCGGCGTCCGGGCCTGGGGCACCCGGCTCGACGCCGGGGTCGCGATGGTCGTCGGCACGTACGAGGCGGCGGGAGACGTCGGCGCGGCCGCGCTCGACGTCCTCCCCCACCTCGCGGTGCTGCCCCGAGAGGACTGGGACACCGGCGCCCTGGACCTGCTCGCCGCCGAGACCGCGCGCGACGCCCCGGGCCAGGACGCCGTCGTCGACCGGCTGCTCGACGTCGTCCTCGTCGCCGGCCTGCGGGCCTGGCTGACCCGGCCCGAGTGCGCGGCCCCCGGCTGGTACCGGGGTCGCACGGACCCGGTGGCGGCCCGGGCGCTGCGGCTGCTCCACGACGACCCGGCCGCACCGTGGACGCTGGACTCGCTCGCACGGGCCGCCGGGGTCTCCCGGGCGACCCTGGCCCGCCGGTTCACCGCGCTCGTGGGCCGCCCGCCGATGGCCTATCTCACCGGCTGGCGGCTCGCGCTCGCGGCCGACCTGCTCGCCGAGCCCGGCACGACGGTCGCCGCCGTCTCGCGCCGGGTCGGCTACGCGACGCCGTTCGCCTTCAGTGCCGCGTTCAAGCGCGAGCGCGGCGTCAGCCCTACCTCTTCTCGCGCCAGGCCCGCTCGAACGGCAGCCGCCACGCGTGCGGCGCGATGAGCTGGTGGATGGCGTTCGGGCCCCAGGTGCCCGGCGCGTAGGGCTTGACCGGCGGCGGGTCGGTGATGAGCGCCGTCGAGCGGTCCCAGAGGCTCTCGATGCCGTCCGCCGTCGTGAAGAGTGTGTGGTCGCCGCGCATCGCGTCGAGGATGAGCCGCTCGTACGCCTCCATGACGTCGCCGGCCCGGTCGGTCTCCTGGGTGGAGAACTGCATGGAGAGCTTCTCGAGCTTCATCCCCGGACCGGGCCGCTTGCCGTAGAACGACAGCGACACCTTGGAGGCGTCGGCGAGGTCGAAGGTCAGGTGGTCCGGCCCGGCCTGCCCGACGCCGGAGTTCGCCGGGAACATCGAGCGCGGCGCCTCCCGGAAGGCGATGGAGATGATGCGCATCCCCTCGGCCATCTTCTTGCCGGTCCGCAGGTAGAACGGGACGCCGGCCCAGCGCCAGTTGTCGAGGGCGACCTTGAGCGCGATGAAGGTCTCGGTGTCGGAGTCCGGCGAGACCCCTTCCTCGGCGCGGTACCCGGTGTACTGGCCGCGGACGACGTCCCGGGTGTCGATCGGCATCATCGAGCGGAAGACCTTGTTCTTCTCCTCGCTGATGGCCCGCGGCTCGAGCGCCGTCGGCGGCTCCATCGCGACGAAGGCGAGCACCTGGAGCAGGTGCGTGACGACCATGTCCTTGTAGGCGCCGGTCTGCTCGTAGAACCCGGCGCGGCGGTCCAGGCCGAGCGTCTCGGGGACGTCGATCTGCACGTGGTCGATGAAGTTGCGGTTCCAGATCGGCTCGAACAGCCCGTTCGCGAAGCGGAACGCGAGGATGTTCTGCGCCGCCTCCTTGCCGAGGAAGTGGTCGATCCGGAAGATCTGGCTCTCGTCGAACGTCTCGTGCAGGTGCGTGTTCAGGGCGACGGCGCTCGGCAGGTCGGTGCCGAACGGCTTCTCCATGACGACGCGGGAGCGCTCGACGAGCCCGGCGTCCCGGAGCATCGCGATGACGGCGAGCGCCGCACGCGGCGGGACGCTGAGGTAGTGCAGCCGCAGCACGGACTCGCCGAGCTCGGCCTCGGCCTCGGTGACCGCGGCCCGCAGCGCCTCGGGGCCGGCGCCCTGCGGCACGTACGTGAGCCGGGAGGCGAAGTCCTCCCAGGCGCCGGCGTCGAGGCGGCCGCCGCCGAACTCCTCGACGGCCTGCTTGGCGAAGACCCGGAAGCCCTCGACGTCGTAGTCCTCCAGGGAGGTCGCCACGACGCGGACGTCGGGTGCGAGCGCCGACGTCGCGAGCCGGGCGAGCCCGGGCAGCAGCTTGCGGCGGGCGAGGTCGCCGGTCGCTCCGAAGAGGACGACGACGTGCGGGTCGACGTGCTCGCCGTTCGAGTGGTACGGCACGGACCCGGGCGCGGGGTACGAGATCGTCTGCGGACGGTGTTCGGTGGACACCGGATGATCGTGACAGCCCTCTGTTACATCTGCCGCCTCGAACGGGTAGGACACCCAGGGCGCGTCCTCCTCCCACGACCCCGCGCTCATACGCCTGCGACGTCCCCGAACCAGATCTTGATCTCGCGCTCGGCGGCCTCGGGGCAGTCGCTGCGGTGCACGACGTTCTCCGTCCTGCCGTGGCCGTGGTCGTGCCCGAGGTCGCCGCGGATCGTGCCCGGCGGTGCGACGGTGGGGTCGGTCGGCCCGCACAGCGCCATGAGGCCCTCGACGACGCGCACCCCCTCGACGACCGCCACGACGACCGGCCCGGACGCCATGAACGCCTCGAGGTCGGGGTAGAACGGCTTGTCGACGTGGTCGGCGTAGTGCTCGGCGAGCAGGGCCCGGTCCGCGACCCGCAGGTCGAGGGCGGCGATCCGGTAGCCCTTCGCCTCGACCCGGCGCAGGATCTCGCCGACGTGGCCGCGGGCCACGCCGTCGGGCTTGACGACGAGCAGGGTCCGTTCGAGCGTCGCTGCGCCGTCCATGGTCTCCCTCGCAAAAGCGCCGGCGGTGGCCGCGACGGGTCCACGCGGGGTGGACGCCGGCGACCACCGCCAGGCTAGGCGCGGGCCACTACGGTGCCGGTGCGACCAAGGTCCGCTCGTCCTCCGGCTCCCCGCCGGCGTCGCCTATGCCGGCGCCGGGCCCGGGCGCGACCCGTGCAGGCCACCAGAACCGCTCCCCCAGCACGAACGCGAGGGCCGGCACGAGCACGGTCCGCACGAGGAGCGTGTCGAGCAGGACGCCGATGCCGACGATGATGCCGATCTGGGTGAGCGTGATGAGCGGCAGGACGCCGAGGACGGCGAAGACGGCGGCGAGCAGGATGCCGGCGCTCGTGATGACGCCGCCGGTCACCTTGAGCGCCGAGAGCATGCCGTCCCGCGTCCCCATCGTCCGGGCGTCCTCCCGGGCCCTCGTCACGAGGAAGTTGTTGTAGTCGACCCCGAGCGCCACGAGGACCACGAACGCGAGGAGCACGACGCCGCTGTCGAGCGCCGGGAAGCCCAGCACCCGGTCGAAGAGCAGCCACGCGGCGCCCAGGCTCGCGAAGAACGACGCGACGACGGTGAGCATGAGGAGCACCGGGGCGACGAGCCCGCGCAGCAGGAGCACGAGGACCCCGAGCACGAGCAGCAGGATCACCGGGAGGATGAGCCGCCGGTCGTCCGAGTTCGCCGCGTCGAGGTCGACCGTCGCGGCGACGCTGCCGCCGACGACGGCCCCGGCCGGTGCCGGTCCGCCCGGCACCGCGGGCGGCGCGGAGCCGGGGACGTCGGCGAGCGCGGCGCGCAGCGCCTCGACGGCGTCGCGCGCGGCCTCGCTGCCCGGCTCGGCGTCGAGGACGACGTCGACCTGGGCGACGCCCGCCGCGGCCGTGCCGGGGGCCGCCGAGGCGACCCCGGGGACCTGCGCCGCGGCGTCGGCGACCTGCTCGGCCGCCGCCGGGGTGGTGAGGACGGCGAGCGGCTGCGTCGTCCCCGCCGGGAACGCCTTCGCGAGGGTGTCCGCGGCGGCGATCGCCTCGGGCCGCTCCCGGAACAGCTCGCTCTGGGACAGCCCGCTGCGGATGCCGAGCCCGCCGAGGGCGAGCCCCGCGAGCAGCAGCGTCGCCAGGGCCGCGACCGGGACCGGCCGGCGCAGGACGGCGGCGCCGAGCCGGCCCCACACCCGGCCCTCGCGGGCCGGGCTGCCGACCCGCGGCACGAACGGCCAGAACAGGAAGCGGCCGAAGAGCACGAGCGCCGCCGGCAGCACGAGCAGTGCGGACGCCATCGCGAGGAGCACGCCGACCGCGCAGGCGACCGCGAGCGCCCGGTTGGTCTCCTGCTCGGAGAGCAGCAGCGTGAGGACGCCGAGCACGACCGTCGACCCGCTCGCGAGGATCGGCTCCGCGGTGCGGCGGACGGCCGTGCGCATCGCGACGAAGCGGTCCTCCTCGCGGCGCAGCTCCTCGCGGTAGCGGGCGATGAGCAGCAGGGCGTAGTCGGTCGCGGCACCGAAGACGAGGACGCTCGCGATGCCGGTGACGGCGCCCTCGACGAGGTTGATGCCGAGCGCCGGGACGACGACGTCCACGGTCTTGAGGGTGATCTGCTCGGTCGCCGCGACGACGACGAGCGGCACGAACCAGAGGAACGGGCTGCGGTAGGTCACGAGGAGCAGCAGCGCGACGACGCCCGCGGTGACGGCGAGCAGGGTCACGTCGGCGCCGTCGAAGACGGCCGACAGGTCGGCGTTGATCGCCGGGGCGCCGGTGACCTCGGCGACGAGGCCGGCCGGCAGGACGTCGAGCGCCGTCCGCAGGTCGGTGACGTTCTTCGCCGTGGTGACGTCGTCCGCCGTGCTGGACATCGGGACGGCGACGAGGGCGACGGTGCCGTCCGGCGAGACCTGCGCGGGCGCGACCTGCCCGCCGACGGCGAACCGGCCCAGGTCGGGTGCGACCCCGGCGAGGGCGGACCGGTCCGCCTCGGTGAGCGCCGCGCCGTCCGCGCGGCTCACGACGACGACCGCCGGCTCCACCCCCGTGGACGGCAGCTGCTCCTGGAGCTTCTCGACCTGGGTGGACTGCCACTGCGCGGACAGCCCCGTCGACGAGACGGGTGCGGGGTTGTCCGGGGCGGGGAGCCCGAACACGGCCGCGCCGACGACGACGGCGGCGGCTACGGTGAGCCAGGCGGCGAGGCGGCCCCTGGCGACGGCGGGTGCAGCGGACATGGGATGCCCTCGAGGTGTCTCGGCGGTAAACTATCTCGACAGTCGAGAGTTTCGACGAGTGGAGCGATCTCCGCAACTCGAACCACCAGGAGGCGAGGGACGGCGTGGGCGAGCCCGGGTACGGCCCGCGCGGCACCGAGCGCGAGCGCCTCGTCGAGGAGGTCGAGGCGCTGCTGCGCCGCGTCACGGTCGAGTCGCAGCGGCTCGGTCACGAGTTCGCGTCGCGGCACGGCCTGCACCCGACGGACTTCGAGGCGCTCGTGCACGTCATGGACGCGCAGGGCGCGGGAGCGCCGCTGACGCCCGGCGAGCTCGCCGCCAAGCTCCGGCTCTCGTCGGGGGCGACGACCGCGGTCGTCGACCGGCTGGAGAAGCAGGGCCACATCCGGCGCGACCGCGACGACGTCGACCGCCGCAAGCTCCATCTGCGCTGGGCCGAGCACGGGATGGCCGTCGCCATGGACTTCTTCGGCCGCCTCGTGCCGCTCCAGGAGGAGGTCATGGGCCCGATGTCGGACGCCGACCTGGCCGTCGTCCGGCGGTTCCTCGCGGGCATGGCGGACGGCCTCGCCGCCCACCGGCAGGCGCTCGACGACGAACCGGCGCCCTGAGCGGCCGGGTCAGGACGACGCGTCAGGACGACGCGTCACGACAGCAGTGCGGGGCTCAGAGCCCCGGGAACCAGATCCCGATCTCGCGCGCGGCGGACTCGACCGAGTCGGACCCGTGGACGAGGTTCTGCTGCACGGACGTGCCCCAGTCCCGGCCGAGGTCGCCGCGGATCGTGCCGGGCGGGGCGAGCGTCGGCTCGGTCGAGCCGGCGAGCGACCGGAAGCCCTCGATGACGCGCTGGCCCTCGACGACGGCCGCGACGACGGGGCCGCTGCTCATGAACTCGACGAGGGGCTCGTAGAACGGCTTGCCGATGTGCTCGGCGTAGTGCTGCTCGAGCAGGTCCCGGGTCGCGACGCGCATCTCCAGCGCGACGACGGCGTAGCCCTTGGTCTCGACACGCCGCAGGACCTCGCCGGTGAGGCCGCGGCGCACGCCGTCCGGCTTGACGAGGACGAGCGTCCGCTCGGTGCTGGCCACGGGATCCTCCTGTGCTGCTCGACCGGCGCGGCAGGTGCTGCTCGCGCGGCGTGACGGCACACCCTGCGCCGGCAGCACGAAGCCTAGCCAGGTGGTGACGCTCCGCACGCACTGGGCCTGCCGGGTGACATCGGCCGGGTGAACCTCGCGGCCCGCGGGCACGCCCGGGGCCGCAGCCCTCAAGGCGCGGGCCGCCGCGACGACTGTCTCAGGGTGACCGACCTGCACCGAGCTCCCGGAGGGACCGCCATGACGCCGCCGCGCGACCTGCCGCTGACCCTCGTCCTCACGAGCGTCCTGTCCGCCGCCCTCGACACCGCCGGCGACCGGCACCCGCTGCTCGTCGCCGCGGGCCGCGGCCTCGCCCCCGTCGTCCCGCTCCGGCCGCGACCGGGCACCCCGGGCCCGGACCGCCCGCAGGCCGCCTGACGCAGCAGCCCCACCCGCCGCACGCACGGATCGGAGGCGCAGTGATCCGCAGGGCAGCGCGGGCCGTGCCCGCGGTCGACCCCGCCTCGGACGCCTATGCCCGGGCGACGGGCCGGCTCGTGCCGCTCGCGCCCGCCGTGCTCGGCGCGCTCCTCGCCTCGATGTCGCTGGCGCACCTGGCGTCCGTGCAGGACGTCGTCGGCAGCTTCCTCGCCCTCGCCTCCGGCACCCTCGGGGTCACCGTCTGCGTCGCCGCGTTCGTGCTGCGCCGGCGCCGGCCGACCGGGCACCGGGCGCACGCCGTCCTCGCGCTCTGCCTCGTGCTCGCGGCGCTCGACGCGCTCGTCGCGCAGCGCGCCAGCGGCGGGCTGGAGCGCTCGGCGGACCTCGTGCTCGTCGTCGCCGGCGGCTGCGCCGTCCTGCTCGACCGGCGGTGGCTCGTCGGGACGCTCGCGCTCCTGCTCGGCATCTGGGGCGCGGCGGCGCTCACCGGCCCGGTCGCGACGCTCCCCTACGCCGTCTTCACCATGCTCGTCGCCGGCGCGGGCGGGCTGTCGATGCGGCGGGTCCGGCTCACCGCGCTCGCCGAGGTGGAGGCCCTCGAGACCGAGGTCGAGACCCTGGAGGGCGAGCTCGAGACGCTCGGCGGCCGGGTCGCGGCGCTGGAGACCCGGGCGAGCCTCGCCGTCCTCGACCCGCTCACGGGCCTGCCGGACCGCCGCGGCCTGCAGCTCGTCGGGCAGCACCTCGTCGCCATCGCCCGCCGCGAGGGCGGCGCCGTCGGGTGCACGTTCGTCGGCATCGACGGGATGGCCGCCGTGCACACCTGGGGCGGCGCGGAGGGCGTCGACACGCTCGTGCGGCACGTCTGCGGGATCACCCGGTCCGTCGTCCGCGCCACCGACGTCGTCGGCCGCTGGCGCGAGGGGATGCTCGTCGTCGTCACCCACGGCCAGGGCGCCCCGATGGACGTCCTCGAGCAGCGGATCGCCGCCAAGCTCGCGCAGGACTGCCCGATCCCGCCGGAGGTCTGGCCGCGCCGGCTCGTCCTCGGCCGGGCCGTCATGCACCCCTGGGACGACGGCGGGCTCGTCACGCTGCTCACCGCGGCCGAGCGGGACATCCACGCGAACCTGGGCACCCCCGCGCCCGCACCGACGGCCGAGGCCCGCGCCGAGGCCGCCGCCGCGTTCGGCCGGCAGGCCGAGGCGGTCGTCGGCGAGGGCGTGAACCAGGTCGTCGCGCAGGCCTGGCGGACGGTCTCGGCACAGGCGACCTCAGCAGCCCCCTGAGCCCGTCCTGTGGCGGGAGAAGCACCCCAGAACTCAGTTTTGGGGTGCTCAACCCACCAGAGGACGGCTACGCGGCGGGGTGGGTGGCCGCGTAGTCCGCGCGTTCGCGCTCGATGCGCGTGCCGACCCGCAGGGCCGTCACCCAGAGCGCGGCGAACACCGCGCCGAGGAAGAACATCGCCGGCACCCAGAACCCGGTCGCGAGCACGGCGACCTGGAGCACGGAGCCGAGCACGTAGCCCCACGGCCGGCGGAGCAGTCCCGCGCCGAGCAGGCAGGCCAGGGCGAGGACGGCGCACACGACGAGGGCGCGGGTGTCGCCGCCGGTCGCCGCCCCGCCGTCCGAGCGGCGGGCGAGGCCGAACGCGACGAGCCCGGCGAAGAGGACGACGAACGACTCCAGGCCGAGGACGCTCGCCGCGAGGGCCCGCTTGGGTGCACGCACGGGACCTGCCTACCGCACCTTGAACAGGGTGCGCACGTCGGCGGCCATCGTCACCGAGCCGGTCGCGAGCACTCCCCCGCCGACGGCGCCGCCGGCCTCGACGATCCCGATCGCCTCGTCGAGCGCGTCGTCGAGCCGCGGCCGCACGAGCACCCGCTCCTCGCCGAAGATCTCCTCGGCGAGCTCGCCGAGCTCCTCGGCGGGGATCGCCCGCGGCGACGACGACTGGGTGACGACGATCTCGTCGAGGATCGGCTCGAGCGCGCCGAGGATGCCGTCGGCGTCCTTCTCCTGGAGCACGCCGACCACGCCGACGAGCTTGGTGAAGGTGAACGCCTCGCGCATGGCGTCGACGAGGACGGCGGCCCCGGCCGGGTTGTGCGCCGCGTCGACGAGCACCGTCGGGCCGCGCCGGACGACCTCGAGCCGGCCCGGCGAGTCGACCCCGGCGAACCCGGCCCGGACGACGTCACGGTCGAGCCCGTTCGGCGCCTGCTCCGACCCGGCGCCGAGGAACGCCTCGACGGCGGCGAGCGCGCAGGCCGCGTTGTGCGCCTGGTGCTCGCCGTGGAGCGGGAGGTAGAGGTCCTCGTAGGTGCCGGCGAGCCCGGAGAGGGTGACGAGCTGGCCGCCGACGGCGACGTCGCGGTGCACGACGCCGAACTCCAGGCCCTCGCGGGCGACCCGGGCACCGACCTCGCCGGCCCGGCGCAGGAGCACCTCGGCGGCCTCGACGGGCTGCTGGGCGAGGACGGCGGTCGCGCCCTTCTTGATGATCCCGGCCTTCTCGCCGGCGATCGTCGCGACGTCGTGGCCGAGGAACCGCTCGTGGTCGACGGCGATCGGCATGACGACCGACACCTCGCCGTCCGCGACGTTCGTCGCGTCCCACGCGCCGCCCATCCCGACCTCGACGACGGCGACGTCGACGGGGGCGTCCGCGAAGGCCGCGTACGCCATGGCGACGAGCACCTCGAAGAACGTCATCCGGGGCTCGCCGGCGGTCGCCGACCGGGCGTCGACGACCTCGACGTACGGCAGGACCTCCTCGTAGACCTCGACGAACCGCTCCGGGGAGAGCGGCTCGCCGTCGAGGGCGATCCGCTCCCGGACGTCCGTGAGGTGCGGGCTGACGAACCGCCCCGTCCGCAGGCCGTGCTCGCGGAGCAGCCGCTCGACCATCCGCGTCGTCGACGTCTTGCCGTTGGTGCCGGTGAGATGGACGACCCGGAACGACCGCTGCGGGTCGCCGAGCAGCTCGCAGACGGCGGCGATCCGGTCCAGGCTCGGCACGAGGTCGTGCTCGGGCGCGCGCCCGAGGATCTCGGCGTACGCCTCCTGCGCGGTGCGCGTCACGCGAGCCGCTCCACGACGACGACGAGGGTCTCGCCGGACGCCGGGAGCTCGACCTCGCGGGCCAGCGTCTCGCCCGTGACGAGGTCGAGGTGCCGCGCGGCCCACTCCTGCCGGTCGGCCGGGACGGTCAGGCGCAGCAGGATGGCGTCCGAGACGTGCAGCCCGGCCGCCTTGCGGGCGTCCTGCACCTCGCGGACGACGTCCCGCGCCCAGCCCTCGGCCGCGAGCTCGTCGTCGACCTCGGTGTCGAGGACGACGAACCCGCCGCCGGGCAGGACGGCCACCGCGCGGTGCGCCGAGCCGTCGTCGTCGGCGACGACCGTCTCGAGGGTGTACTCCCCCTCGACGAGGGGCACGCCGCCGCAGACGACCGACCCCGCGTCGTCCGCCGTCCAGTCACCGGTCTTGCTCGCGCGGATGACGTCCTGCACGCCCTTGCCCAGGCGCGGGCCGGCGGCGCGGGCGTTGACGGTGAGCCGCTGCGAGACGCCGACCTGCGCCGCCTCCGGCGCGTCGAGCGCGAGCAGCCGGACCTCCTTGACGTTCACCTCGTCCGCGACGACGGCCGAGAACGACTGCAGCGCAGCCGGTTCCGCGGTGACGACGGTGAGCGAGCGCAGCGGCTGCCGGACCCGCAGCGACTGCGCCTTGCGCAGGCCGAGGGTCGTCGAGGCGACCTCGCGGGCGCGGTCCATCGCCGCGACGAGCGCGTCGTCCGCGGGAAGCACCGCGGCGTCCGGCCAGTCGGTGAGGTGCACCGAGCGCTCGCCCGTGAGCCCGCGCCAGACGTCCTCGGTGACGAGCGGCAGCAGCGGCGCGGCGACCCGGCACGTCGTCTCGAGCACCGTGTACAGGGTGTCGAACGCGTCGGTGTCCTCGCGCCAGAACCGCTCCCGCGAGCGCCGGACGTACCAGTTCGTCAGGACGTCGACGAACTCACGGACGCTCTGGCACGCACCGGCGATGTCGTAGTCGTCCATCTGCGCGGTGACGGTGCCGACGAGGTCGTGCGTCTTCGCCAGGACGTAGCGGTCGAGCACGTCCGTGGAGTCGGTGCGCCACGTCGCGTCGTAGCCCGCCCCGCCGTTCGCCGAGTTCGCGTAGAGCGCGTAGAAGGACCACACGTTCCACAGCGGGATCATCACCTGCCGGACACCGTCCCGGATGCCCTGCTCGGTGACGATGAGGTTGCCGCCGCGAAGCACCGGGCTCGACATGAGGAACCAGCGCATGGCGTCGGAGCCGTCGCGGTCGAACACGTCGCGGACGTCGGGGTAGTTCTTCAGGCTCTTGCTCATCTTGCGGCCGTCGTCGCCCAGGAGGATCCCGTGGCTCACGCACGTCGCGAACGCGGGCCGGTCGAAGAGCGCCGTCGCGAGCACGTGGAGCGTGTAGAACCAGCCGCGGGTCTGGCCGATGTACTCGACGATGAAGTCGCCCGGGTAGTGGTGCTCGAACCAGTCCGCGTTCTCGAACGGGTAGTGCACCTGGGCGAACGGCATCGAGCCGGACTCGAACCAGCAGTCGAGCACCTCGGGCACGCGCCGCATCGTCGAGCGGCCCGTCGGGTCGTCCGGGTTCGGCCGGGTCAGGTCGTCGACGAACGGCCGGTGCAGGTCGGTGACCTCCACGCCGAAGTCACGCTCCAGCTCGGCGAGCGAGCCGTAGACGTCGGTGCGCGGGTACGTCGGGTCGTCGCTGACCCAGACCGGGATCGGGCTGCCCCAGTAGCGGTTGCGGCTGATCGACCAGTCCCGCGCGTTCGCGAGCCACTTGCCGAAGGAGCCGTCCTTGATGTGGTCGGGCACCCAGCGGATCTGCTGGTTGAGCTCGACCATCCGGTCGCGGAACTGCGTCACGCGGACGAACCACGACGAGACCGCCTTGTAGATCAACGGGTTGTCGCAGCGCCAGCAGTGCGGGTACGGGTGGTCGTAGGTCTCCTGGCGCAGCAGCGAGCCCGCGGCCTTGAGGTCGGCGACGACGAGCTTGTTCGCGTCGAAGACCTGCACTCCGGCGTACGGCGGCACCTCGGCGGTGAACCGGCCCTGGCTGTCGACGGGCACGACCGGCTCGATCCCGGCGGCGTCCGTGACGACCTTGTCCTCCTCGCCGAACGCCGGCGCGATGTGCACGACGCCGGTGCCGTCGTCCGTCGTCACGTAGTCGGCGGGCAGCACCTGGTGGGCGTTCTCGCGGCCGGCGAAGAACGCGAACGGCGGGGTGTACCTCGAGCCGACGAGCGCGGAGCCCTTGAACCGGGCGGTGACCCGGTCGGCGGCGTCGTCGCCGAGCTCACGCGCGTAGTGGCCCAGGCGCGCCTCGGCGAGCACGTACGTGTCGGGGTCGGCCGGGCGGTCGCCGTCCGCGGGCCGGCCGGTGACGGCGACGTAGTCGAGGTCCGGGTGGACGGCCATCGCGAGGTTGCTCGGCAGGGTCCACGGGGTCGTCGTCCAGATGAGCGCCTTGGCGCCGGCGTACGGGCCGCTCGTCAGCGTGAGGCCGACGGTGACCGCCGGGTCCTGGCGCTGCCGGTAGACGTCGTCCATCCGGGTCTCGGTGTTGCTCAGCGGCGTCTCGCAGCGCCAGCAGTACGCGAGCACCCGGAAGCCCTCGTAGACGTAGCCCTTGTCCCACAACGTCTTGAAGGCCCACATGACGGATTCCATGTAGTCCAGGTCGAGCGTCTTGTAGTCGTTCTCGAAGTCCACCCAGCGGGCCTGGCGGTGGACGTACTCCTCCCAGTCCTTGGTGTACTTGAGCACCGAGGACTCGCAGACGGAGTTGAACGCCGCGACGCCCATCGCGTCGATCTCGTTCTTGTGGGCGATGCCGAGCTGCTTCTCGGCCTCGACCTCGGCCGGCAGGCCGTGGCAGTCCCAGCCGAAGCGGCGCTCGACGCGGCGGCCGCGCATCGTCTCGTAGCGCGGGACGACGTCCTTGACGTAGCCGGTGAGCAGGTGGCCGTAGTGCGGCAGGCCGTTGGCGAACGGCGGGCCGTCGTAGAAGACGAACTCGTTGGCGCCGTCCGTGCCCGCCTCGCGCGCCTCGACGCTCGCGACGAACGTGTCGTCGGCGTCCCAGTACGCGCGGACCGACTCCTCGACCCGCGGGAAGCTCGGGCTCGTGGGGACCGCGCCGGGCTTCTCGCCCGCGGCGTGGGTGGCCTTGGGGTACGTCATCGTCGTGCCTTCCGCGTCGCGCTCGTCCGCACCGTCACCGGTGCTCCGTGCGAGGACGACGCGCCCGGACCGGCCGGACGGCACCGCGGTACCACCTCGCTTGCCGCCGTCCGGGTCTGCGACCCGGAGCGACGACCGCTCGTTCGCCGGCTGACGGGCCGGTACCGTCCGGTTCTAGTGAGGACGCCTGCCGACCCGCGGGCGGGAGGCGGACGTCCCGTTCTTCCGGAGGCTCGCCGGTGATGGCCGGGTCGACGCCTGTGCGGTCCATCGTAGACGCCGCGCACGCGTCGTCCGAACCGATATCCCCGCGCGCCGCGGCCGGGACCCGGCTGCCTACCCTGATCCGGTGACCGACACCGCCGAGAGCCGCCCCGGCGCTCCCGGCGGGCAGGCACCGCCCCCGCCGCGGATGTGGGCGTTCTACATCGGCGGCTTCCTCGGCCCGTTCGGCGGCGCGATGGTCACCCCGATGCTCCCCGAGCTCGCCGACGGGCTCGACACGTCGCTCACGACGGCTGCCTGGGCGCTCACCGCCTACCTCATCCCGTTCGCCGCGATCATGCTCGTCTCCGGGACGCTCGCCGAGTCCTGGGGCCGCGCCCGCACCGTGCGCGGCGCCTACGTCGTCTACGCCGTCGCGTCGCTGGCCTGCGCGCTCGCCCCCACCGCGGGCCTGTTCCTCGGCGGCCGGGCGCTGCAGGGGGCGGCGAACGCGTTCACGTCCCCGCTGCTCGTCGCGGCGATCTCGGCCGCCGTCCCGCGCGAGCGCCTGAGCCGCTCGCTCGGGTGGTACGCGAGCATGCAGGCCGCCGGCCAGGCGTTCGCGCCGCTCGTCGGGGGCGCCGCCGCCGCGTTCGACTACCGGTGGGCGTTCGTCGCGAGCGCGCTCGCGGCCGCCGGGCTGGCGTTCGTGCCGCCGTCGGACGCCGCGCCCGCCGACCCCGGCGCGGCCGGGACGCTCACCGCGTGGGGCCGCTACAAGACACTCGCGAACCGGCCGCTCGCCCTCGCCTGCGCCGTCGCGTTCGGGCTCTACCTGTCGACGACCGGCCTCATGGTGCTCGTCGCGCTCCTCGGCGGCGACCGGTTCGGGCTCGGCCCGGACGCCCGCGGGCTCGTCATCGCGTCGTTCGGCGTCGCGGGGCTCGCCACCGGGCGGGTCCTCGGCCGGGCCGCCGACCGGTTCGGGCTCGGCCGGGCCGGCGTCACCGCCCTGCTCGTCTTCGCCGCGGTCACGTCCGTCGCGGGCGTCGTCCCCGCGGTGTGGATGCTCGTCGCCGCGGTCGCGACCGCCGGGGCGGCCACGACGGCGGCCCGGGTCGTCGTCAACCCCCTCGCCGTGACGAGCACGCCGGCGAACCGGGGCGGCGCGACGTCCATGACCCTGTCGTGGCAGTTCCTCGGGTCGGCGATCGCCCCGCTCGTGCTGCTGCCGGTGTACCACCGGGCGATGTCGGCGTCCCTGACCGTCGCGGCCGCCGGGGCCGTCGCCGCGGCGCTGCTCCGCACGGCGGCGTCGCTGCGCGCGAGGTCGTCCGCCTGAGCCGCCACCGCGACGTCCTACTCTGACGTCGTGCCGACCCCGACGCCGCCCGTGCGCCACCTCGTGCGGGCGCGGGACCTCGCGGACGCCCGGTACACCGAGCCGCTCACCGTCGACGACCTCGCGGCCGCGGCGCACCTGTCCCGGGCGCACTTCAGCCGTGCGTTCAAGCGGGCCTTCGGGGAGTCGCCGCACGCCTACCTGCTGACCCGCCGGCTCGAGCGGGCCGCGACGCTGCTGCGCAGCACGGACTGGTCGGTGGCCGACATCTGCGTCGCGGTCGGGCTGACGAGCGTCGGGTCGTTCACGACGAGCTTCACCGCGGCCTACGGGCGCACCCCGACGGCGTACCGCGAGTTCTTCCCGCCGGCCGCGGCGCTCGTGCCGATCCCCGGGTGCGTGCTGCGCGCCTACGGGCGGCCGGTCCGCGGGCGGTCGGACGACGGCACCGAGGAGCCCGCCGGCCCCGTCGGTGAGTGAGCACGAACGGAGAAGACCCGGGCCGCCGTCCCCGCCTACGGTCGTCACACACCGAACGACGACCGATGGAGGCGCACGACAATGCTCACGCTCTCGACCACGCAGCTCTGGGTGCACGACCAGGACGAGGCGCTCGCCTTCTGGACCGAGAAGGTCGGTTTCGAGGTCAAGGAGGACGTCACCGTCGCCGAGATGGGCAACTTCCGCTGGCTGACCGTCGGGCCCAAGGGCTCGTCCGGCTGCGCCGTCGTGCTCATGGCGATCCCCGGGGCGCCGGTCATGGACGACGCCACCCGCGCCGAGGTCACCCAGCTCATGGGGAAGGGGTTCGCGGGCGCGCTGTTCTTCACGGCCGAGGACGCCTACGCGGCCTACGACGCGCTCGCCGCCAAGGGCGTGGAGTTCACCGACAAGCCGACCGAGCAGCCGTACGGCATCGACTTCGGCTTCCGCGACCCGTCCGGCAACACCGTCCGGGTGACGCAGCGGCCGCCGATGGGCTGACGCCCATCCGTACGACAGCCCACGACGGCGTCGCCGACCGGTCAGCCGGACGGCGGCGCCGTCGCCGTCGGCGGGACCCGGACGGTGATCCCCCGGGTCACCGCTCCGACCGGCTCGCAGGCCGTCACGGTGACGATGACGTCCGCCGTCGTCCCGGGGAAGTCCCCGCTGTAGAGCAGCGTCACGAACTCGTCCGAGGTGACGTCGACGAGGGGTGCGCCGGGCGCGCAGCGCGGCGCCTCGCCGCTGCCCTGGAAGCCCAGACCCGGCTGCTCGACCCGGATGCCGAACGCCGCCGGGTCCTGCGAGGAGCCGGACCCCTCGGCCGCGCCCGCGGGAGCGGTGCTCGGCACCGCCCCGTCGACCCGGATCTCGAGGACGACGACCCGGCTGCCGGTGCCCGCGTAGGGCGCGGCCGCCGCACCGACGACGGCCTGGTCGGTGACCTGGACGACGTCGAACAGCCAGTTCGTTGCCTCGGTGGGCGTGACCGCGGGTCCGCTCCCCCGGTCGGTGCCCGCGGTGCCGTTGACGAGGGCACCGCCACCGGCGACGGCGAGCACGACCGCCGCCGCGAGCGCCGCCGTCCGCTGCCGTGCCCGGAGCCGGGCCCGGCGGTGGACGGCGGGCAGCCGGTCGGCCGGTGCGTGCCGGTCGGCCCGGCGCGCGAGCAGGTCCAGCGCCCGCCCGAGGTCGTCCGGGGCATCGTGGGTCAGGTCGTCGGTGCTCATCGGGCCGCCTCCTCGCTCGTCGACGTCGGATCGGCGCGCAGCACGGCGCGCAGCGCTGCGAGCCCCTTGCTCGTCGTGCTCTTCACGCCGCCGACCGAGATGCCCATGACCGCGGCCGTCTCCGCCTCGGACAGGTCGCAGTAGTGCCGCAGGACGACGGCCACCTGCTGCCGCCGGGGCAGCCGGCGCAGCGCCGCGAGGACCTCGTCGAGGGCGGCCTCGTCGTCGGCGACGTCCCGGCGGCCGACCGTCTCCGGCACCTCGGCCCAGGACGACTCGCGGCCGCGGTGCCGGCGCCACCACGACGTCCGGGTGTTCACCATGACCCGTCGCAGGTACGCGTCGGGGTCCTCGTACGTGCTCACCTGCCGCCAGCGCGGCAGCACCTTGGCGTACGCGGTCTGGAGCAGGTCCTCCGCGGTGTCGTGGTCCCCGGTGAGCAGGAACGCCAGGCGGGCCAGCCGGGGGCCGCTCGCCCGCACGTAGGCGTCGAAGTCCTCGCCCGCCCCGTCGCGCATGACGTCCCCCCGCCCGCGGCGCCGCTCCGGGCGCCGTCCTCACCCCACCACACGCGACCGACCCCGCGAAGGTTTCCCCTCCCCCGTGGTCCGCAAGCCGCGAGCTACCAGCCCGTATGACCCGACCAGTGGGTCATACGCGCTGGTAACTGCGGGCGGCGGGGTTCAGGTGAGGGGGAGGGCTCCGAGCTGGGCGTCGAGGCGGTCGACGTCGGCGCGGGCGGCGGCGAGGCGGCCCTCGATCTTCGCGACGACGTCCGCCGGCGCCTTGGCCAGGAACTGCTCGTTGCCGAGCTTGGCCTGCGCCTGGTCGATCTCCTTGCGCGCCACGACGAGGTCCTTCTCGAGCCGCTTGCGCTCGGCCCCGACGTCGATCGCGCCGATGAGGTCGAGCTCGACCGTCA
>JACRAB010000374.1 GCA_016213575.1 Actinomycetota bacterium
CCCGACGGTCGACACGGCGCGCGCCCCGGACGCCGCGGCGCCGGCGGCCGGCGTCCGCTCGTCGTCCACGACGGTCGAGGAGCCGGGCGCGGCGTACGTGTAGAAGCCCTGGCCGGACTTCCGGCCGAGCAGGCCCGCGGTGACCATCTGCTTGAGGACCGGGGTCGGCGCGTGGAGCCGGTCGCGGCCCTGCTTGTACATCGAGTCGAGGATCTCGTAGGCGGTGTCGAGCCCGATGAGGTCCATGAGCGCGAGCGGCCCCATCGGCAGGCCGCAGCCCAGCCGCATCGCCGCGTCGACGTCCTCCCGGCTCGCGTAGCGCTGCTCGACCATGGAGACCGCGTGGTTGAGGTAGCCGAAGAGCAGGGCGTTCGCGATGAAGCCGGCCTTGTCGCCGACGACGACCGGCTCCTTGCCGAGCGAGCGCGCGAGGTCGACGACGGCGTCCACGGCGGCGGGGTCGGAGACGACCGTTCGGACCACCTCGACGAACTTCTGCACCGGCGCCGGGTTGAAGAAGTGCAGGCCGACGACCCGCCGCGGGTGCGCCGTCGCGACGGAGATCTCCGTGACCGACAGGCTCGAGGTGTTCGTCGCGAGGATCGTCTCCGGGCCGCAGACCGAGTCGAGCTTGGCGAAGATCTCCCGCTTGAGGTCGAGGTGCTCCGGGACGGCCTCGACGACGAGCTGGGCAGCGGCGACGTCCTCGAGGGCCGTCGAGAAGGTGATCCGGCCGACGAGGGCGGTCTGGTCCTCCGGCGCGAGCTTGCCGCGGGTCACCGCGCGGGTCGTCGAGGCGGTCACGAGGTCGCGTCCCCGGGCCAGGGACGCCGGGTCCACCTCGACGGCGACGACCGCGTACCCGTTGCGCGCGAGCACCTCGGTGATGCCGGCACCCATGGTGCCGAGGCCGACGACGGCGACGGTGCGGATCTCGCGCGACATGGTGGTCCCTTCCTGGACGGACGCGACCGGGCAGAGCCCCGGCCGATTCGATCGTGGCGCACCGACCCCCTCCCCCGGGCGCCCGAGAATGCGGCGCACGCCACACTCCCCGGCCTCCCCTCCCCCGGCGGGCCCCGTCGTCCGACTACCCTCCCTCGGGTGCGCCTCGTCATCGCCCGCTGCTCCGTGGACTACGCCGGCCGGCTCTCCGCCCATCTGCCCCTCGCGACCCGCCTGCTCCTGGTCAAGGCCGACGGGTCGGTGCTCGTGCACTCCGACGGCGGCTCGTACAAGCCGCTGAACTGGATGAGCCCCCCGGCCAAGCTCACCGTCGCCGAGCCGGACGACGCCGCGAAGGCCGCCGGCATCGAGCAGGTCTGGACCGTCCAGCACGGCAAGACCGACGACCGGCTCGTCGTCCACCTCCACGAGGTGCTCCACGACTCGACGCACGAGCTCGGCGTCGACCCCGGCCTGGTCAAGGACGGCGTCGAGGCGCACCTGCAGGAGCTGCTCGCCGAGCACGTCCACACGTTCGGCGAGGGGTACACCCTCGTGCGCCGCGAGTACCCGACGGCGATCGGCCCGGTCGACCTGCTGCTGCGCGACGCGAAGGGCGCGTCGGTCGCCGTCGAGGTCAAGCGCCGCGGTGAGATCGACGGCGTCGAGCAGCTGACCCGTTACCTCGAGCTGCTCAACCGCGACCCGCTCCTGGCGCCCGTGGCCGGCGTCTTCGCGGCCCAGGAGATCAAGCCGCAGGCGCGGGTCCTCGCGACCGACCGCGGTATCCGCTGCGTCACCGTCGACTACGACACCCTGCGCGGCCACGACACGTCCGAGCACCGGCTCTTCTGAGGTGCGCCGTCTCCTGCGCCTGATCGCCTCGCTCGTCGTCCTCGTCCTCGTCGCCGGCCTCGGGTACACCGCGTACCGCTACCGGCTCGTCGCCGTCCAGACGCCGTCGATGGTGCCCGTCATCGCCCCCGGCGACCGGTTCCTCGCGGACTCGCAGGACCGGACGGCGGACGTCGGTGACGTCGTCGTCGTCGACGCCCCGCAGTGGACGCCCGACGGCGGGACGACGCTCGTCGTCAAGCGGGTCGTCGCGACCGCCGGGCAGCGCGTCGTCTGCTGCGACGCCGACGCCCGGGTCACCGTGGACGGCGTCGCCCTCGGCGGGAAGGCCGGCGCGCCCCGCGTGCGGTCCGCGGACGGCACCACCGTCGAGGGCGGTGCACCGTTCGACGTGACCGTGCCGGCCGGGCGGGTCTTCCTCGTCGGGGACAACCGCGGCGTCTCGGTCGACTCCCGCTCCCGCACGGACGACGGCACCGGCGGCACGCTGCCGGTCTCCGCGGTCGTCGGCACGGTCGGCTTCCGGCTGTGGCCGCTCGGCGGCTTCGGCCCGATGGACACGACGCTGCGCGCGACCGACCGGTCCTGACGCCTTCGCGGCCGCTGCCAGGACTGCCGGGACCGGCGCGTGCAACAGGCTGCCGCGTCACGGCGTCCTCCGGGCGGACGGCGCCACCGGGCGCCCACGGAAGGGTGGACCCGATGTCCCGCTACCGCTCCGGCCGGCCCGCACGACGGCCCCGCCTGCTCCTCGCGCTCGTCCTCGCCGCGCTGGCCCTCGCGGCGTGCGGCGGGGGCGGTGCCGTGTCGACCCGGCCGGCGGCCGCGGGTCCGGACGGCGACTGGGTCCTGACCTCGGGGACCGGGACGGCCGGTGCGCTGGTGCTCGTCGACGGGTCGCCGGTCACGCTGACGGTCAAGGGCAGGACCGTGAGCGGGCGTGCCGCGTGCAACTCCTACTCCGGTGACGTCGCGGCGTCCGGCAGCGGCTTCCGGCCCGGCAGCATCGCGATGACCGAGATGGCGTGCATGGATCCCGCCGTCTCCGCGCTCGAGCGCGGCTACCTCGACGCGTTCGCCGCCGTGACGCGGGCGACGGTCACCGGCGACCGGCTCGTCCTCACCGGCGAGGGCGTGGAGCTGACCTTCGGCCGGGAGGCGCCAGTGCCCGACGCCCCGATCGAGGGGACCCGCTGGACGCTCGACACGATGTTCGAGGGCGAGTCCGCGTCAACGGTCGAGGGCAGCCCGTTCCTGCGGCTGGACGGCGACGGCGGCCTGACCGGGAACGGCGGGTGCCGGAACCTCGCGGGCAGCTACGGCCTGACCGGAAGCACCCTCACGGTGACGGCTCTGCGCTTCGTCGACGACGCCGGCCTCGACTGCGCCCGCGGGCCGGGCCGGCAGGACGAGGCCGTCCGCGACGTCCTCTCCGGGCCCGGGATCACCGCCGCCGTGGACGGCGACCGGCTCACGCTCCTGCGCGGCGACACCGGCTACGGCTTCACCGCCGCGCGCTGACCCCGGAGCCCGGCCGGCCCGGCGGATCGTCCGGTTTCCGCTCGGACTGCCGCTCGCGCTGCCGACAGGGCACGATGTGAGCGTGCAACGGGTCGTCGTCGTGGGCGCGGGGGTCGTCGGGCTGTCCTGCGCCGTCCGGCTGGCCGAGGCCGGCCACCAGGTCGACGTGCTCGCACGCGACCTGCCGCCCGAGACGACGTCGGCGGTCGCCGGCGGGCTCTGGATGCCGGCGCTCGCCGAGCCGGTCGCGGACGTCGTCCGCTGGGCCCGCGCCACGCACGCCGAGCTCACCGCGCTCGCGGACGACGAGCGCACCGGCGTGCGGGTCATGCCCGGGCAGGTGCTGCGCCGCCGGGCCGCCGCCGAGCCGCCGTGGTTCGCCCCGCTGCACGACCTCGTCGACCCGCACCCCGTCGCGCAGCCCCCGGTCGGCTGGACCCGTGCCTGGGCGACGACCCTGCCGCTCGTCGACACCGGCCGCTACCTGCCCTACCTCGTCGACCGGCTGAAGGCCGCGGGCGGCAGCCTGACCCGGCTGCCGCTGGCCGCGCTCCCCGGCCGCGGGGTCGTCGTGAACTGCACCGGCGTCGCCGCCCGGATGCTCGCAGCCGACCCGTCGGTGCACCCGGTGCGCGGCCAGGTCGTCGTGCGCGACGACCCGGGCCTGGCGCACTGGTGGTGCGACGAGGACGGCGCCGACGGCGACCTCACGTTCGTCGTCCCCCGCGGCCGAGACCTCGTCGTCGGCGGCACCCTGGCGGACGGCGAGTGGGACACCACCCCCGACCCGCGCACCGCCTCGGCGATCCTCGCCCGGGCGAGCGCCGTCGTCCCCGAGATCGCGACGCTCCCCGTCCGGGCGCACCGGGTCGGGCTGCGGCCGGCACGGCCGTCGGTCCGGGTCGAGGTGGAGCGGCGCACGGACGACGACGGGCGGCCCGCGCCGGTCGTGCCCTGCTACGGCCCCGGCGGCATCGGGCTCACCGTGGCCTGGGGCTGCGCGGACGACGTCCTCGGGCTCGTCACCCGGCTCACCGAGCCGGCCGCCGTCCTCTTCTGAGGCTCGCCGGGCAGGGCGCCGGGTGCGAGACTGCGGCCGTGACCGCCGATCCCGTGCCCGCCGGACCCGAGCCCGCCGCCGCGCTCTGCGACTTCGACGTCCCGGACGCGGAGCTGCGCGCCGCCGGGTCGGTGAAGTGGACCTACCAGCCGCCGGACGTGCTGCCCGCGTGGGTCGCCGAGATGGACTGCCGGCCCTGCCCGCCGGTGCTGGACGCCGTCCGCGCCGCCGTCGACCGCGGCATGTTCGGCTACCCGGCGCTCCCTCGGCACACCGACCTGCCGGAGGCGACCGCCGCGTTCCTGCGCCGCCGGTTCGGCTGGGCCGTCGACCCGGCCCGGGTGCTGCCCACCGGTGACGTCATGGCCGGCGTCCGGCTCGTGCTCGAGACCCTCTGCGCGGACGCGCCGGTCGTCGTCCCGACGCCGACCTACCCGCCGTTCCTCGACGTCGTCCCGCTCGCCGGGCGGCAGGTCGTGCAGGTGCCGTGCGTCGTCGACGGCGCGGGCCGCCCGGTGCTCGACCTCGACGCCGTCGACGCCGCGTTCGCGGCCGGCGCCCGCACCGTGCTCCTCGCCGCCCCGCACAACCCGCTCGGCCGCGCCTTCACCCCGGCCGAGCTCGCCGGCCTGCGCGACGTCGTCACCCGCTACGAGGGCGGCCGCGTCCTCAGCGACGAGATCCACGCCCCGCTCGCGCTGCCCGGCGCCGTCCACACCCCCTACGCCGCCGTGGAGGGCACGGCGGACCACGTGACGACGATCGTCGCGGCGTCCAAGGCCTGGAACATCCCCGGCCTCAAGTGCGCCCAGGTCGTCGCCGGGAACGCCGCCGACCTCGCCGCGCTCACCGGCGTCGCGCACGTCGCCAACCACGGCCTCTCCCCGCTCGGCGTCGTCGCGACCGTGGCCGCGTACACCGAGGGCGAGCCCTGGCTGGACTCGCTCATGGCCCACCTCGGCGCGCAGCGCGACCTCTTCGGCGACCTGCTCGCCGCCCATCTGCCGGACGCACGCTGGACGCCGATGGAAGCCACCTACCTGGCCTGGGTCGACGCCCGCGCCTACGGCCTGCCCGACCCGGCCGCCGCCGCGCTGCGGGACGGCAAGGTCTGCGTCAACCCGGGCCGCGACTTCGGCGACGGGTACACCGGGTACGTCCGGGTCAACCTCGCGACGTCCGCCGAGCGCCTCACCGAGGTCGTGCGCCGCCTGTCGAAGGCGTGGCCGGCACGCACCGTCTGACGCCCGGCCGTTAGCCCGAACGGGTGATGATCGACCCCGGAGCGTTCGTCCGGCCACCCGGACGGCCGATCTGAGGCGCATGACCATGACCCAGCAGGACGACGTCCGCGTCGAGGACCACCGGGTGCAGGCGGAGGTCCGCCGGCTCGGCTTCTTCGCCGCCCTGGACAGCATCACGTGGCACGCCCGCTCGCAGGTCACCGAGCACCTCGCCGACGTCACGGCCGCCTCCTCGCGCGCCGCCTACGTGGGCTGGCTGCGGCGGGCGACCTCCGGGTGGTCCGTCGTGCCCCTCCCGACCGGCCCTGCGGCCACGGAGGCGTGGCCGGTCGCGGCCGTCGACCCCTCGTGCACCGGCGTGCGGGCGATGCTCGGCGCCGACCTGCGCGACCACGCGCCGGCGACCCGGCCGACCCTCGTCGCGATCCCGGTGACCGCGGCGGACGACGTCCGCTGCGCCGCCGCCGCCTACACCGTCGTCGCGACCGCGCACACCGTCGCGGCCCTCGGGCAGGCGGTCCTCGACCTCGCGAGCGGCTTCGACCAGCCCGATGCCGGCACCCGCTACGTGCGCCGGTGCATCGACCTCGACGCCGTCCGCGACGAGGTGCGGCACGACCTCGTGTCCTGGGCCGACCGGACGGGCCCGGCCGAGACCGACCGGATGATCCGGACCTCGCTCGCGCTCCTGGAGACCCTCGGCACCGCGCTGACGATCACCCGCCGCCGCGGCTGGTGACGCACCC
>JACRAB010000055.1 GCA_016213575.1 Actinomycetota bacterium
CCTCCGACGACCCTGGGAGTTGGCTGGGAGCCGGCGACCGCCCCGGGGCCGTGGCCCGGCCGCGGCGACGCGCGGCCAGAAAAAGCGGCCAAAAAACGGCGGCCGGCAGGTCGCTCGCGCGTCCGGCCGGCCGAGCCGGGTCCGCCGTGGGCGGGACCTGGGCCGAGCGGTGCCTCCGGGTCAGTCCCGGTCGGAGGTGTCGGTCAGGGGCGGGGAGGACAGCCGGACCCGCTTCGGGTTGGCCACGGTGGTCAGGCCCACGGAGCGGTCGTCGTCGGCGGGCTGGTTGGTGTTCGTCATCCACGTCTCCTCGTCGAGCTGTGTCGGTTCGAGCTGTTCCGGGCGAGCCGGCGGTCGTGCGGTGCGTCGGGTACCACCCGGCCGTACGGACGGGCGGGTGGCTGGCGCGGGTGCGGCCCTGTCGGGCCGCCCCCGCGGCAAGGATCCTCGTGGTCCGAGGTGTCCTGTGCGTTTCCCGACGGGAACATCCTCGTCAAGGTCGTACCCGGAACTTGTGTTCCCGAACACAGGTGCAACGAACGTCACACCTGGCGGCCTCGACCTGCGAAAACGCTTGCATCCCAACGGGATCCATGTCAGGGTCGATCAGCGACGGCGCGGATCCGTTGTGGCCCAACAGTTCCGGTGGTCGATGGTCGGCCCGGCAGGCTCCCTGACGACGATCATCGCGGGTCGGCGCCGGCCGGGCCTGCCGGACGCGACGGTGTGGGAACGGTCACGCCGCAACGGGGGACGGGAGAGGCGCCGGACGCCCGAGGGCCGAACGGCCGACCTCTCCGGACGTGCGACGGGGCGCCGCGGCGGTGCCGCGGCGCCCCGTCGTGGAGCGGAGGGGTCGTCGCGTCAGGCGACGCCGACGACCTGCGACGCGAGGTCGCGGTCGCGGGCCGCGACGAGCACGCGGAACCGGCCCGTCGTGCCGGGCATCGAGCCCACGGGCTGGATGACCGCGCGCAGCCCGACGTCGGCGAGGCACTCCTCGACGAAGTAGAGGCTGTCGCGGCTGATCTCGGCGACCGGGACGAGCCGGTTCGGGCTCGGCGCCGGGGCGACCGCGTCGAGGAAGCGGGTCCAGCGCGACCGCTGGTCGGCGGTGCGTGCCTCGCGGGTGGTGGCGGAGGTGTGGATCGGGGCGGACATGTGGGTCATCACTCCTGTGGGGGTGACCGGGGAGGTCCCGTCGGCGCGCCGTCGCGCCGGGCGAGGTCCGGCGGGCCGCTCCAGGCGGCCCCGCCGCTCGTCCCGTCAGAGGTGCCGGGTCACGGTCACCCTGTCCGAGAACGCTTTCATTCTCTCACTCCATCGGCACCGACGCCTGCCTGGAGGAGCCTGCCGGGCAAAGCGTGAGGAGGCTCACGAGATTGTTGAACAACTGGTGACGTCACGGTTCATCTCTGGTGGGTCGTGCACCTCAGAACGAAGGTTCGGGGTCGACAACCCACCAGAGGGCGTCACTCGGGAGGTGCTGCGGGGAGGGTCACGCGGAAGGTCGCGCCGCCGCCGGGCGTCGTCCGGACGCCGACCTGGCCGTGGTGCGCGGACACGACGGCGGACACGATCGACAGCCCGAGGCCCGAGCCGCCGCCCTTGCCCCGCTGCCGGGAGGAGTCGGCCCGGTAGAAGCGCTCGAAGATCTTGGCGGCGTGCTCGGGGGACAGCCCCTGGCCGTGGTCGCGGACCTCGAGCACCGCCGTCCGGGTGCCGTCCGGCCCCGTATCCGTGCCGACGGCGACCTGGACGGGCGTGCCGGGCGCGGTGTGCCGGACGGCGTTCGCGACGAGGTTCGCGACGACCTGGCGGAGCCGGTCCTCGTCGCCGACGACGCCCGACGGGACGGGGCCGACGCCGGGGCGCAGCCCGACGAGCTGGACGGGGCGGTGCGGGTCCAGGCCGCGGGCGTCGTGGACGGCGTCGCCGGCGAGCACCGTGAGGTCGACGTGCTCGACCCGGCCGGGGCGCTGCTCGTCGAGCCGGGCGAGGAGCAGCAGGTCCTCGACGAGGCCGCCCATCCGGGTCGCCTCGTCCTCGATGCGGCGCATGGTGCGCGGGACGTCGTCCGTCGGCACGGCGCCCTGCCGGTACAGCTCGGCGAACCCGCGGATCGCGGCGAGCGGCGTCCGCAGCTCGTGGGAGGCGTCGGCGGCGAACCGGCGGGTCCGCGCCTCGGACGCCTCCCGGGCCCGGAAGGCCGCCTCGATGTGGCTGAGCATCGTGTTGAGGGAGGCGGTGAGCCGGCCCACCTCGGTCGTCGTGGGCCGCTCCTGGATCCGGCGCGACAGGTCCCCGCCGGCGATGAGCGCGGCCGTCTCCTCGACCTCGGCGAGCGGGCGGAAGGCCCGCCGGATCGCCAGCCAGCCGAGCACCGCGAAGACGAGGATCGCGGCGCCGCCGATGCTCAGGGTGAACAGCCGCAGCTGCTGGACGGACTCGTCGACCGGTGCGGTCGGCAGCGCCAGGGTCACGGTGCCGGGGTACGACGTGAGGCTGAACCGCGGGGTCACGACGACGGGGACGACGACGGCGCGCCACGGCGCCCCGTTCGCCGACTCGAGCCGGAAGACCTTGCCGTCGAGCGCCTTCGCCTCGTCGTAGCTGATCATGGTGAAGACCGGGGTCGCCCGCTCCGGGCCGGACCCGTTGGTCCGGTTGATGTCCGGGCGCGAGGGCACGACCATCCGGGTGGCGAACTGGGCCGGGCCGCGGCGGTCGTCGTCGTCGGTGCGGGTGAGCCCGGACAGCAGCCGGTCGTCGCCGCCGACCGCCTGCTCGTAGGTCGCGCTGAGCTGGTCGTCGATCTGCTGGACGAGGTAGCCGCGCAGCACCCACTGGACGCCGAAACCGGTCGCCGCCAGCGCGAGGAGCAGGGTGCCGACGAGGACGGCGACCAGCTGGGTGCGCAGCGGGATCGCCGCGAGCCGGGAACCGGCGGGGCGGGCCGGGGCGTCGTCCGACGGCTGGGCTGCGTCGTCCGCTGCATCGTCCCCTGGGTCGTCCGCCGGGTCGTCCGCTGCGTCGCCCTGGCCCCGGGCCGCCGCGGGGGTCACGTCGACGGCCTCGGGGGCGGGGCCGGCGAACACGGCCACCGGGGGCTCGGTCGGCGAGCCGGGACGCACCGGGTCCGGCCCGAAGGCCGCGACGTCGATGCCGCGGTTCGGCTCGCTCATGCCTCGGGGGGCAGCCGCAGGACGTAGCCGACGCCGCGCCGGGTGTGGATGAGCGGCGGGTCGACGTGGTCGATCTTGCGGCGCAGGTAGGAGATGTAGGACTCGACGATGCCGGACTCGCCGTTGAAGTCGTACGCCCAGACGTGGTCGAGGATCTGGGCCTTCGACAGCACGCGGTTCGGGTTGAGCATGAGGTAGCGCAGGAGCTTGAACTCCGTCGGCGACAGGTCGACGAGCTTGCCGGCACGCCGCACCTCGTGCGAGTCCTCGTCGAGCTCGAGGTCCTCGAAGACGAGGCGGCCGGTGTCCGGGTCGCCGCCGACGCCCGTGCGGCGCAGGACGGCGCGGATCCGGGCGACGACCTCCTCGAGGCTGAACGGCTTGGTGACGTAGTCGTCGCCGCCGACCGTGAGCCCCTGCACCTTGTCCATCGTCTCGTCGCGCGCGGTGAGGAACAGGACGGGCATCTCCCGGCCGCGCTCGCGGAGCTTGCGGGTCACGGTGAAGCCGTCGAGGTCGGGGAGCATCACGTCGAGGACGACGAGGTCCGGGCGGTGCTGCTCGGCGAGCTTCAGCGCCTGGGCGCCGTCCTCGGCCGGGAACACCTCGAACCCGGCGAAGCGCAGGCTCGCGGTGAGGAGCTCGCGGATGCTGGGCTCGTCGTCGACGACGAGCAGCCGCGCCTCAGGGGTCTTGTCTGCCACCCGACCAGTCTCTCTCGTCCTGCTGTGAACTCGCTGGGAGACTGCTGTGCGGTCCGTGCACGGTGTGCAGGGTGAGGTCGGCCGGCGGCACGCTCAGGGCGACGACGGCGGCGACGAGGAGCACCGACGGCCCCAGGGCGGCGTCCCACGTGAGGACGGCCGGGGCGGTCGGCGTGGCGTGCCGGGGCCGCAGGTGCATGGTGACGGGATCGGACCCGGCGCCTGCGGTCTTGAGGTCCTGGCGGCCGCGGGTCGGTCAGGACGACGGACCGGTGACCGTCCGGACGTCTCCGCGACCGTCGACGAGGACGACCGCATGGTCGGTCAGCGTGGACGCCCACTGCGCGGCGTCCGCGCCGCGGACGAACGCCGCCGTGGCGTAGACGTCGGCCCACGTCAGGCTCGGGCCGACGACCGTCGCCGAGAGCAGTCCGGACGGCGCGGCACCGGTGGCCGGGTCGACGATGTGGGCACCCCGGGCCGCGGTGCCCGACGTC
>JACRAB010000375.1 GCA_016213575.1 Actinomycetota bacterium
GGCCGCGCGGCGGGGCCGGGTCGCCGGCCCGGAGCAGCTGCGGCGCGACCCAGCGCAGCGGGGCCTCCGGGACGAGCCGGTTGCCGGCGGCCGCGGGCGCCGGGGACGCGAGGTGGCGCCGGACGGCGGCCGCGACGTGCCGGCCGTCGAGCGCGGCGACGTCGGCGGTGTCGACCGGGTGCAGCAGGTTGCCCGCCGCGAAGACGCCGGGGCGGCTCGTCCGCAGCGCGGTGTCGACGACGGGCCCGCGGGAGACCGGGTCGAGGTCGAGGCCGCCGAGCCGGGCCAGCTCGTGGTCGGGCACCCAGTCGCCGGTGAGGACGACGGTGTCGCACTCGACCCGGCGGCGGGCGCCGGTGCCCAGGTGCTCGAGGACGACGGCCTCGACCCGCTCCCGGCCCTCGACCTCGACGAGCCGGGTGCGGGTCGCGACCGGGGTCCGCAGCCCGAGCCGGGCGGCGAGCCGGACCGGCGCCGCGGCCTCCGGGACGGCGTGCGCGCTGACGAGCAGCGCCGTCCGGCAGCCGGCCTCGCGCAGCGTGAGGACGGCCGACCAGCTGACGAGCTCGGCGCCGACGACGACGGCCCGGGTGCCGACGTCGTGCCGGTGGTGCAGGTGCACGAGGTTCTGCAGCTGACCCGTCGTGAGGACGCCGTCGGGCCGGTCGCCGGGGATCATCCGGGCCGGTCGCGGCCGCTCCCGGGCCCCGGTCGCGAGGACGACGGCCCCGGCCGCGAGCGTCGTCCGGCCGTCCGGGGCGGTGACCTCGAGGTGCCCGTCCGGGGTCCAGCCGGTCACCGTCGCGTGGGTGCGCAGCACGGCCCCCGCGGCGAGCGCCCGGTCGGTGAGGCGGCGCGCGTACGCCGGGCCGGTGAGCAGGCGGTGCAGGTCGCGCAGCCCGTAGCCGGTGTGGTCGCTGTGCCGAGGGATGCCGCCGGTGACGGCCTCCCGGTCGAGGACCCGCACCTCGCCGTCGACGTGGGGGGCGAGCGCCGCGGCCGCGGCGAGGCCGGCGGGACCGCCGCCGACGACGGCGACCGCGACGTGCTCGTGCCGGGGCGCGGTCACGTCGGCCCGCTCCCGGCCGCGAGGCCCCGCTCCAGCCGGGCGCCGACCTCGGCGCCGCAGTAGAACCCCTGGCAGCGGCCGTTCACGGCGCGGGTGCGCCGGCGCAGCCCGTCGAGGTCGGCCGGCGGCACCGTCGAGGCGAGCGCGTCGCGGATCTCGCCGGCGGTGACCCGCTCGCAGAAGCAGACGACCCGGCCGTACTCGGGGTCGCGGGCGATCGCGTCCGCGTCGGCGTACGGGCGGGGGAAGGCCTCGCCGAGGTTGGGCATCGCGACCGCGGCGGGCAGGTCGTCGCGCGGCGTGAGGTCGAGGCCGGTGCTGCCGGGGCCGGCCGCGGCGAGCAGCCCGGTGACGTGCTCGGCCAGGGCGAGGCAGGCGGTGAGCCCGGTGGACCGGATGCCGCCGACGAGCACGTAGCGCTGCCCGGCGTCGACGTCGACGAGGTAGTCCTCGAAGAGCGCACCGTCGACGTGGACGGCGGCCCGCAGCCCCGCGTACGACGCCGTGACCTCCTCGGCGAGGAGCGCCGGCATGATCCGGGCGCCCTTCTCCAGGAGGAAGGCGAACCCGTCCTCGGAGGTGCCGGTCGCCGTCCGGTCGTCGAGGTCCTGCGCGGTCGGGCCGAGCATGACGTTGCCGTAGATCGTCGGGCTCACGAGGACGCCCTTGCCGACCTTCGACGGCACGGGCAGCACGATGCGCGGCGCGAGCGGCCGGGCGAGCTTGTCGTAGACGAGCAGCTCGCCGCGGCGCGGCACGACCCGGAACCGGTCGTGCCCGAACCGCCGGTCGAGCGCGTCCGCACCCAGGCCCGCCGCGTTGACGACCCAGCGGGCCCGGACCTCCCCCGCCGTCGTGTCGAGGGTCGTCGTCCCGTCCGGGCCCGGCCGCACGCCCGTCACCTCATGGCGGCGCAGCAGGTCCGCACCGCGGCGGACGGCGTCCGTCGCGAGCGCGAGGGTCGTCGTCCAGGTGCACGTGATCGACTCGCCGGGCACGGTGAGCCCGCCGAGCGCGCCCGGTCCGAGGGCCGGCATCGTCCGGTAGACCTCCTCGGCGTCGACGAGCTCGCACGCGTCGTAGCCGTTGCGGGAGGCCTTGTCCGCCAACGAGGGCAGGGTCGCGAGCTCCTCGTCGGTCCACGCGACGAGGGTCGCGCCGGTCGGCTCGACGGGGATGCCGGTGGTGCGCGCGTACTGCGAGAGCAGGGCGTAGCCGCGGGCGACGAGCCGGGACTCGAGCGTGCCCGGTTTCGCGTCGAACCCGGTGTGCAGGATCGCGGTGTTCGCCTTGCTCGTGCCGTCGCCGACGTCGGCGCGGGCCTCGACGAGCGCGACCCGCAGGTGCGCGCCGGCAAGGTCCCGGGCGATCGCGGCCCCGACGAGGCCGGCGCCGACGACGGCGACGTCGTACGGCTCACCCGGGCGCGCGGCGGGACCCGTTGCGGCGGAACGGCTCACGCGCCGCTCCCGGCGGCGACGGCGGCTGCGGCCCGCCAGCGGCCGAGCAGGTCGGCGGCGCGGTCGGCGCTCCACCGCGGCTCGTAGCTGTGCTCCGGCGTCCAGTCCCCGGCGGCGTCGGCGACGGACAGGCCGGGGTCGAGGGCGAGCCGCGCGCACGCGGCGGCCCCGAGCGGGGTCGCGTGCGCGGAGGGGTAGACGTCGACGGGCACCTGCGCGAGGTCGGCCTGGGCCTGCATGAGGGCGGCCGAGCGGGTCAGGCCGCCGTCGACCCGCAGCCGGGCCATCGGCCGCCCGAGGTCGGCGGCGACGAGGTCGACGAGGCCGGCGACCTGCGCCGCGATGCCCTCGACGACGGCCCGCACGACGTGCCCGCGGCCGGTGCTCAGCGTCATCCCGGTGAGCGAGGCCGTGGCGGCCGGCGCCCAGAACGGGGCCGCGAGGCCGGCGAGCGCGGGCACGCACAGCACGCCGTCGCTGCTCGGCGCGGCCGTCGCGTCGAGCGCGTGCGCGCCCTCGAGCAGCCCGAGGTCGGTGAGCCAGCGGACGGCGGACGCCGCGGTGTAGACCTGCCCGTCGACGCAGTAGGAGGTGTTCCCGCGCAGTGTCCAGGCGACGGACGTCGTGAGGCCCGCGGTCGACCGGACCGCGGCGGACCCGGTCTGCGCCAGGAGGAAGGCGCCCGTGCCGTAGGTGCACTTGGCGGTCCCGGGCTCGGTGCAGCCCTGCGCGAGGAGCGCCGCCTGCTGGTCGACGACGAGCCCGGTCACCGGCAGCGGCGGCCCGAACGCGGTCGTCGTGCCGACGACGGCGTCGGAGGCGACGAGGTCCGGCAGCGGCTCGCCGGCGAGGTCGAAGAGGTCGAGCAGCCAGGGGTCCCAGGTGACCTCGTCGAGCCCGAGCAGGAGCGACCGGCTCGCGGTCGAGGTGTCCGTGACGAACGCCCCGCACAGCCGGTGGACGAGCCAGGTGTCCGTCGTCGTGACGACGCCGTCGCGGGTCACGTGGTCGCGCAGCCAGCGCAACTTCGGCGCCGAGAAGTACGGGTCGAGCACGAGCCCGGTCCGGCGCGCGACCTCGGCCGCGTGCCCGGCTCGCTCGGCGCACAGCGGCTCGGAGCGCCGGTCCTGCCAGACGACGGCGGGCCCGAGCGGGCGGCCGTCGGACCGGTCCCAGGCGAGCACCGTCTCCCCCTGGTTGGCCAGCGCGACCGCGTCGAGCGGGACGCCGGCCGCCGCGGCCGCACGGCGCCCGGTCGAGAGCACCGTGTCGAGGAGCGCCTGCGGGTCGACCTCGACACCGCCACCGTCGAGGTACACCGGTGCGACCGGTTCCTCGGCGAGCGCGAGCACCCGGCCGGCACCGTCGACGACGACGGCCTTCGTGCCGGAGGTCCCCTGGTCGATCGCGAGGACGGTCACCACGGGGCGACCTTAGCCCGCGGCGCCACCCGCCGCCCCGAGCAGCGTGCCGAGGCTCTCCAACGCCTGCGGCCGCACCCAGTAGTAGACCCAGGTGCCGCGGCGCTCGCAGTCGACGAGGCCGGCCTCGCGGAGCACCTTGAGGTGGTGCGAGATCGTCGGCCCCGAGACGTCGAACGCGTCGGTGAGGTCGCACACGCAGGCCTTGGCGGACGAGGCGATCATCGACATGAGCCGCAGCCGGACGGGGTCGCCGAGCGCCTTGAAGAGCGGCGCGACGGCCGCGGCCTGCTCGGTGGACCGGGCCCGGGCGGCGAGCGGTGCGCAGCAGGCCAGGGCTGCCCCGGAGGACTGCTCGGCGGGCTCTTCGTCGGGGCGGGACGTGAGCACCGACACAGGCTGCTTCGACATGCGTCTATCTTGACATCTGTCGAAACAGTCGTGCAAGGTGACGGAGCCACTGATTAGACATCCATCGAAACAGGAGCCCGTCATGACCACCCCCGCCGAGCCGGCCGCCCCGAGCACCGCCACCGACCAGACCACTGGCGAGACCACCGCGACCGAGCGGCCGGCACCGTGCTGCGGCACCCGCGCCGCCGCGGACGCCTCCGGGGCCTGCTGCGACCCCGCCGCCAAGAAGGACGCGGTGGCCGCCGGCGCGAGCTGCTGCGGCTGACCGCCCCGCCCTGCCGGATCCCGCA
>JACRAB010000376.1 GCA_016213575.1 Actinomycetota bacterium
ACCCCGCCCGGCGAGCTCGGGGCCGACGTCGCCGTCGGGACGTCGCAGCGCTTCGGGGTGCCGCTCGGCTACGGCGGCCCGCACGCCGGGTACATGGCCGTCCGGGCCGGGATCGAGCGGTCGATGCCGGGGCGGCTCGTCGGCGTCTCCAAGGACGCCGTGGGCAAGCCCGCGTACCGGCTCGCGCTGCAGACCCGCGAGCAGCACATCCGCCGCGAGAAGGCGACGAGCAACATCTGCACCGCGCAGGTGCTGCTCGCCGTCATGGCGTCGATGTACGCCGTCTACCACGGGCCGCAGGGCCTGCGGACGATCGCGACCCGGGTCGCCGGGCACGCCGCCGACCTCGCGGCGGCGCTGCGCGCCGGCGGGGTGGACGTCCTCCACGCCGAGTTCTTCGACACCGTCCTCGCGCGGGTGCCCGGCCGGGCGGACGCCGTCCTCGCCGCCGCCCGCGAGCGGGGCGTCCTGCTGCGCCGGGTGGACGGCGACCACGTGGGCGTGACGACCGACGAGACGACGACGCCCGCGCACCTGGAGGCGGTGTGCGCGGCGTTCGGCGTCGCGCCCGGCAGCGCTGTGCGACGGTCGGCGGAGGTGCCGTCCGCGCTGCCCGCGGCGCTGCTGCGGACGAGCGAGTACCTCACGCACCCGGTGTTCTCGGCGTACCGCTCCGAGACGGCCATGCTGCGCTACCTGCGCCGCCTCGCGGACCTCGACTACGCGCTCGACCGCGGCATGATCCCGCTCGGCTCGTGCACGATGAAGCTCAACGCGACGACCGAGATGGAGCCCGTGACCTGGCCCCAGTTCGCGGCGCTGCACCCCTTCGCGCCGGCCGACACCGCCGAGGGCACGCGGGCGCTCGTCGCCGACCTGGAGTCGATGCTCGCGAGCGTCACCGGCTACGACGCCGTGAGCATCCAGCCGAACGCCGGCTCCCAGGGCGAGCTCGCCGGGCTGCTCGCCATCCGGGCGTACCACCGCTCGCGCGGCGAGACCGACCGCGACGTGTGCCTCATCCCGTCGTCCGCCCACGGCACGAACGCCGCGAGCGCGGTCATGGCCGGGCTGCGGGTCGTCGTCGTGAAGTGCGACGAGGACGGCAACGTCGACATGACCGACCTGCGGGCCAAGGTCGACGAGCACGCGCCCCGGCTCGCCGCGGTGATGATCACCTACCCGTCGACGCACGGCGTCTTCGAGGAGGCGGTCGCGGACCTGTGCGCGGCCGTCCACGACGCGGGCGGCCAGGTGTACGTCGACGGCGCGAACCTCAACGCGCTCGTCGGGCTGTCGAAGCCGGGCAGGTTCGGCGCCGACGTCTCGCACCTCAACCTGCACAAGACCTTCTGCATCCCGCACGGCGGCGGCGGCCCAGGTGTCGGGCCGGTGGGCGTCCGCGCGCACCTCGCGCCGTACCTGCCGAACCACCCGATGGACGACGGCGCCGGCCCGGCGACCGGCGTCGGCCCGATCTCCGCGGCGCCGTTCGGCTCGGCCGGGATCCTGCCGATCTCGTGGACCTACGTGCGGCTCATGGGTGCCGAGGGGCTGACCCGGGCGACGGCGACGGCGATCCTCGCGGCGAACTACGTCGCGACCCGGCTTCGCGACCACTACCCGGTGCTCTACACCGGCCGCGACGGCCTCGTCGCGCACGAGTGCATCCTCGACCTGCGCGGGATCTCGAAGGACGCGGGGGTCAGCGTCGACGACGTCGCCAAGCGCCTCGTCGACTACGGCTTCCACGCACCGACGATGTCGTTCCCGGTCGCCGGGACGCTCATGGTCGAGCCGACCGAGAGCGAGGACCTCGTCGAGCTGGACCGGTTCTGCGACGCGATGATCGCCATCCGCGGCGAGATCGACGCCGTCGCCGCCGGCCGCTGGCCCGCCGGGGACAACCCGCTCGCCAACGCCCCGCACACCGCGGAGAGCCTCGTCGGCGACTGGGTGCACCCGTACACCCGCGAGGAGGCCGTCTACCCGGCCGGCGTGGACCCGCGCGCGAAGTACTGGCCGCCGGTGCGCCGCATCGACGGCGCGTACGGCGACCGGCACCTCGTCTGCTCGTGCCCGCCGCCGGAGGCGTTCGAGAGCTGAGCCCGGGCCGCCGTCCTCTGGCGGGTCACGCACCCTATGTCGCGCTCTTGAGGTGCTTCGGCCGCCAGAGGACGGTGGGCCGGCGGGCAGTTGGCGTGATCGTGACCGATCCCGCGTTGCTGTGCCGCGGGTCGGTCACGATCACGGAGTTCTAGGCGTTGTTCGGCGTGCGAGGGCGACTGTGCGACGGACGTCCCGCCACGCCGTGAGGGCGGTGCGCAGCCGGGGTGAGGTGACGTCCTCGCCGCGGCGGCGTGATCGGAGCTGGGCGACGAGCCCGGCCGGCGCGGCGGCCTGCTCGACGGCGCGGGTCTTCGTGAGCAGCTCGCCGGTCGCGAGGCTGTGGCGGCCGCGGGCCATCGAGGTGAGCGCGAGGTCGGCGAGGACCGGGTCGAGGAACCACGACGGGTGGCGGGCGGCGAGGGCCCAGTAGCCGCTGAGCTCGGCGCGGGCGGCGGCACGGACGTCGTCCGGCGTCACCGGCGGCAGCAGCGCGGTCGGCGCGCGACCGAGAACGGCGAAGCCGTGCAGGGCGAGCTCGGCGCGGGTCACCCCGGACAGGATCCGGTGGACGAGACCACCGTGCGTCCACGTCGGGTGCAGGGCCGCCGGGTCGTGCAGGGTCGCGGCGTCGACGTACACGCAGCCGAGCTTCAGGCCGGCGCCGGTCCCGGCGTCGAGGGCGCGGTGGACGGTGCTCACCGCGTGCTCGCGGTCGGCGCCGACCGCGCCGGTCGTCACGGCGACGAGGTCGAGGTCGCTGACGGACGGCGTCCAGTCGCCGGTCGCGAGCGAGCCGGCGACGAGCAGGTCGCTCACCCAGCCGAGCGCGGAGAGCCGCCCGGCGAGGTCGTCGACGACCTGCGGGCGGGGCTGTCGGCTGCCGCCGCCGGTCACGGACGGCGGCCGGTCACGTCCGCCCCGTCCCGTGCTGGCCGCGGTCGGTCGCGTCGTCGCGGGGCTGCCAGGTCGCGTGGAGCACCGACGCCGCGAGCGGCGGCCGCAGCGCGCGGACGGCGGTCACGACGGCCGGGTCGTCGTCGACGAGGACGACGACCCGGGCCCGGCGGGCGAGCCGGCGCAGGTGGGCGATCTTCACGGCGGTCGCCGGTCGGCGGTCGTCGTCGGCGCGCAGGAGCAGCGGGGCGTCGGGCAGGTCGTGCCGGAGCAGCCAGGCCCGGGTGGCGGCCGCCGTCCGCTCGGGGCGGCCGCTCAGGTAGACGACGTCGAGGCCGCGGGCGAGCACCTCCTCGACGACGGCGCGGCCCTCGGGGTGCACCGGGTCGTCCTTCGCGGCGGCGAAGAACGCGGCCCAGCGCGGGCGGCCGCCCGCGACGTGGTGCAGCCGGTGCCGGGTGTCGGCGAGCACGCCGTCGAGGTCGAGGACGGCGACGCCGGGCGGGCGGTCGCCCTGCGGTGCGGCGCCGTCGGTCACGCCGGGACGGCGAGCCGCAGCGTCGAGCCGGTGCGGCCCTTGACGACCTCGAGGCGCGCGGGCATCCGGTCGCGCAGGTCGGCGACGTGGCTCACGAGACCGACGACGCGGCCGCCGGACCGCAGGTCGTCGAGGACGTCCATGACCTCCTCGAGGGTGTCCTCGTCGAGGCTGCCGAAGCCCTCGTCGACGAAGAGGGTCTCGATCGTCGTCCCGCCCGACTCGGCGGAGACGACGTCGGCGAGGCCGAGTGCGAGGGCCAGCGAGGTGTAGAACGACTCCCCGCCGGACAGCGACGCGGTGTCCCGGCGCTGGCCGGTCCAGGCGTCGACGACCTGGAGCGCGAGACCGGCGCGGCGTGCGCCCTTCTCGGCGACGTCGCTGTGGACGAGCGCGTACCGGCCCGCGGACATCTGGGCCAGCCGCAGGCTCGCGGCCTCGGCGACCTGCTCGAGCCGGGCCGCGAGGACGAACGCCGACAGCGGCATCCGGCGCGAGTTCTCCCCGCCGGTGCCGTCGAGGCAGCGGCTCAGCCCGTCGAGGACGGCGAACCGCTCGTGGACCGGGGCCGCCGTGGCGAGGTGCGCGTCGAGCTCGGCGGCGATCCCGTCGAGCGCCCGGACCGCCTCCTCGGCGTGCGCGAGGGTGCGGACGGCGTCCGCCTCGTCGGCCCGGGCGAGCTCGAGGAGCGCGGCGGCCGTCTCGGGCTGCGGTTCCGGGGCCGCGGCCGCTGCGACGAGCGCCGGGTCCTCGAGCCGCTTGCTGACCGCGGCGAGTTCGTCGTCGCGGGCGCGCAGGGCGGCGGTGTAGGCGTCGGTCTGCTCCCGGCTGAGCACCGCGCGGACGCAGTCGATGACGTCGTCGAAGCCGGCAGCACGGGCCGCGGTCGCCGCGGCGGCCGTCGCCCGGTCTGCCGTGACGCTCGCGTCCGCGAGCCCGCGGCGGGCGTCGAGGACGCCCTCGGCGGCGTCGGCCCAGGCCCGCAGCCGGTCGCGCCGGGCCGCGACGCTCGGGTCGTCGCCGCGCGCCCGGTCGACCCGCTCGCGCAGGCCGTCGGCGCGCTCGGCGACCCGGGAGC
>JACRAB010000383.1 GCA_016213575.1 Actinomycetota bacterium
GCCGCATCCCCGTGAAGCCGCCCTCGACGACCAGGCTGACGGTCACTGGACCCCGACGGCGCGCCAGGCCGCGCGGACGACCTGCGCGGCACCCTGGGGCGCCCTGCCGGCCGTGACGAGCACCCGCGCGGACGTCGCGACCTGCCGCGCGGCCTGCGCGAAGCTCGCGGTGGACGGCAGGAACTGCAGGGCGTGGTCCCAGATCCGGGCCGCCGTCACGGTGTCGCCGAGGTCGACCGCGGCGAGGTAGAACGCCCGGTTCGGGATGCCCGAGTTGATGTGCACACCACCGAAGTCTGCCGTCCCCGTGTAGCGGTCGGCGTAGTGCGCGGGCTGCGGGTCCCTGCCGAAGACCGGGTTGTCGTAGGCCGTCCCCGGGGCGCGCATCGAGCGCAGCGCCTCGCCGTACAGCTGCGGGCCCATGATCTCGTCGCCGATGAGCCAGTCCGCCGTCGCCGGCGTCTCACCGTTCGCCCACTGCGTGACCGTCGTGCCGAAGACGTCGCTGAAGTGCTCGTTGAGCGCCCCCGGCTCGTTCTTGTAGACGAGGCCCGACGTGAACTGCGTGACGCCGTGCCCGAGCTCGTGGGCGACGACGTCGAGCGAGCGGGCGAAGCCGCTGAAGATGACGCCGTCGCCGTCCCCGAAGGTCATCTCGTCGCCGTCCCAGAACGCGTTGTTGTAGCTCGTCGCGAAGTGGACGTTGAGGACGAGGTCGAGCGCACGGTTGTCGATCGACTCGCGCTCGAACGCCGTCGTGAGGAACCGGCGCACGAGACCGGCGTTGTCGTACGCGTTCGTCACGTCGACGTCGTCCGTCTCCGGCTGGCCCTCGGCGCGCACGAGGTTCACCCGCTGCGTGGTGCCGTGCTGCAGGTCGTAGACCTCACGACGGCTCGTGCCGGTCGGCGCGGGGGCCAGGGCCGGTGCGGCCGCCGGGCCGGCGTCGACCTTCGTGATGGCGGTCGCGCGGTTCTTGCGGCTCGCGTCGGCGAGCTCGAGCTGCTTCTTCTCGGCCGCCGGGCCGTCGGCGTTCTTGGCGACCTCGCGCTGCACGTGCGGCGGCACGAAGAAGCAGTGCGTCCGGCCCGTCGTTCGATCCGTCATGGTGCCCTCCCCTGTCCGGTGGCCGCGCAACCGCGGCCACCGGACAGAGCAGGGACGAACCGGACCTAATACCTGTCAGGCGGGGACGACGTTCACCAGCTTCGGGGCGCGGACGACGACCGTCCGGATCCCCTTGTCCCCCAGCGCCTTCTGCACCCCCGGCGCGGCCAGGGCCAGCTCCCGCAGGGCGTCCTCGGTGATCGAGGGCGACACCTCCAGGCGGTCCCGGACCTTGCCCGCGACCTGGACGACGCACGTCACCGTCTCGGTGACGAGTAGCCCCTCCTCGACGACGGGCCACCCGGCCAGGGCGACGCAGGGCTCGTGGCCCAGCGCGGACCACATGTCCTCGGCGGTGTACGGCGCGAACAGCGACAGCAGGATCGCGACGGCCTCGGTCGCCTCGCGGACCGCCGGGTCCGCCGGGCCGGCGCCGGAGTCGATGACCTTGCGGGTCGCGTTGACCAGCTCCATCACCTTGGCGACGACGACGTTGAACCGGAAGCCCTCGACCAGGGTCGACGCCTCGTGGACCGTGCGGTGCGTCTGGCGGCGCAGCGCGACGTCCCCGGTCGAGACGTCGACACCGACCGGCGACGCGACGTCCTGCGCCAGCCGCCAGGCCCGCGCCAGGAACCGCGCGGAGCCGGCGGGCGAGACGTCCTTCCAGTCGATGTCGTCCTCCGGCGGGCCGGCGAACGCCATCGTCAGCCGGACGGCGTCCACGCCGTGGTCGGCCAGCTGGTCGGACAGCCGCACCAGGTTGCCGCGCGACTTGCTCATGACCGAGCCGTCCATGAGGACCATGCCCTGGTTCAGCAGCCCGGTGAACGGCTCGACGAAGTCGACCATCCCCATGTCGTGCAGGGCCTTGGTGAAGAACCGCGCGTACAGCAGGTGCAGGATCGCGTGGGTCACGCCGCCGACGTACTGCTCGACGGGCAACCACTGCCTGACCAGCTCGGGGTCGAACGGGACGTCGTCCCGGTCCGGCGAGACGAACCGCAGGAAGTACCACGACGAGTCGACGAAGGTGTCCATCGTGTCGGTGTCGCGCTGCGCGGGGCCGCCGCACTGCGGGCAGTCGACGTTGACCCAGTCGGTCGCCCCGCCCAGCGGCGAGGTGCCCTTCGGCTTCAGGTCCAGGCCCTCGGACGGCGGCAGCTCGACGGGCAGCTGGTCGTCCGGGACGCGGACCTCGCCGCACGCCGGGCAGTGCACGATCGGGATCGGCGCGCCCCAGTAGCGCTGGCGCGAGATCAGCCAGTCGCGCAGCCGGTAGTTCGTCGTCTCCTTGCCCAGGCCCTTGCCGGCCAGCAGCTCGACGATCGCCGAGATCGCCTCGGCCTTCTGCAGACCGTCCAGCGGGCCGGAGTTGACCATCGCACCGACGCCGGCGGTCGCCGTCCCCGACACGGCCGGGTCCGGCAGCGGCTCGCCGTCCTCGCCGCGGACGTCGACGACGACCTTGACCGGCAGCCCGAAGGCCTTCGCGAAGTCCAGGTCGCGCTGGTCGTGCGCCGGGACGGCCATGATCGCGCCGTGCCCGTAGTCGGCCAGGACGTAGTCGGCCGCGTAGACCGGGATCTTCTCGCCGTTGACCGGGTTCACCGCGAACCGCTGCAGGAAGACACCGGTCTTCTCGCGGTCGGTCGACAGCCGCTCGATCTCGCTCGTGCCGCGGACCTTCTCCAGGTACGTCGCGAACTCGGCGCGCACCGCCGCCGGCGACGCCGCGACCAGGTCGGCGGCCAGGTCGGAGTCGACCGCGACGACGAAGAACGTCGCGCCGAACAGGGTGTCGGGGCGGGTCGTGTAGACGGTGACGTCACGGTCGGCCTGCTGCGCGCCGCCGTCCGCCGTCGTGTCCGCGCCCTCGATGACGAACGTGACGTCCGCACCCTGCGAGCGCCCGATCCAGTTGCGCTGCATGGTCAGGACCTTGTCCGGCCAGCGGCCCTCCAGCTGGGACATGTCGTCCAGCAGCCGGTCGGCGTACTCGGTGATCCGGAAGTACCACTGGGTCAGCTTCTTCTTCGTGACCGGGGTGTCGCAGCGCTCGCACAGGCCGTTGACGACCTGCTCGTTCGCCAGCACGGTCTGGTCGTTCGGGCACCAGTTGACCTGGCTCGGCCGGCGGTAGGCCAGGCCGCGCTCGTGGAACTTGTTGAACAGCCACTGGTTCCACTTGTAGTACTCGGGGTCGCACGTCTGCAGGACGCGGTCCCAGTCGAACGAGCACGCGTAGCGGCGCATCGACGCCTTCTGCTGCGCGATGTTCTCGTACGTCCACGCCCGCGGGTCCAGGCCGCGCTTGATCGCCGCGTTCTCGGCGGGCAGGCCGAAGGCGTCCCAGCCGATCGGGTGCATGACGTTGAAGCCGCGCTGCACCCAGTAGCGCGCGACGACGTCGCCCAGGGCGTACGCCTCGGCGTGACCCATGTGCAGGTCGCCGGAGGGGTAAGGGAACATGTCGAGCACGTACTTCTTCGGCCGCGGGTCGGCCGGGTCGCCGCTGCGGAACGGGGTCTTCTCGTCCCAGACCGGCAGCCACCGCTCCTGGATCGCCTGCGCGTCGAAGCGCTCGGCGCGGCCGTCGGTGCTCTCGGTGATGCTCTCGGACGGCGCGCCCGCAGGCGTCGCGTCTGTCTGCGTCATGGTGTCCTCGCCTAGGTCGCTGCCCGATGGTGACCGGGTCGTCTCGGGTGGGGCAGGTGCCCCGGAAATGACGAAGCCCCTCGCGCATGGAGGGGCAGCCGCGCCGAGTCGCCGTGAGGCGTTCTGCTCAGCGCGGCCCGGTAAGGAGCAGCGAGGTCCGCATGGGGCCAGGGTAGCCCACCGTCACCGTGACCTTCGAACCGGTTGACGATCTCCGCGGGTGCGTGTCCGTGCTCTCACGGGGCGGGCGGGCCGGGTGGTGACGGCGGCGCGGTGACCATCGGCTCCGGGACGTTCCCGACGAACGGGTCGTCGGCCTCGACCGTGCCGACCCAGGCGTACCAGTCCCAGCCGAGGTGGCGGTACTCGACGTGGTCGAACTCGCGGTCGAACAGGTCCGGGTCCGGGCCCTGCGGCAGGTGGGCGAAGCCGCCGCCGTCGGCGACGATGTCGTACGAGTCACGGAAGACGGTGCCGCCGGCCGGCACCTGCTCGGCCCGGACCACCGGGTAGAGCCCGACGGTGCGCGGCAGCGTCACGTCGATCCACGGCTCGCCCGGGGGGACGTCCACCGGCGGCAGGCCCTGGACCGCGTCGTCGAGGGCCGTGAGGCTGACGAACCACCGCAGCTCGAGGGCGGCCCCGGAGCGGCCCATCGCGAGCGCACCGAGGATGACCACCGGTACGACGGCCCAGCGGACGACGTCCGCCCGGGTCGGCGCCGGGAGCTGCCGGTTCTGCAGGGTGCGGACGAGCCGGACGGCCCAGGCGGCACCGAGCCCGGCGCACAGCCACGTGCCCGCGAAGAGGGTCACGAGGTCGACACCCGGGGTGCTGTACGCGAAGGCGAGCGTCGTCGCCGCCCCGCACGTCGCCGCGAGGAAGGCGCGCCGCGGCGGGATCCCCGACCCGAAGCCCCCGATCATCCCCAGACCGTACGCCGATGCCGTCGCAACTTTCCACGATGCGGCACCGGATCGCTGGCGCGCCGGGCCCCGCGCGCACACGCTGGAGGGGTCAGGGATTCGACGACGTGTCCCGGCCCTCTCCCCCGATCCCGCCGTACGACCCTGCCCGGAGGTCCGTGTGTCCGTCACGTCGCACCCCAACGCCGCGGCCGCTGCCCGGACCGTCGTCCGGGCCCTGCTCGACGAGCACCGGCCCGGTCACTGCCTCCCCGGCCCGATGTACCACCACCCCGCCGTCCACGCCGCGGACCTCGACCTCGTGTGGCACCGCGAGTGGGTGTTCGCCGGCCACGAGTGCGAGCTCGCCGAGCCGGGGGCCTACATCACGCTCACCGTCGGCACCCACCCGCTCGTCGTCGTCCGCGGCACCGACGGCGTGCTCCGCGCGCTGCACAACGTGTGCCGGCACCGCGGCGCCGTCCTGTGCGAGGCGCCGTCCGGCAACACCCGCCGCAAGCTCGTCTGCCCCTACCACCAGTGGGCGTACGAGCTCGACGGCTCGCTCTACAAGGCGCGGGCCATGCCGCCGGACATGACGCCGTCCGAGCTCGGGCTGCGCCCCGCGCACGTCGGGACCGCGAGCGGCCTCGTCTTCGTCTGCGTCGCCGACACCCCGCCGCCGTTCGAGCCGTTCGCGGCCACGGTCGCGGCGCACCTCGCGCCGTTCGACCTCGCCGGCGCGAAGGTCGCCCACGAGTCGGTGCTCGTCGAGCAGGGCAACTGGAAGCTCGTCATGGAGAACAACCGGGAGTGCTACCACTGCCGGATCTCCCACCCCGAGCTCGCGAAGTCGTTCCCGCTGGCCCCGCTGCACAGCGGCGGCGGCAGCGAGGACGAGGCCCGCGCGACCGCCGAGGTCGTCGCGGCGTGCGAGGCCGCCGGGCTGCCGAGCGGGTTCCTCATGAGCGACGACTTCCAGTACCGGGTCATGCGGATGGCCCTCGAGCACGCCCGCTCGATGACGATGGACGGCGAGCCCGCCGTCGCCCGCCGCTGGGCCGGACTGCCGGGCGAGGACGCCGTCCGCGACGTCGGTGACGTGCTGCTCTACCACTACCCCTCGATGTGGAGCCACTACGTCGGCGACCACGCGCTGACCTTCCGGATGCTCCCGACCGGCCCGACGACGACCGAGCTGCGGACGACGTGGCTCGTGCCCGCGGACGCCGTCGAGGGCGAGGACTACGACCTCAAGACGCTCACCGAGGTCTGGCTCGCGACGAACGACCAGGACACCGCCCTCGTCGAGCGCACGCAGCGCGGAGTGATGTCCCCGGCGTTCGTCCCGGGGCCGTACTCGGAGGTCGAGGAGGACGGCGTCATCCAGTTCGTCGAGTGGTACACCGCGCGGCTGCGGGCCGGAGTGGGCGGCAGCTGAGCGCCGTCGCCGCTAGGCGGCGAGCAGGAACCCGACGACGACCAGGCCGACCGCGGCGAGCGTCAGCCGGAACGCGAGCCGGCCGCGCTCGGCCGCGGTGCCGGCGAGGAGCACTCCCCCGGCGGCGCTCGCGGCGCCGGCGACGAGGACGGCGAGCGCGAGCGGGGTGCGGTCGGGGGCGCCGAGCGCGAGGACGACGGCGGCCGCGGCGACGAGGACGGCGGTCACCGTGAGGGAGCGGACCGGGCCGACCCGCTGCGGCAGGCCGCGGACGCCGGTCGCGGCGTCCGCCTCGGTGTCGCCGACGGTGTTCGCGAAGTGCGCCGCGAGGCCGAGCAGCGCCGTCCCGGCCATGACGGCGAGCGGCGGCCAGCCGAGGTCGAGCGGGCCCGGGCCGGTCAGCTCGAGGCTCGACGCGTACGCCTCGGAGACGGCCTCCCCGACGACCTCCGCCTCGAGCCAGGCCGCGTGCCACAGCGCCTGGGTGGCGACCGCCGGGAGCAGCCCGAACGCGACGACGTACGGGACACCGGAGAGCACCGTCCCCTTGAGCCCGAGGTCGTACGCCCAGCCCGCGGCGACGACGACGGTGTGGACGACGCCGGCCGCCGTCCCGAGGGCGAACGACACGGCGAGGCACGCGACGACGGCGACGCCCGCCGCGACGGCGACGGTGCGGCGGCCGACGAGCCCGGCCGCGACCGGCTTGTCGGACCGGGCGGCGGCGGTGTCACGGGCGGCGTCGACGGCGTCGTTGCACCAGCCGATCGAGAGCTGGCCGAGCAGGACCGCGAGCGCGAGGAGCACGAGCCGGCCGCCGCCGAGCCCGATGACGGCCCCGTAGGCGGTGACGAAGCCGGTGACGAACGCCGTCGGCAGCGGGTGGCAGGCCGTGAGGAGCCCGCGGACGGCGGTCATGGACGCCGACGGTACCGGCGCCGCGGGGTGCCCGCGCTGCCGCGGGGGGCGGATCAGACCTCGGTGCGGGGCGACGGGTCGCGCGGCGGGGACGCCAGGTCGCCGCCGCGGCGGTCCTGGCTCTGCCGGCGCAGCGAGCGCCGCAGCCGCATGTCGGCGTCCGCACGGTTGAGCAGGGAGCCGAGGTCGCCGTCGTCCCAGGGCACGAGGGTCGCCGAGCCGATGCTCAGCCGGGACGGCCAGACCGTCTCGTCGACGGGCGGCGCCGCGCGGAGGATCTCACGCATCCGGCGTTCCATCTCCAGCGGCGAGGTGCCGGTGCCCGGGCCGACGACGACGAACTCGTCGCCACCGACGCGGCACACGAGGTCCGTCTGCCGGACGGAGCCGTTGAGCGCCTCGGCGACCGCGACGAGCAGGTCGTCGCCGCGCTCGTAGCCGAGCTCGGCGTTGACCAGGGAGAAGCCGTCGACGTCGACGAAGAGGGCGTGGACCGCCTCGCCGCGGCGGCGCGAGAGCTCGATCATCGGTGCGGCCATGAGCCCGAGGCCGCGGCGGTTGAGCACGCCGGTGAGGGCGTCGTTGACGCGCAGGGTCTCGGCGGACTGGCGGGTCGCCTCGACGACGGCCAACTGGTGCGCGAGGGCACGGCGCAGGCCGACGACGACGACCGCGGCGCCGACCGCCAGGCCGGTGGCCAGGACGGCGCCCGCCGCACCCGCGCCGCGGACGACGGCGGCGGCGGAGCCGAGGGCGACGGCCGCGACCGTGACGCCGAGGACGACGAAC
>JACRAB010000384.1 GCA_016213575.1 Actinomycetota bacterium
CGGGCGCGCCGCCGTCGGCGCCTTCGCCCGCGCGCTCGCCGGGCTGCCGGGCCGGGACGGCGCGGGACCCGGCGCGCACGACTGGTCGGCCGCCCACGCCGCCTACCTGCGCTCGAGCGACGCGGAGGCGGCGGCCGCGCAGGCGCGGGCGGACCGGCAGCACGGCGCGTCGCCGGGCGGCGGGGTCCACCCGGTCGAGGTCGTCGCCGCGCTCGAGCGGCACCTGCCCGCGGACGCCGTCGTGACGAACGACGCCGGCAACTTCTCGGTCTTCGCGCACCGCTACCGCCGCTTCACCCGGCCGCGGACCCAGCTCGGCCCGGTCTCGGGGGCCATGGGCTACGGCCTGCCCGCCGCGATCGGGGCGTCGCTGGCGGCGCCGGGCCGGCCGGTCGTCGCGCTCGCCGGCGACGGCGGCTTCCTCATGACGGCCGTCGAGCTCGAGACGGCCGTCCGGGTCGGGGCGCCGGTGCTCTGCGTCGTCTTCGTCAACGGCTCCTACGGGACGATCGCGATGCACCAGGCCCGCCGCTTCGGCCGGACGGCGGCCACGGACATCGGGCCCGTCGACGTCGCCACGCTCGCCCGGTCGCTCGGGGCGGACGGCGTCACCGTCACCGACCCGGCCGACCTCGACGACGTGCTCGCCGCCGCGGCCCGGTTCGACGCGCCGCGGGTCGTCGCCGTCCGGACGGACCCGGACGTCCTCGTGCCCGGCGTGCGCCTGTCCGGGCTGGTGCGCTGACCGGTCCGTGGACCGCCGTGTCGGATGACCGGACGACCACTAGGGTGCGGCGGTGCACGCGATCTGGTGGGGCCTGGCGACCGCCGTCTGCTGGGCCGCCGCGACGCTCTGCTCCTCGCGGGCGGCCCGGGTGCTCGGGCAGTGGTCGACCGTCGCGTGGGTCATGTTCGTCGGGCTCGTGCTCGTCGTCCCGCTCGTCGTCCTCGACGTCGGAGGGTCCGGTCCGCCGGTGACCGGCACGGGCGGCGTCAGCGCCCGGACCTGGGGGCTGCTCCTCGTCGTCGGGCTCGGCAACGTCCTCGGCCTCGTCGCCGCGTACGCCGCGTTCCGGGTCGGCAAGGTCGGCGTCGTGTCGCCGGTCGTCGCGGCCGAGGGCGCCGTCGCGGCGGTCATCGCCGCGCTCTTCGGCGACTCCGTCGAGCTCGTCGTGGCGATCCTGCTCGCGACGATCGTCGCCGGCGTCGTCGTGGCCGCCGTCGCACCCGACCCGGCGCCGGTCGAGCACGAGCGGCCCGTGCGCGCGGTCCTGCTCGCGGTGACCGCCGCGGTCATCTTCGGGTTCGGCCTGTTCGCGAACGGCCGGATCCAGGGCGCCGTCCCCGCGGCGTGGATCGTGCTGTCGGCCCGCGTCGTCGGCGTCGTCGGGGTCACCGCGCCGCTCGCCCTCACCCGCCGGCTGCGGCTGTCCCGCGAGGCGCTGCCCTACGTCCTCGCGGCGGGGCTCGTCGAGGTGCTCGGCACGTTCACGTTCACCTTCGGCGCCCGGGAGAGCACCGCTGTGACCGCCGTCGTGGCGTCCCAGTACGCGCCGCTGGCCGCCGTCCTGGCGTTCCTGCTGTTCCGGGAGCGGCTCGGCCGGCTCCAGGTCGTCGGGGTGGGGCTCATCGTCGTCGGCGTGACCGCGTTGTCGGCGGTCGGCGGCTGAGACCGGGTCGTCCGGCCGGGTCAGCGCACCCGCTGGTGCGCCTCCCGGTAGGAGGCGATGTGCCGGCGGGCCCGGGCCTGGAGCTCGGCGATGGAGGAGCAGGACGCCTCCGCGCCCTCGGTGAGCGACGCCACCTGGCTGCGCGCTGTGCCGGGCAGGCCCGCCGCGACGTCCATGGCCCGCGGGTCGAGGTCGACCGTCGCGAGCACGGCCGCGATCTCGACGGCCCGCTGCGCGAGCCCGTCCTCCTCGGGGGCGACGAGGCAGTACGAGCACACCTCGCGCAGCTCCGCCCGGATCGCGACGAGCGCGGCGAGCTCGTGGCCGCCCGGCGGGCGGCGGTGCGCGGTGTGCAGCCAGCCCATGAGCATCGGCCGGCTGAACAGGGACACCCGGGTCCGCAGCGTGAGGCGGACCTTGCCCGGGTCGCCCGGGGACACCGTGCCGTCGTCCAGCAGGGCCGCGAGCTGCTGCTCGACGTGGTGGCGGGGGATCGTCAGGAGGAAGTCGCGGACGACGACCTGGGGCTCCCAGGGGCCGCTCTCGCGGTACGCGTCGGCCATCACGGCCAGGACGTCCACGGTCATCTCCCACCCCCTCCGCTCCGGGACCGCCCGCGGGTCCGCTCCCGCTCGCTCTCTCCTCTCGGCCGGCGCGGCCCGGACCTGAGCGTTCCCGGCCGACGGGTCACGCCGGGGCGTGATCGCCGTCACGTTCCGGGACGTTCCGGGGCACGGTGGAGGGTGTCCTGCGGGTGGACTAGGACCATCGGGCAATTGAACCCTCTACGAGCGCCTCAGGAGTCTGAGGACCGTGGACGCCGCTGGGGCGCCCGCAGGTGGAGGGACGTCGTTCATGTCGGTCGTAGCTGGTGACGCTCCGCGCACGCGGATCGCGATCCCGGCGCCCGCACCCGGAGACGACGATGTCCCCGCGCACGCGACGCCCCGCCGTCGCCGGGCCCGGTTCCTGTTCTTCACCAACGAGTGCGTCGGCCTCGGTCACCTGCAGCGCTGCCTGACCCTCGCGGCGGCCGTGTGCGCCGAGGACCCGTCGGCCACGGCGCTCATCGTCACCGGCTCGCAGTACGTCCCGCACGGCCTGCCGGCCGGCGTCGACATCGTCAAGCTCCCGGCGATGGGCCGCGACGGCGACGGCGCCTACGCGGCCCGGTCGCTCGGCGTGGACGCCGGTCACCTCTCCCGGGTCCGGGCCTCGGTCGCCTCCGCGATCGCCCGCGAGTTCGACCCGGACGTCGTCGTCGTCGACAAGCTGCCCCTCGGGGTCAGCTCGGAGCTCGAGGACACGCTGCGCGCGGTCCGGGCCGGGCACGCCCGCGTCGTCCTCGGGCTGCGCGACATCGAGGACTCCCCGGAGGTCGTCCGCCGGCGCTGGGACGAGGGCCGGCACGGCGAGGTCCTCGAGACGCTCTACGACCAGGTGCTCGTCTACGGCCCCGAGTCGAGCCTCGACATGCTCGACTGCGTCCGCTGGGACCGCCCGCTGCCGCCCGTCGAGCACGTCGGGTTCGTCGGTGCGGCCCCGGCCGAGCAGCGCCCGGAGGACCTGCCCGCCGACTACGTCCTCGCGACGTTCGGCGGCGGGGTCGACGGGTACCCGCTCGCGAAGGCGTTCGTCGAGGCCGTCCGGGAGCGCCCGCTGCCGGTCCCGGCCCTGCTCGTCGCCGGCCCGCTCATGCCCGCCGAGGACGTCGAGGACCTGCGCGCCCGCGCCGCCGGGCTCGACGTCACCGTCCAGGTCTCCCGCGACGACCTCGCCGCGGTCGCCGCGCACGCCCGGGCCGCGGTCGCGATGGCCGGCTTCAACACCGTCTCCGAGCTCGTCCGCGCCGGGACGCCGTCCCTGCTCGTGCCGCGGGTGCGCCCGAGCGGCGAGCAGCTCATCCGGGCCGAGGGCCTCGCCGCCGCCGGGCTCGTCGACATGCTCCACCCGGACACCCTGGACGCCGGCGCGCTGCGCGCCGCGCTCGACCGGCTGCTCGTCCGGCCCCGCTCGGCCGCCGGCCTCGGGGACACCGACGGCGCCGCGCGCGCCGGGCGCATCCTCCTCGCCCAGGCCGACGCGGTGCTCGACCGATGAGCGCCCGACGCGCGCACACCGGGTCCCGTTCCGCAGGGAAAGCGCCCGCCGACACCCCGCAGCGCGCCGCCCGCCGGCTCATGGGCCGGGTCGCCCGGGACCACCGCGGTGCCCTCGGCGGTGCGGCCGGCGCGACCGTCCTGGTGACCCTCGCCGACCTCGCCGCGCCCTGGCCGCTCAAGTGGGTCATCGACTCCGTCGTCGCCGGTCGCACGACGGCGTTCTCGTTCACCCCGGCGGACCTGCGCGTGCTCGTCCTCGTCGCCGTCGCGACGATCGGGATCTCGCTCGTCAACGCGATCGGGGTCTACACCGGCGACCTGTGGCTGCGCCGGGCCGGCGAGCGGATCGCGCACGACCTGCGGATCCGCACGTACGAGCAGCTCCAGCGGCTCTCCATCGCCTTCCACGACCGCCGCCCCAAGGGCGACCTCGTGACCCGGATGACGGAGGACGCCAACCGGGTCGGCGAGATCTTCAGCGACTCGCTCGGCGCGATCGCCCAGTCGCTGCTCATGGTCGTCGGCATGCTCGCGCTGTCGGTGTGGCTCGACCCGCTGCTCGGGCTCGTCCTGGCGACGGTCGTCCCCCTGCTCGCCCTCGTGACCCGGCACTTCCGCCGCGAGGTCCGGGCGGCGGCCAAGAAGCAGCGCGCCCGCGACGGCGACATCGCCTCCCTCGCCGCCGAGACGCTCTCCTCGATCCGGCTCGTCCAGGCCAGCGGCACCGAGGCGATGGAGCACGAGAAGGTCCGCGCCCAGAGCGAGGCGCGGCAGCGCAGCGGCATCGCGGTCGCCGTCCTCGAGGCCCGGTTCGCCGGGTTCGTCGACGTCATCGGCGCCGTCGCGATGGCCGTGGTCATCCTGCTCGGCAGCTGGCGGGTGTCCCGCGGCGAGCTGAGCGCCGGCTCCCTCGTCGTCTTCGCGCAGTACGCCCGCCGGCTCTACCGCCCGCTCAAGGACATCGCCAAGCACACCGGGCGGATCTCCAAGGCGTTCGCCCGGGCCGAGCGGATCGCCGAGGTCCTCGCCTCCGACGAGCAGCTCACCGACCGGCCGTACGCCTGGTCCGGCCCGCGCGCGCACGGGGACGTCGCGCTCCGCGAGGTCGTCTTCGGCTACGACCGGGACCGGCCCGTCCTGCACGGGGTCGACCTGTTCTTCCCGTCCGGCAGCCGGACGGCGATCGTCGGCTCCTCGGGCGCCGGCAAGTCGACGATCGGCGCGCTCGTCGCCCGGTTCTACGACCCGACCTCGGGCCGGGTGCTCCTTGACGGCCGCGAGCTCACCGACTGCTCGCTGCGCTGGATCCGCTCGCAGGTGGGCATCCTCCTGCAGGACACCGTGCTCCTCACGGGGACCATCGCCGAGAACATCGCCTACGGCACGGACGCCAGCCGCGAGCACGTCGTCGCGGCCGCCCGGATCGCCGGTGCCGACGACTTCATCAGCCGGCTGCCCGACGGCTACGACCACCTGCTCGGCGCGAACGGCGTCGGGCTCTCCGGCGGCCAGCGGCAGCGGCTCGGCATCGCCCGCGTGCTCCTGCGCGACCCCGCCGTGCTGCTCCTCGACGAGCCCACGACCGGGCTCGACCCGGTCACCGAGGCCGAGGTCATGGACGGCCTCGGCGAGCTCATGGTCGGCCGGACGACGATCATCGTCACCCACTCGGTCCCCATGGCGCTCGCGGCCGAGCACGTCGTCGTCCTCGACCGGGGCCGTGTCGTCGAGGAGGGCCCGCCCGCCGACCTGCTGCGGTTCGACGGGCACTTCGCCCGGCTCGCCGGCCAGCAGGGGTTCGGGCCGGTGACGGCGTCCCTGCCGACGGTGTCGATGCGGACGATCCCCGACCCCGAGCCCGGGTACCTGCCCGCGGCACCTCGTCGGGCCACCTCGCCGCACCCGTTCGAGATCCACCCGCAGGACCGCTGGTGACCGCGCCGTCGGTCGGCGTCCGGGCGCCGTTCGGCTTCCTCGACGCGGGGCACCCGGCCGACACGCTCGTCGGCCGGCTGCTCGGCGCCCTGCCGGAGCGGATCGCCGACCTCCCGCAGGGCCGGGTCCGGGTCGTCTCCGAGCTGCGCGGCGGGCTGCGCGACGGGCGCTGGGCGCCGGACCGGTTCTACTGCTCGCTCCAGGCACGGGACGCGGCGACCGGCACGTTCGACGCCTGGACGGCGCACTGGTCGGCCGGTGCCGCGGACGCCACCTGGTCGCGGGTGCCGGACGACCCCAAGCTGCCGGCCCTCGCGACCGCCCTCGCCGGGTCCGCGACCGGCGCCGGCCCGGTCGAGGTGCTGCGCTACGTGCCGCTGCGCCGCTTCACCTACCGGCAGCACGGTCGCGTCGTGAAGGTCAAGCGCCGGTCCCGGCTCGAGGACTCCTGGCGCCGGGCCCGCGCCGTCGAGGCCGCCGCGCAGTGGGACCGGCGGGTCCGGGTGCCCGAGCTCCTCGGCGTCGACCCCGGCTCGGCGAGCTACACCCAGGCCGACGTGCCCGGCGCCGAGCTCGCGGACCTCGCGCACGGCGACCAGCTCGCCCCCATGCTCGCCGAGGCGGGCGCCGTTCACGCCGCCTTCCACGCCCTCGACGCGACCGGCGTCCCGGACGGGCCGGCGCCGGCCGCCGTCCGGGCGACGACCGAGCGCAGCGCGGCCTGGGCGGCGTGGCTGCTGCCCGACCTCGCCGGTGTCCTCGCCCGTGCCGTCGCCCGGCTCGCCGCGGTGGCGCCGGGCCCGGTCGACGCCCGGGACGTCGTCACGTGCCACGGCGACCTCGTCCCGAGCCACCTGCTCGGCGGCCCGGGGGAGTGGACGGTCATCGACCACGACCTCGCGCACCGCGGCGACCGGTACCGCGACCTCGCGATGTTCGTCGCGGGGCTCGCCTTCGACGTCCCGGCGCTCGCGGACGGCGTCAGCGCCGACCCGACGCACGCCCGGGCCGTCGAGGCGTACCTCGGCGGCTACGAGGAGGTGCTCGGCCGCCGGCTCGACCGGGACCGCCTCGCCCGGCACCTGCTCGCCGCGCACCTGCACCACGCCGCGCTCCTCGCGACGAAGGACCGCGTGCACCCCGCCGCGGTGGGCGCCACCGCCTCCCGGCTCGAGGCCGCCCTCGACGCCGTCGGCGGCCGGCGGTGAGCGCGGGCGCCGGCCTGACGGTCGTCTTCCAGTCGCACAACCGGCGCGGCCTCGGGCACCTCATGCGCGGGCTGAACATCGCGCGCGAGGTGCTCGCGCTGCGCCCCGACGCCCGCGTCGTCATGCACACCCGCAACGCCTCGGCGCCGACGTTCTGCCCGGACGGCGTCACGTGCGTCGTCGACGCGGACGACCCGGTGACCGGCTGGCGGCGCACCCTCGCCGGGCTCGCGCCGGACGTCGTCGTCTACGACACGATGGCGCCCGCCGACCCGGACGCCGAGCCGGTCCCGGCCGGGGCCCGCGTCGTCCACGTCCTGCGCAAGATGGTCCCCGAGGAGCACGACCGGATCCTCGCGAGCGGCTTCCTCGACCGCTGCGACGCCGTCGTCGTGCCGCACACCGAGGCCGAGTTCGGGCTGCCCCTGCCGGAGCGGGTGCGGCTGCGGACCGTCTTCGCCGGCACGATCAGCCGGCGCCCGGAACCGACCGGGATCGAGGCCGTCCGGGCCCGGTACGCGGTGCGGCCCGGGGTCCCGCTCCTCGTCTCGACCGCCGGCGGCGGTGGGTTCGCCGACACCGCCGTCCCGTTCTTCGAGGCGGTCCGGGCCACCCACGCCGAGCTGGTCCGGCGGCTCGGGCCGGACGGCGTCCAGCACGTCGTCGTCCTCGGGCCGAACTACGCCGGCGAGGCCCCGGACCTGCCCGGCGCCCACGTCGTGAGCGTCGAGCCCCGGCTCGTCGACCTCTTCGCCATCGCCGACCTCGTGCTCTCGGAGGCCGGCTACAACAGCGTCAGCGAATTGCGGCTGCTCGGAGTGCCCGCCGTCTTCGTCCCCGGCCGGCGCCGGCTCGACGACCAGGCCGAGCGCGCCCTCGAGCTGGCCCGGGCCGGCAGCGCCGTCGTCCTCGACCCGGCACCGCGCACCGTCGCGACCGGCGTCGCGGACCTGCTCACCGACCCGGACCTCATGGCCCGGATGCGGCGCACCGCGCTCGCGAGCCGGCTCGTCCCGGGCAACCGGGCCGCCGCCCGGCACGTCCTCGGGCTGCTCGCGCTCGGCGGCGCGGCAGGACCGGCCGCCCGGCCGGCGGCACGCTC
>JACRAB010000385.1 GCA_016213575.1 Actinomycetota bacterium
GGGATCGCGCTGAACCGCCGGGGGGACGGCCGGGTCGACGTCTACGTCAACCACGAGACCTCCACCGTCCCGTTCCCGTTCAACGCCGCCGCGCCGTCGGCCGCCGGCGAGAACGACTTCGACAACGCCCAGGTCAGCCGGCTGACGATGGACACCCGGTCGGCGACCGTGCTCGCCGGGTCGTACGCGATCACCTCCGCCGAGAACTACCAGCGGTTCTGCTCGAGCTACCTCGCGACGTCCCGCGAGGGCTTCGACCGGCCGATCCTCTTCACCAACGAGGAGGGCATCGAGTGGGTCAACGAGTCCGGCGAGGCCTTCCCGGCTCCGGCCCAGGGCGCGGACGGCGCACGCCAGGCGGGGGTCGCGATCGCGCTCGACGTCCGGACCGGGAAGCGGACGCCGGTCCTCGGGATGGGCCGGCTCAACCACGAGAACACCGTGCCGATCCCGGGCTACGACCGCCTCGTCACGCTGACCGGCGACGACACGTTCCAGTCCCTGCCGCCCCAGTCGCAGGTGTACTCGTACATCGCCGAGGACACCCGGAGCCTGCTGGCCGACAAGGGCTCCATGTACGCGTTCGTCTCCGACACCCCCGGCGTCGACGACTACCTCGACGTCGCACCGGGGTCCACGCAGTCGATCACCGGGCACTTCGTCAAGGTGCCGCGGAACATCGCGACCGGGAAGAACCCGGACGGCAGCGATCTCATGGCCGCCGACGTCGGCTACCCGGCTCCCGGCCCCGGCGAGTTCGCGAACGACGCGTTCGGCAGGCCGACCGACGGACCGCAGTGGGTCCTGGAGCACTGGGGCGACCTCAACGGCGTGTTCCAGTTCGTCCGGATCGAGGACATCGCCTACGACAAGCGCCCCGGCCGGAGCAACGTCGTCTACCTCGCCGACTCCGGTGCCGGCACCGCCGGGCCCTCGGCGCAGGGCCGCTCGACGAACGGCCGGATCTGGAAGATGGTCCTCGACAAGAAGGACCCGACGAAGGTCACGTCGCTGTCCGTCCTCGTCGACGGGGACGTGGCACCGGTCAAGACGCTGAACCAGATGCACCAGGTGGACAACCTCGAGACGACGCGCGCCGGCAGCCTGCTCGTCACCGAGGACCCGGGCAGCAGCCAGCAGTTCCCGGCCGGGTCGACCGACCCGAACGCCACCACGGCGCGGCTCTGGCGGGTCCCGCTCGACGACCCGGCCGCCAAGGAGGTCGTCGCCCGGGTCGACCAGTCCGCGGACGGCGGCCCGACCGACGTCGACGGGAAGCCGTTGAGCAACCTCGGCTCCTGGGAGTCCAGCGGTGTCGTCGACGCGTCGTCGGTGTTCGGTCCGGGCGCCTTCCTGGTCGACGTCCAGGCGCACGGGCTGTGGGTCGAGCGCGCGCCGGGACGCGACCTCAACGGCGACGGTGCGCCGGACTGGACGAACAAGCGCGAGAGCGGCCAGCTCGTGCTGGTCCGGATCCCGCGCGCCTGACCCCGTCGTCCCGCACCCGGGCAGGACCGGCGCGGCCCCGCCCGCCGCGCCGGTCCTGCCGGGCCGTATCTGACCGGCGCGCACCCGCTCCTTCCAGACGAACCCTGAAGGAGTGAGTGCCATGTGCCCGACCTCGAGCGCCCTCGGCGCCCTGCGTGCCGCTGCCGTCGCCGGTCCCTCCGTCGTCCAGGTCCGCGCGGGCAGCGAGGTCCGCGCGGGCGGCGAGCTGACCCGCGCGCTCGACGTGACGGCCCGGGTCATGGCGGCCGCCAACGACCGGATGACCGCCGCCCTCGCCGACACCGACCTCGCCGGCTACGAGCGCGCGAGCCTGTCCTTCGACGCCGCCGAGCGACGGTTCGACGCACTCTGCGGGGCGGCCTGCGAGGCCGGGTACTACCTCGGGTTCGCCTCTGTGCCGGACAAGCCGGCGAAGGTCTCGCGGTTCACGCGGCGCGACCGGTTCACGCACCGGCTGCTCGCCCGGCTGCGGCGCCCGCTGCGGGCGGCCGCCGCGCAGTGAGCGGTCCGGCCGGGTGACGCCCGGCCCTCAGCCGACGGCGGACGCCGTCCGGTTGCTCCAGGCCAGCGCGCCGAGGTAGGCCTCGGCGAGCGCACCGGGGTCGACCCCGGACGCCGCGACGGCCGCGAGGTCGCCGGTCTCGTAGCCGTGGACGGCGTCGAGCAGGGTCCGCAGCGGGCCGGGTCCGCCGGCCAGCGCGTCGGCGAGCTCGTCGGACAGCGGCGGGAGCCGTTCGAGGAGCTGCTCGCCGTCCGTCCCGAGGCTCTGGGCGATGCCGTCGAGCAGGCCGACGGTGAACGCGACGTCGGGGCGCACGGTCGCCGAGCCCCGCGCGACGGTCTCGCACGTGCGGGCCCGGGTCAGCGCGGCGCCGAGCCGGTCCGCGCTGCCGCCGATGCCGGAGAGCGTGATGAGCACGAGCCACGCGCGCAGGGTCTGCAGCCCGACGAGGACGACGGCGTCCCGGATCGAGGAGACGCTGCGGGTCAGGCCGTTGGACGCCGAGTTGGCGATCTGCAGAAGGCGGAACGTCAGGGCGGGGTCGGAGCGGAGCATCTCGTCGACGTCGCGGGCCGTCGTCGCCGGGTCGCTGAGCCGGGCGAGGAGCTGGAGGGCGACGGCGTGCCCGGGGGCGAGGGTCTGCGCCGTCATCGTCTGCGGCCGGCCGAGGTGGTAGCCCTGGAACAGGGTGAACCCGGCCTCGGTGCAGCGGGTCAGCATGGCCTCGTCCTCGACCCGCTCCGCGAGGAGCCGGCAGCCGTGCCGGGCCGAGCGGGTGGCCGTCGCCATGACCTCGTCCCAGGTGAGCCCGAGGACGTCGACCTTGACGATCGAGGCGATCTCCAGGAGCGGCTCGGCGGCGCTCGACCAGACGAAGTCGTCCAGGGCGATCGGGTAGCCCTCCTCGGCGAGCCGCCGCGTCCCGGCGACGACCTCGTCGTCGATCTCGACGGTCTCGAGCACCTCGAGGACGGCTCCGCCCGGGTCGAACGGCACCGGGAGCTCGCCGACGAGGAACGACCGGGTGAGGTTGACGAAGCCGAGCCGGCCGCCGAGCAGGTCGGCGACGTCGAACGCCGTGAAGGCGGCGAGGATCGTCCGGGTCGTCGCGGCGTCCCCGTTGCCGTCCGCGGCCGTGGCGCCGGCGGTGTCGCGGAACAGCAGCTCGTACCCGTAGAGGGAGCCCGTCTCGTCGAAGATCGGCTGCCGGCCCACGTGGACGGCAGCCGTCGGGAGCGGGGCGCCCGTGGCGCGTGCTCCCATCCGAGTACCCCCTGTCCGTGCGACCGGCCCTACCCCCTGCTGATCGGCCCCCACCCGGCGGGGGTTGAGCCCTCGACCCGGATCAGCGCCGTCCGACCGCCTTCGCGTAGAGGTCGAGCAGCCGGCCGGCCGGGTCGTACCGCTCCTTGAGAGGCCGGTAGGCGTCGCCGCCGTACCTCGCCCAGAAGTCCGCCTCGTCGTAGTACGCGTCGGAGTAGAGCGACTTGTGCCCGTCGAACCCGGAGACCGCCGCCTCGACGGCCCGGTTGACGTCGCCGTCCGCGCGACCGGCCTCGATCGGGACCGTCCCCCAGAAGCCGATGTTCACGTACGTCTCGCCGGCCCGCAGCGGGTACAGCGACCAGGGCTGCGCGCCGTCCGGGACGTCCCCGAGCGGCCCGCCGTGGTCGCGCACCCGCAGCGGGCACAGCCACACCGGCGTCATCGGGACGTGCTCGAGGAACCACCGCAGGAAGTCCGCGGTCCGCGAGACCGGCACCTCGACGTCCTGGACGACCCGCTCCCGGGCCGGCTTCCCGCGCCACGCGTCGATCCTGGCGGCGACGCCGTACCGGTTCTCCAGCCCGACCATGCGGTAGTAGACGTCGCTGCGCCGCCGGCTCGCCGGCCACACCTTGCGCAGGGCCGGGTGCTGGGCGCCGAAGGCCTTGGAGCACCAGAACCAGTCGACGTCCCAGCGCCACAGGTAGTCGTGCACGGTGAGGGCGTCCCGGCCGCGGTCGCGCAGGCTGCGGTAGTAGATCTCCTGACCGGTGTAGTCGGACAGCGACGGGACGTCGTGCGCCCACGCGCCGAGCACGAGGTAGGACTCCGTCGCGGAGAAGACGACCCCGTCGAGGAAGTCCACCCGCTCGCCGTCCCAGGCACCGTCGCGCACCACGGCAGCGATCGCCGCCCCGAGCTCGTCGAGGCTCGCGAACCGCACGTTGCGGGTCTCGACGAACGGGGCGACCTGCTCGAGCTCGATCCGCAGCCGGACCGAGTAGCCGAGCGTCCCGTAGGAGTTCGGGAAGCCCCGGAACAGGTCGGCGTGCTCGCCCTGCGGGGTCACCGTGACGAGGTCGCCGGCGCCCGTGACGACGTCGAGCTCGAGCACGGACTCGTGGGGCAGCCCGTTGCGGAACGACGTCGACTCGATGCCGAGGCCGGTGACGGCGCCGCCGAGCGTGATCGTGCGCAGCTGCGGGACGACGAGCGGCACGAGGCCCTTCGGCAGCGTCGCCGCGACGAGGTTCTCGTACGTGCACATGCCCTGGACGTCGGCGGTCCGGGCTGCGGTGTCGATGCTCACGACGCCGTTGAGGGCGGCGACGTCGAGCCCCGGGCCGACCGCCTGCGCCCGGGGGCGGAACAGGTTCGACGTCCGCTTCGCGAGCCGGACCCCCGCGCCCGCGGGGATCCGCCGGTAGCTGTCGAGCAGGGCCTCGACGGCCCGCTCGTGCGCGACCCGGCCCTTCGGGAGCCGGACGACGGGCGGCACGGAGGACGTCGTGACCGGCGGTCGGTCGTGCAGCGGGCGGACGGCGGCGCTCGTCATGGCGTCATCATGCCGCCGCCACGGCCGGGGCGGCAGGTCCAGGACGACGGACGGCCCGGACCGTCGTCAGACCGCCGGGACCGTCTCGTGGACGAACAGCCCGCTGTACGGCTTCGGCGCGAACCACGTCGACTTCGGCGGCATCACCTCGCCGGTGCGCGCGACCGCCATGACGTCGTCCGGCGAGGTCGGGTGCAGCGTGAAGGCGCAGGCGAACCGGCCGCCGTCGACGATCGCGGCGAGGTCGGCTGGGGTGCGGCCGCCGAGGAAGCCGATCCGTGGGTCGGTGCGCGGGTCGCTGATCCCGAGGAACGGGTCGAGGACGGTGCGCTGCAGCAGCGAGACGTCGAGCCGGACGACGGGCGGGGCGTCGTCCGGGACGACGCCCGGCCGGACCGCGAGCCGGTGCCAGCCGTGCCTGCCGAGGTAGAGCCCGACCTCGCCGCGCCGCGCGGGTCGCACCGGGCCGGCCGACGCGGTGACCTCCCAGTCCGCGGCGAGCGCGTCGAGCAGGCCCTGCGCCGTCCGGCCGCCGAGGTCGGTGACGAGCCGGTCGTAGGGCAGGACGCACGCACGGTCGGCGGGGATGACGAGCGCCGGGAACCAGCCGACGGGTGCGTCGTCCGGGCCGCCCGCCGGCCGGCCGCTGCCGTCCCAGACGAGGGCCGCGGCCTCGCTGCGGTGGTGGCCGTCGGCGACGTAGAGGTCGGGCATCGCGGCGAAGGCGGCCTCGAGCGCGCTGACGAGCGGGGCGTCGTCCGCGCCGGTCCCGACGACCCACAGCCGGAACGCACCGCCGTCGACCGCCTGCGGGACGTCGAGGTCCGGCGGGCGCGCCGTCACGGCGGCCAGCACCCGGTCGACGCCGGCGTCCGGCGCCGCGAGGAGCAGGACCGGCTCGTCGTGCGCCCCGACCGCCTCGATGTGGCGGCGCCGGTCCTCGAGCTTGTCGGGCCGGGTGTGCTCGTGGGTGCGGACGACGCCCGCGCGGTACTGCGCGGCGCTGACGAGGCCGACGATCCCGACCTGGGTGCCGCCCGAGCCGAGCGCCGCCGGTGCCGCGTAGACCGTGTACGTCGGGGCCGCGTCCCGGGCGAGCACGCCGGCGCCGACGAGCGCCGCGAGCGCCGACCGGGAGGCGGCGTACGCGGCGTCGGAGTGTGCCGCGTCGGAGTGTGCGACGTCGGCGTCCGCGGCGTCCGGACCGGTTGCGGGCAGGTCGATCTCGGGGCGGGTCACGTGCAGGAAGCTGCGCGGCCGACCGCGCGCGAGCGCGGCCGCCTCGGCCGCGTCGACGACGTCGTAGGGCGGCGCCGCGACCTCGGGCGCGGCGTCGACGGTGGGGCGCAGCGCCCGGAACGGCAGGAGGTCGGCCACGGACGCCATGCTCGCACCACGGACGATGCCGTCAGCCGTCGGCGGACGATCTTCGTCGGACCGCGGCGCACGCAGCGTGACGCGAAAGCCGCGAAATTCGCGCTGGCATCACGCGGTGCTGCTCGTAGAGTGCTGTTCGCGTCGGCGAACTACTGACCGACGACTCAGCGTGAAGACACCACGCATGGGAGGTCATCGATGGCGCTCATGTTCAGCCCCTGGCGCAGCGACAGCGGGGACGACGGCACCCGCCTGACGCTCGCGGAGGTCCTGCTCACCCTTCTCGACGGACCGATGCCGTTCCGGTTCACCGCGTACGACGGCAGTGCGGCCGGGCCCGCGGACGCCGACGTGGGCCTGCACCTGCGGACGCCGCGCGGCACCGCCTACCTCGCGACGGCACCGAGCTCGCTCGGCATGGCCCGGGCGTACGTCTCCGGCGACCTGGAGCTGACGGGCGTCCATCCCGGCGACCCGTACGAGCTGCTCCGGCTCATGGCCGAGGCGATGCACTGGCGGCGGCCGGACGCCCGGACGCTGACCCGGGTCGCCCGCTCGCTCGGCCCGGCCCAGCTCCTGCCGCCCGCCCCGCCGCCGCAGGAGGCGCTACCCGACTGGCGCCGCGCGCTCGAGGGCCTGCGGCACTCCAAGCGTCGCGACGCCGAGGCGATCCAGCACCACTACGACGTCTCGAACCGGTTCTACGAGATGGTTCTCGGGCCGTCGATGACGTACACCTGCGCCGCGTACCCGACCGCGGAGGCGACGCTCGAGCAGGCCCAGGCCGCCAAGTACGACCTGGTGTTCCGCAAGCTCGGTCTGCAGCCGGGGCAGCGGCTCCTCGACGTCGGCTGCGGCTGGGGCTCGATGGTGCGGCACGCCGCCCGCAACGGCGTCCACGCGCTCGGTGTGACGCTCTCGCAGGAGCAGGCCGCGTGGGCGCAGGCCGCGATCAAGGCCGAGGGGCTGGACCACCTCGCCGAGGTGCGCCACCTCGACTACCGCGACGTCGTCGAGAGCGGCTTCGACGCGATCAGCTCGATCGGCCTCACCGAGCACATCGGCGTCGCGAACTACCCGGCGTACTTCGGCGTCCTCTACCGCAAGCTGCGCCCGGGCGGCCGGCTCCTCAACCACTGCATCACGCGGCCGGACAACGTCCACGTGCCGCGGGTGCGCGGCGGCTTCATCGACCGGTACGTCTTCCCGGACGGCGAGCTCACCGGCTCCGGGAAGATCATCACCGTCATGCAGAACACCGGCTTCGAGGTGCGCCACGAGGAGAACCTCCGCGAGCACTACGCGAAGACGTGCGCGGCCTGGTGCGCCAACCTCGTCGAGCGCTGGGACGAGTGCGTCGCCGAGGTCGGCGAGGCGACCGCGAAGGTCTGGGGCCTGTACCTGGCGGGGTCGCGGCTCGGGTTCGAGCGCAACCAGGTGCAGCTGCACCAGGTGCTCGGGGTGAAGCTCCACGAGAACGGCGCGGCGGACTTCCCGCTGCGGCCGGACTGGGGCTCGCTCTGAGGCCTGCCCCGGGGTGTCAGCTGCTCGCGGTCGCGAGCGCCACGACGTCGTCCGTGCCCGCGAGGAGCAGGACGGCGTCGAGCAGGTCGTCGGCGCCGAGCCGGTCGGTCACCGGCCGGCCGGCGCCGTCCCGGCGCTCATAGACCTCGGCGGGCACGCAGAACGCGGGCACGTCCGCGAAGGACAGCGCGGAGACGACCGGTTCCGGTGCCTCCTTGACGATGCGGCGCGCGCAGCTCACGCAGTCGAACTGGTACCACGACACGTCGGCCCACCGGTCGACGACGAGGAGCAGGTCCTCGCGCTCGAGGACGACCGTGCCGCAGCGCGGGCACGTCGTCGTGATGCTCGCCGCCATGGCGCGATCCCTCTCCTGGCCGTACATGTCCCCGTGTCCCCCTCGACGTCGCTTCGGTCCAGACCTTTGCAGGTCGATCGCCCCCGTCGAGCATCGACTCCGCCACCGTAAGAGGTGCGGAGGACGCGCGAAGTGCACTTGCGGCATGTTGCAATTCGGTATCGACGATGGATCGGAGCGGCGTGGACACGGACGGCGACGACACCACCAGCGGCAGCGACGACGGGGCCGGTCCGGCTCCGTCCGGTGGCGCGCACGAGGCCCTGCTCCGCACGACGGCGGGGCCGGTCGCGCTCGTCGGCTCCGGTGAGTACCTGCCGGTCCTCGAGCCGCTGGAGCGGGCGCTGCTCGAGGGCCGCGCCCCGCGCTACGTCCAGCTCGCGACGGCGGCCGCGCCCGAGGGCACCGACTCGCTCGCCCGCTGGCACGCGCTCGGCAAGGAGGCCGCAGAGCGGATCGGCGTCGAGCAGGTCGTCGTCGACGTCCGCGACCGGGACGACGCGCAGCGCCCGGACCTCGCCGCGCTCGTCGCGGGTGCCGGTCTGGTGTACCTGTCCGGCGGCAACCCGGCCTTCCTCGCCGAGACGCTGCGCGGGACGGCGGTGTGGGAGGCGATCCTCGCGGCGTGGCGGGCCGGGGCCGCGCTCGCCGGCTGCAGCGCGGGCGCGATGGCGCTGTCCGCGAGCCTGCCGGACGTCCGGCGGCCGTGGCGGCCGGCGCTCGACGGGCTCGGCGTCGTCCCGATGGTCGAGGTGCTCCCGCACTTCGACAAGTTCGCGTCGTGGATGCCGGACCTCGTGCTGCGCCGCGTCGCGGGCGGCCCGGCCGGCGTCCACGTCGTCGGCGTCGACGAGGACACCGCGCTCGTCGGCGGCCTCGGCGGCTGGGACGGCGACGCCGCCGCCCCCGGGACCACCTGGCGCGTGCACGGCCGGCAGTCGGCCTGGCTCCTCGACAGCGGCGGCCGGCGCGAGGTGCCGAGCGGTGCCGACGTCGTCCTCGACCTGCGGACCTGACGCCGGGGAAGCCCGGAGTCAGGAGACGACCTGGTCCCCGGTGTCGGGGAGCACGACCTGGGGCGCGCCCCACGGTGCCGGCCGGCCGAGGTGGAAGCCCTGCGCGTCGTCGCACCCGAGCTCGCGCAGGTAGCGGAACTGCTCGGCGGTCTCGACGCCCTCGGCGGTGACCCGCATGCCCAGACCGCGGGCGAGGGCGACGATGGCGGACACGACCGCGGCGGCACCGTCGCGGTCCCGGGCGGGGGCGTCCCGGTCCCAGGGCGCGCCGCGGCCGGGCCCCGGCAGCAGCGGCTCGGTCTCGCCGCGGAGCGCCTCGACGAACGAGCGGTCGACCTTGAGCCGGTCGACGGGCAGCCGCTGGAGGTGGCCCAGGCTCGACCACCCGGTGCCGAAGTCGTCGAGGGCGATCCGGACCCCCTGCGCCCGCAGCGTGCCGAGCCGGACGACGGCGGCGTCGATGTCGGACATCACGGCGCCCTCGGTGATCTCCAGGCACAGCCGGTGCGGCGGCAGCCCGGTGAGGGCCAGCGCCTCCTCGACGACGTCGACGATCCGGGCGTCGGCGAGCTGGCGCGGCGAGACGTTGACGCTCACGGTGAGGTCCCCGGGTGCGGCGACGGCGTCGGTGCACGCCTGCACGAGCGCCCACATCCCGAGCCGCAC
>JACRAB010000381.1 GCA_016213575.1 Actinomycetota bacterium
GAGCCTCGGCCCGGGCCCCTCCGTGCCGAGCGAGCAGGACGTCGACGCGAAGGGCGGCAACGTCTCCAACGGCTCGCTGATCTTCCGCACGAACTGCGCGATGTGCCACAACTTCAACGGCAAGGGCGGCGCGCTGACCCGCGGCAAGTACGCCCCCAACCTCGAGGGCGTGACACCGACGCACGTCTACGAGGCCATGGTCACCGGCCCGCAGTCGATGCCCGTCTTCAACGACAGCACGATCACCCCGCAGGAGAAGCGCGACATCATCGCCTACCTCCAGGCCGTCGAGACCGACACTCCCCCGGGCGGCGTCTCGCTCGGCGCGATCGGCCCGGTGAGCGAGGGTCTCGTCGCGTGGGCCGTCGGCCTGTCGCTGCTCGTCGGGTGCGCCGTGTGGCTCGGGGCGAAGGCGTCGTGACGCGCCGTCCCGCGCCGCGCACCGCGGCCCCGCAGTCCGTCCTCAGTCCGTCGTGTGGATCAGGAGCCCCGATCCGATGAGCATCGACCAGTCGCACGGTCACCCCGGCTCGGACGTCGCCACGACGTCCGAGGGCGGGCTCCCGGAGCGCTTCGAGAACCCCGGCCTCGAGCCGCACCGGCACCGGATGGCGGACGTCGACCCGAAGGCCGCCAAGCGTGCGGAGCGTCAGGTCGCCGCCCTCTTCGGGCTCTCCACCCTCGGCACCATCCTGTTCGTCGTCTCGTACTACGCCATCAGCATCGAGGGCGACAGCTGGGCCGAGATCGCCCGTCAGCTGCGCATCTCGACCACGCTGCTCGGCGTCGGGCTGGCGCTGGCGACCTTCGGCGTCGGCGCCGGTGCGGTGCACTGGGCCAAGACGCTCATGCCGGACGAGGAGCGGATCGAGCTCCGGCACCCGATGCGGGGCACCGACGAGGACCGTGACGCCGCGCTGGACATCCTGCGCGAGGGCTCGGCGGAGGCCGGCATCGGTCGCCGTCCGCTCATCCGCAACTCGCTCCTCGGCGCCCTGGTCCCGCTCACCGTCGGCCCGGCGATCGTGCTGCTGCGCGACACCGGCCCGCTGCCGGGCAACGACCTGTCGACGACGTTCTGGAAGCAGGGCATGGCCCTGGTGCACGACCCGATCACCGACCCCGAGGGCCTCGGTCGCAAGATCAAGCCCGAGGACCTGACGATCGGCTCCGTCGTGCACGTCCTGCCCGAGGGGATCCAGGCCGAGGAGGTCGAGCACCCGCTCGACGAGATCGCCAAGGCAGCCGTCCTGCTCATCCGGCTCAACCCGGACGACCTCGACGAGACCTCCCGGGCGGGTGCCTACGAGGGCATCGTCGCGTACTCGAAGATCTGCACCCACATGGGCTGCCCCGTGGCCCTCTACGAGCAGCAGACGCACCACCTGCTGTGCCCCTGCCACCAGTCGACGTTCGACCTCAAGCAGAACTGCAAGGTCATCTTCGGCCCGGCCAAGCGTCCACTGCCTCAGCTCGCGATCACCGTGGACGACGCCGGATACTTGGTCGCGAAGAGCCCCTTCACCGAGGCCGCCGGCCCGAGCTTCTGGGAGCGCGGATGAGCACCACGACCACAGCCAAGGCCGCGGGAAACCTCGGCAACTGGGCGGACGAGCGCGTCGGCGCCAGCAAGGGCGTCAAGTTCCTCGCCCGCAAGATCTTCCCCGACCACTGGTCGTTCATGCTCGGGGAGGTCGCCCTCTACAGCTTCATCATCCTGCTGCTGACGGGTGTCTTCCTCACCTTCTTCTACATCCCGAGCGTCGGGCACACGGTCTACACCGGGTCCTACGAGCAGCTCGCCGGGCAGACCGTGTCGGAGGCGTACGCCTCCTCGCTGTCGCTGTCCTTCGACGTCCGCGGCGGTCTGCTCATGCGGCAGATCCACCACTGGTCGGCGCTGATCTTCGTGGCGTCCATCGTCACGCACATGTTCCGGGTGTTCTTCACGGGCGCGTTCCGCAAGCCGCGTGAGATCAACTGGGTCATCGGCTCGGTGCTCGCGCTGCTCGCGATCATCGAGGGCTTCGCGGGCTACTCGCTCCCCGACGACCTGCTCTCCGGCACCGGCCTGCGGATCGCGTCGAGCATCATCCTCGCGATCCCGGTGGTCGGCTCCTACATCAGCTTCTTCCTCTTCGGCGGCCAGTTCCCCGGCGAGGAGTTCATCCCGCGGCTCTACACGATCCACGTGCTCCTGCTGCCGGGCATCTTCCTCGCGCTCATCACGGCGCACCTCATCCTGCTCGTCGTCCAGAAGCACACCCAGTACCCCGGGCCGGGCCGCACGAACGACAACGTCGTCGGCTACCCGCTCTTCCCGGTGTACATGGCCAAGGCCGGCGGCTTCTTCTTCATCGTGTTCGGCATCACCGCCCTCATGGGTGCGCTGTTCACGATCAACCCGATCTGGGCCTACGGCGCCTACCACCCGTCACCGGTCACCGCGGGCTCACAACCCGACTGGTACATGGGCTGGCTCGACGGCGCCGTCCGGCTGACACCGGGCTTCCTCGAGTTCCAGGTCCTCGGCTTCACCGTCTCGGGCAACATCCTGCTGCCCGCCCTCATCATCCCGGGGCTCGTGACGATGCCGATGATCCTGTACCCGTGGATCGAGCAGTGGGCCACCGGTGACAAGCGCGAGCACCACCTGCTGGACCGCCCGCGCAACGTCCCGACCCGCACCGGCCTCGGCGTCATGGCGATCACGTTCTACCTGCTGCTGCTCGTCAGCGGCGGCAACGACATCATCGCCACGCACCTGCGGCTGTCGATCAACGACATCACGAACAGCCTGCGGCTGCTCGTCTTCGTCGTCCCGCCGCTCGCGTTCGTCGTGACGAAGCGGATCTGTCTCGGTCTGCAGCGCAAGGACCGCGAGAAGGTGCTCCACGGCCGCGAGACCGGGGTCATCTACCGCACCGAGGAGGGCGAGTTCTTCGAGGTGCACGAGCCCCTCGACGAGCACGACCGCTGGCTGCTCGTCCAGCACGACAGCTTCCGGCCGCTCGACCCCGCACCGGCCGAGGACGACCGGGGCGTCAAGCGCCCCGGCGCCCGGTTCGACAAGGTCAAGGCGAAGCTGTCGAGCTTCTACTTCGAGGACCGCATCGAGCCCGTCACCCCGGCGGAGCTCGAGGCGGCCCACCACGAGCACCACGGCGGCCACGAGGCCGTCGAGGGTTCCGACGAGGCGGAGCGGCCCGCGCTCGCCGGTCACTGACCGGCACGCCCTGCCGCACCGCGCGCACGACCCCGCAGCACCGGACCACGAGGGCCCGGACGACGCCACGGCGTTCGTCCGGGCCCTCACCCGTCCCGCCGCCACCCCGTTCGTCCCGGAGGTCGTCCTCCACGTCGCGGCGGAGCCGTACGGCCTCTGGGAGGCCACGGAGGACCGTTCCGGCGTCCAGGGCGCTCCCCCGCCGTTCTGGGCCTTCCCGTGGCCCGGTGGCGCCGCCCTGGCCCGGCACCTGCTCGACGCGCCGGCGGCTGTCGCCGGGCATCTCGTCGTCGACCTCGGGTGCGGCTCCGGCCTCGTGAGCATCGCGGCCGCGCTCGCCGGGGCGGCGCACGTCCTGGCCCTCGACCTCGACCCGCTGGCGCTCACCGCGACCGGGCTCAACGCCGGCCTCAACGGGGTCACCGTCGGCGCTCCCCCGACGGGCCGGCTCGCCACGGCCGTCGCGGACGTCGTGACCATGGCGCACGCGCCGGACGACGACCCGCTCGTCGCCGCGCTGCTCGCCGCGGACGTCGTCCTCGCCGGGGACCTGTTCTTCGAGCGGTCCCTCGCGGCGGCGACCCTCGCCGTGCTGCGCCGCGCGGCCGCCGGCGGGGCCGTCGTCATGGCCGGGGACCCGGGCCGGACCTACCTGCCGCCGGACACCTTCACGCCCGTCGCGACGTTCGACGTCCCCGTCGCCGCGGCCCTCGAGGACGCACCGGTCCGGCGGACCCGGGTCCTCACCCTCCCGCGACCGACCGGCTGACCGGACGCGCCGGGCTCAGGCGTTCGCCCACCGGTCGAAGGACATGTTCCAGGCGGTGTAGCCGTTGCCGTCCTCGAGCTTGCGCGACCCGTGGACGTACTTGACGACGTCCCCGACCTTGGAGTGCTGGAAGATCCACGCGGCGTTGGCGGTGCTCATGCCGGTGCAGCCGTGCGAGACGTTGGCCCGCCCCTGGGAGCCGACCGACCACGGCGCGGCGTGCACGAACTCACCGCTCCACGTGAGGCGCATGGCGTACTTCACGACGAGGTTGTAGTACTCCGGGGAGTCCTGCGAGACGCCGGTCGTCGCGGCGTCCATCCGGTGCGTGGTCTCCCTGCTGATGATGACCTTCGTGCCGTTGCGGGTCGCCAGGCCCGGCTTGCCGGTCGTCACGGGGATCACCTTGACGACCTTGCCGTTCCTGCGGACGGTCATGGTGTGCGCGGCGATGTCGACGGTGCTCACCATCGCCGAGCCGATCTCGAAGTCGGCGGTGCGGGTGCGCTTGCCCCAGACCCCGGGCGACACCTCGACGCCCTTGAGGTCCGCGACGACCTTGACCTTCGTGCCGGTCTTCCAGAACTCCTTGGGGCGCCACTGCACCTGCCGGCTGCCGGTCCAGCGCCAGGCTCCCTCGACGGCGGGCGTCGCGGTGACCCGGAGCGCCTTCTCGACCTTCGCGCGGTTCTTCACCGTGCTGTCGAAGGTGACGACGACGGGCATCCCGACGCCGACGACCCAGCCGTCGGAGGGCTGCAGCGAGGCACCCGCGAAGCCGGCCGGGCGCAGGGTCTTGAACGTCGAGGTCACCGACGTCGCGACCCCGTCGGCGCCCTCCGCGACGACCTTGACCGTGTACGTCGCGGCCGGCGCGAGGTGCGCGGTGTTCTTCCAGCTCGCGCCGTCGTCGGAGAGGTCACCGGCGACCTTGGTGCCGTCGGCGGCGGTGACCTTCACCGAGGTGATCCGGCCCTGCGCGGCGGCCACGGAGACCCCGGCGTCGGGCCGCACCTTCGTGGCGTCGTCCTTCGGGGTGACCGTCACGGAGACCGGCTGCGCGGCCGGGGACGACGTCTGCGCCTGGCCCGCCCCCGAGGTCGGTGCGCTGCTCCCCGCGGCGCTCGGCCGCGACGGCGTCCCGGCCGTGCACCCCGACAGTGCCAGGACGGCGACCAGCCCCGCCCCCCAGATCCTCACGCTCGTCCGCACGGTCCCGTGACTCCCTCGGGTCCTGAAGACCCTCTCGACGTGCTGCCCCGACGTCTGATGACGCCGGCCCCCGACGAAAGGTTGCCCTCGGCTCAGGATACGTGCGAACGACACCGCCCGCCGGGTCCCGGAGGGACGCCGACGGGCGGACGACGGTGCAGCGTGCGTGCGGTCAGTGCGCGTGCTCGCCGCGGTAGTACTCGAAGACCCAGCCGACGAGGCCGACGGCGCCCAGGCCCAGGCCGATGTAGAAGAGCCACCAGCCGACCGCCATGCCGGCGAAGATGACCGCCGAGCCGAGGGCGAGCCAGAACGGCCACCACGAGTAGGGCGCGAAGACGCCCTGCTCGCCGAAGCCCTGGCGGATCTCGCCGTCCGGGTCGTCCTCCGGGCGGTCGTCGATGCGCCGCGCGGTGAGCCAGAAGTACAGCCCGATGAGCAGCGCCAGCCCGGCGGTGAGCAGGAGGGCGGCAGCGCCCACCGGCTCGTTCCACTGGGTCACGATCCCGTAGACGATCGCGATCGGCGTGAAGAACAGCACGCCCGAGGAGAAGAGCAGGGTCTCGACCTTCACCGCAGCAGGCCTCTCAGTCGTTCTTCACGTCGGCGCCGCCGTACACACCGGCGAGCAGCGAGTTGTCCGGCGGGGTCGCCGCAGCGGCCGCGACCTCCGGGTGGTGCAGGTCGAACGCGGGCCGCTCCGAACGGATCCGGGGCAGCGACGAGAAGTTGTGCCGCGGCGGCGGGCAGGACGTCGCCCACTCGAGCGAGCCGCCGTAGCCCCACGGGTCGTCGACGGTCACCTTCGGCGCGTTCTTCGTCGTCGTGTAGATGTTCCAGAGGAACGGCAGGAAGCTGATCGCGAGGATCGCCGCACCGGCCGTGGACACCTGGTTCTCGAGGGTGAAGCCGTCCTCGGGGAGGTAGTCCGCGTAGCGGCGCGCCATGCCCTCGACGCCGAGCCAGTGCTGGATGAGGAACGTCGTGTGGAACCCGATGAACGTCAGCCAGAAGTGGATCTTGCCGAGCCGCTCGTCGAGCATCTGGCCCGTGAGCTTCGGCCACCAGAAGTAGAAGCCCGCGTACATCGCGAACACGACGGTGCCGAAGATGACGTAGTGGAAGTGCGCCACGACGAAGTAGCTGTCGGACATGTGGAAGTCCAGCGCCGGCGTCGACAGGATGATGCCCGTCAGACCGCCGAAGAGGAACGTCGCGAGGAAGCCCAGCGACCACAGCATCGGTGTCTCGAAGGTCAGCGACCCCCGCCACATCGTGCCGATCCAGTTGAAGAACTTCACGCCCGTCGGGACGGCGATGAGCATCGTCATGAAGGCGAAGAACGGCAGCGCCACCTGGCCGGTCACGTACATGTGGTGCGCCCACACCGCGACGGACAGGCCCGCGATCGAGATCGTCGCGAAGATGAGGCCCTTGTAGCCGAAGATCGGCTTGCGGCTGAACACCGGCAGGATCTCCGAGACGATGCCGAAGAACGGCAGCGCGAGGATGTAGACCTCAGGGTGCCCGAAGAACCAGAAGAGGTGCTGCCACAGGATCGCCCCGCCGTTCTCGGGTTCGAAGACCGTGGCGCCCAGCTTGCGGTCCGCGCCGAGCGCGAGCAGCGCGGCGGCGAGCGGCGGGAAGGCCATGAGCACGAGCACGCTCGTGATGAGGATGTTCCAGGTGAAGATCGGCATCCGGAACATCGTCATGCCCGGTGCACGCATGCACACGATGGTCGTGATGAAGTTGACAGCACCGAGGATCGTGCCGAAACCACCGAGCGCGAGACCGAAGATGCCGAGGTCGGCCCCCAGGCCCGGGGTGTACGTCGCGTTCGACAGCGGCGCGTAGAGGAACCAGCCGAAGCCGGGGGCACCCTGCGGGGTGAGGAACGACGAGGCGGCGATGAGCCCGCCGAAGAGGTACAGCCAGTACGCGAACATGTTGAGCCGCGGGAACGCGACGTCCGGCGCGCCGATCTGCAGCGGCATGATCGCGTTCGCCCAGCCCGCGAAGGCCGGCGTCGCGAAGAGCAGCAGCATGATCAGGCCGTGCATCGTGAAGAACTGGTTGTACTGCTCCTTGGTCTGGAAGACCTGCATGCCCGGCTGGAACAGCTCGGCACGGATCGCCAGCGCCATGAGACCGCCGATGGCGAAGAACGCCATCGAGGTGATCAGGTAGAGGTTGCCGATGACCTTGTGGTCGGTCGTCGTGAGCCACTTGACGACGATCTGGCCCTTGGTCGCACGGCGGACCGGGACACCGAAGGTCGCCGCCTGGCCACCGCTGTCGAGAGTCGTCATGAGTTGCTCCCCAGGTCGTTCGCGCCGCCGTTCCTGCCGCCGCCCGGGATCGCCCCGCGGCCACCCTCCGGAGTGTCGCTCCGGCCGAGGTTCGCGTCGAGCGTGCCGGTCTGGCCCTTGGCCTTGAGGTCCGCGAGGTGCTGCTGGTACTCCTCGGCCGAGACCACGCGCACGTTGAACAGCATCTCCGAGTGGTACTCGCCGCACAGCTCGGCGCACTTGCCCTTGTAGAGGCCCTCGCGCTGCGGCACCACCTGGAAGCGGTTCTCGATGCCGGGGATGACGTCCATCTTGTAGAGGAACGCCGGCACCCAGAACGAGTGGATGACGTCGCGCGCGGTGAGGACGAACTCGACCCGCTGGTTGACCGGCAGGTAGAGCGTCGGCAGGTCCGCCTCGGCGCCCGGCGTGCCGTCGAGCTGGCCCTGCAGGCCGACCTCGTAGACGTCGTCCGCCGGGTCCTTCGCGTCCGGGCCGAGGTAGTTGAAGTCCCAGGCCCACTGCTTGCCGACCACGTTGATCGTGATGTCGGGCTTCGCGGTGATGCTGTTGATCTCCGACTGGTCCCGCGCCGTGAAGTAGAACAGGACCGACACCATCATCAGCGGGACGACGGTGTACAGGATCTCGAGCGGGATGTTGTACCGGATCTGCGCCGGGTAGCCCGTCTCGTCACGCCGCCGCCGGTAGGCGACGATGCACCAGAGCAGCAGGCCCCAGACGAGGGCACCGACGGCCAGCGCGGCGATCCAGGAGCCGTTCCACAGCTCCATGATCCGGCCGGTCTGGTTCGTCGTGTCCTTGGTGGACGGCATCCAGCCCCGCTGGGCTGCTTCGGAGCAGCCGGAGAGCAGCATGACGCCGGGAACAGCCAGCAGAGCCAGCCCAGCCCGGCGCGATCGCCCGCGCGTGACGCGGGCCTCCTCGTGGAGTCGCAAGAGTGGCCTTCCAGCGGATCTCGCCCGGCAGCCTCACCGGGGGGACGGTCCTCGACGTGAGCACACTACTCCCTGCCACCGGACAGTTCCGTGCGGGGATGCCCTTGCTCGGCGTGGCGCACCGCACACCGCCCGGGGACCGCTCCGGTGCAGGTCAGGGACCAAAGCCCCTGGACGGCAACGGAGGTGGCGGGGCGTCGGTGAACGCCGCCGGCAGCGGGGCCGCGAGTGCCGCCGGGAGCCGCGCGAGGTACTCCTCGCGGGGCACCTCGACGACACCGAGCGTCGCGAGGTGCTCGGTGCGCCACTGGACGTCGAGCAGGCGGCGCGGGTCGTCGTCCGCCCAGAGCATCCCGGCGAGGGCGACGAGCGCGGCCTTGCTCGCGTCCCGCTCGGTGTGGAACATCGACTCCCCAGCGAACAGGCCGCCGACGGCGACGCCGTAGAGGCCGCCGACGAGCCGCCCGCCGGCCCAGCACTCGACGGAGTGCGCCCACCCCAGGCGGTGCAGCCGGCCGTACGCCGCCGCGACCTCCGGGGTGATCCACGCCCCCGGGCGGCCCGGGTCGCCGCACGCGGCGACGACGGCGTCGAACGCCGTGTCGAGCCGTACCTCGAAGCGCTGCAGCGACCGGCGCAGCGAGCGGGACACCCGTAGGCCTGCGGGCAGCAGGACGCCGCGCGGGTCCGGGGACCACCAGCCGAGCGTCCCGGTGCCGTGCCGGCCGAGCCCCATCGGGAACAGGCCCGTCCTGTAGGCCTGCAGCAGGGTGCCCGGCTCGAGGTCGGCGCCGGCCCCGACGAGGTCCTCGCCCGGCTCGGCCCCGGTGAGGTCGAAGGCGAACCGGCTGGGTGCCGGCTCGACGGGCTGCGGCACGGGTCAGGAGCCGAGGGCGGCCGTCAGGTGCGGGGCGACCTCGGCCGCGGCGTCGTCGCCGTAGGCCGAGGCGAGGCGGGCGAGGAACCCGGCCGAGGCCAGGTCGTACTCCTGCGGCCCGACGGTCTCCAGGACGAGGGTCGCGAGCGTGGCGCCGGCCTGCGCGCAGCGCTCCGGCCCGAGCCCCCAGACCAGCCCGGCGAGGAAGCCCGCCCGGAAGGCGTCGCCGACGCCCGTCGGGTCGGCGATCCGCACCGGCGGCACGGCCGGGACCGTGAGGGTCTCGCCGTCGACGCTGTCGATGACGACGCCGTGCTCGCCGTGCGTGGTGACCCGGACGCCGACGCGGCGCAGGATCTCCCCGTCGTCCCAGCCGGTCTTCTGCTGGATGAGGGCGGCCTCGTAGTCGTTGCTGAACAGGTACGCGGCACCGTCGACGAGCCGGCGGATCATCGCGCCGTCCGACCACGCGAGCTGCTGGGACGGGTCGGCGGCGAAGGGGTAGCCGCGCGTGCGGCACTCGTCGGTGTGCCGGAGCATCGCGTCGGGGTCGTTCGGGCTGACGACGACGAGGTCGAACGCGGCGGCGCGGGCCAGCGGGCCGAGCTCGATCTGCCGGGCCTCGCTCATCGCGCCGGGGTAGAACGACGCGATCTGCGCCTGGTCGTCGTCCGTCGTGCAGATGAACCGCGCGGTGTGGTGCACGTCGGAGACGTGGACGCCGGAGCAGTCGACGCCGTGCCGTTCCAGCCAGGAGCGGTAGTCGGTGAAGTCCTCCCCCACCGCCCCGACGAGCAGCGGCGAGGTCCCGAGCCGGGCGAGGCCGAAGGCGATGTTCGCCGCCACACCGCCGCGCCGGATCTGGAGGTCCTCGACGAGGAACGACAGGCTGATCTTCTGCAGCTGCTCGACGACGAGGCTGTCGGAGAACCGGCCCTTGAACGACATGAGGTGGTCCGTCGCGATGGACCCGGTCACAGCGATGCGCACGGGGCGTCACGCTACCGGTACGGCGAGCCCCGGGACGACGAAGGCCACGGTCACCCGCTCGGGGTGACCGTGGCCGTCGCACGGACCGTGGGCTCCGGCGGACCGGAGCGGTCGGTCAGTGGAAGCTGTCGCCGCAGGCGCAGGACCCGCCGGCGTTCGGGTTGTCGATCGTGAAGCCCTGCTTCTCGATCGTGTCCGCGAAGTCGATGGTCGCGCCGTCGAGGTACGGCGTGCTCATCCGGTCGACGATGACCTCGACGCCGCCGAAGTCACGGACGGCGTCGCCGTCGAGCTGGCGCTCGTCGAAGTAGAGCTGGTAGATGAGCCCCGAGCAGCCACCGGGCTGGACGGCGACCCGCAGGCGCAGGTCGTCGCGACCCTCCTGCTCGAGCAGGCTCTTGACCTTCGTGGCCGCGACCTCGGTGAGGAGCACGCCGTGCTCCTTCGTGGCCTGCTCGGTCGTCTGGGTCGTGGGGTCCTGGACGGTCATCTGATCGTCTCCATGGGTTCGGGAGGTCACGCTGGCCCGGGCGCGGGGCCCGTCGGTGGACTCAGCGCAGGTTCTCCGCGCTGCATTCCCGACCAGGGTACGTCCCGCAACGGGGCGCCGCGCGGGGCCCGCCCGGAGAGACGGCCGTCACGACAGCACCTTGTCGTCCGGCCAGGCGCCCACCAGCACGGCGCGGCCGAGCCCGGCCCCGTCCGCGCCCTCGAACGTGACCGCCACCGCCCCCTCGGGGACGGGCTCGCCGTCCACCGCCGCGTCGCCGTCGAGGGCCCGGCGGGCCCCGATCGGACGGCTGTCCCGGTCCACCCAGCGGAACGAGCGGGCCTGCGCGGGGCCGACGACGACGGCCGTGCCGAGGACGGAGCGCCACGCCGCGCCCGTCCCGTCGAGCGCGTCCCGTGCCACCGGCGCGGGCCCGTAGGTCGTGAGCCGGAAGCCGCCGCCCTCGACGATGCGCTCGACGGCGACCCGGACCCACCCGCCCGACGCCGTCCCGAAAGCGATAAGTGCCCGCGCGACCGTGCCGTCGGCGTTCTGGTCCGCCCACACGACGCGGCTGCGGGTGCCGTCCCCGGTGGCAGCGCCGGCTGCCCGGGCGGCGGCCATGACGAGGTCACCGCGCTGGTCGCCGAGGTCGGAGAAGCCCCTGACTCCCCGCCCCCGGGACGCGGTCGCCGATGCGGTGTCCCACCAGCGGTCCGGGTCGAGCCCGGACCCGCTGGCGTCCCAGGTCCGGACGGTGCGACCACCCGGCGGTGTCACGGCGACGTCGATGCGCACCGGTGGGACGGCGAGCGGGGCGACGAACACCCCTGGCCAGCGTTCCTCGGCGTCCACCTCGAGCGGTCGCAGCAGGCCGTCCACGGTGACGTCGTTGCCACCGCGCAGGACGACCCGCGACCCGGGTTCGGTGACGACGACCGCGCCCTCGCCGGGCGATCCGACCAGGCGCGAGGAGCCGTCGGGCTTGGTGTCGACGTACGACGTCCAGCCGAGGCCGTAGCGCAGCCAGCACACGTCGTCGCCGACGCACCAGGTCCCGAGGTTCATCCCGCCCACCGGCGCCCCCTGCGGGCCGGTCACCCACACCCAGCCGTCCCGGCCGGGCATCCGGGCCAGGGCGAGGCGCGCCCCGGGGACGTCGGTCGCGAACGCGATCTCGACGACACCCGGGTCGGTGCCGGCCGGCAGGACGGCGCGGTTGCCCGCGATCCGCTGCCTCAGCCCGTCGAGGAAGGCCGTGTCGGCGGCGAGCGAACCGACCGTGCGACCGTCGTACGCGGGCACGAACGGCGAACCCGCCGCCGGGGTCACGAAGCCGCCCACCGAACCGGTCAGCACCCCCTGACCGACGAGTCCTGCGACGACCGCTGCGGCGACGCCGAGGCCCGCCGCCGTCCGGCGACGGCGGGTAGCGGCGCTGCGCCGCCGTTCGAGCGAGGACCACGGCGCGGCGCCGACGTCCATCACGTCCTGGCCCGCGGCGAGCGCCGTGCGGACGGCCTCCTCCTCGGCCGGTGTCCACGTCGTACTCATCGGTCCTCCTCCCCCGCGCCGGCGTCGACCGCGGGCACGCCCACGAGGTCACGCAGCGGCGTCCGGTCCCGCAGCCGGGCCATCGCCCGGTTGGTCTGGCTCTTGACGGTGCCCGGCGAGCAGCCGAGCAGGGCGGCCGTCTCGGCCTCGGAACGGTCTTCGAGGAACCGCAGGACGACGACGGCACGCATCCGCGGCGGCAGCCGGGCGAGCTCGGCGGCGACCGAGTCGGCGACCGCCCGATCCTCGGCGGCGTCCCGGGCCGGAACCGGTTCGGGGCGCTCCCCCGTCCATGGCAGGACCACTTCACGCACCCGCCGCCGGCGTGCCCGGCTCACGGTCTCGTTGACGACCGCCGCCCGCACGTACGCCCCGGCGCCGTCGAGCCTGATCCGGCCCCAGCCGCGCCAGGTGCGCACGAGCACGGCCTGGACGACGTCCTCGGCGTGGCCGCGGTCGCCCGTCAGCGACCAGGCGAAGCGCACGAGCGCCGGCCACCTGGCGTCGACGAACGCGCGGAAGCCGTCGTCGGTCGTGTCCCTCATGCCTTCCATACGCCCGCCGGGCCGGTGCAGGTTGTCAGCGGGACCAGGTGCGCGCGACCCGCTCGGCGCGGGCAGCGAGGGTGCCGTGCGGGTCCGCCATCGCGGCGTCGACCTCGGCCGGGCTGCTCGCGACCGGGTAGGCCGCGTCGACGCCGATCGTCTGCGCCTCGCGCCGGCCGACGAGCACCTGGCCGGCGACGACGACGACGGGCGTGCCGACGTCCATGGCCGCCCGGGCGACCCCGGCGACGACCTTGCCGCGCAGCGACTGCCAGTCGAAGCAGCCCTCCCCGGTGACGACGAGGTCGCTGCCGCGCAGCCGGTCCGGCAGCCCGACCGTCTCCAGGACCGCCGCCGAGCCGGGCACCCGGGTCGCGCCGAGCAGCATGAGACCGAACCCGAGGCCGCCGGCCGCACCGGCACCGGGGGTCGCGGTGAGCTTCGGGTCGAGCCCGAGCGCCGTCGTCGCGGCGGCGGCGAGGTCGCCGAGGCAGCGCTCCAGGGACTGCGCCTGATCCGGCGTCGCCCCCTTCTGGGCGGCGAACCCGGCGCTCGCGCCGTGGAAGCCGAGCAAGGCGACGTCGACGTCGCTCGCGACGACGATCTCGATGCCGGCCCAGTCCGCCCGGACGTCGGCGAGCCAGCCGAGGTCGGCCGCCGTGAGGTCGCGCAGCGCCGCGCCGCCGGCGGCGAGCCGCTCGACGACGGCGCCGGTCACCGGGTCGGCGACGACGTGCGGCGGGGCGAGCGCCGCGAGCACCCCGGCGCCGCCGTCGTTGGTCCCCGAGCCGCCGAGGCCGACGACGATGCGGCGGGCCCCGGCGTCCCGGGCGGCCCGCAGCCGGTCGCCGACGCCCCGGGTCGTCGTCCGGCCCGGGTCGCGGCGGTCGGCGGGCACGAGGTGCAGCCCGCACGCCTGGGCGGACTCGACGTAGGCGGTGACGCCGTCCTCGCCGGGGGCGACGAGCAGCCCGGCGGGCACCGGCTCCCCCAGCGGACCGGTCACGGTGACCGCCTCGAGCCGGCCGGCGGGCAGCGCCGCGGCGAGCACCTCGAGGAAGCCGGGACCGCCGTCCGAGAGCGGGCAGAGGTCGAGGACGTCGTCCGGGGCGTGCCGGCGCCAGCCCTCGGCGAGCGCGGCGGCGGCCTGCGGCGCGGACAGCGTGCCGGTGAAGCAGTCGGGAGCGAGGAGGACACGCACCCGCCGATCCTGGCACGCCGGTCCGGGCCCGGCCGGGCGGGCCGCCGGGCGGGCCGACGGGCGGGCCGGCTGCGTCCCGCCGGGTGAGTGCGTCACCGGGTCGGCCCACGGCCGCCGCGCCGGGGGTCAAGGTCCGGGGCGCTCGCGCCGACGCACCCGGGGAGGCCGGGCACCCGCCCGGCACGGCGTCGCGCGCGCCCGACCGGGAAGGAGGCGGCATGGACGCCCTCCTGTGGCCCGGCATGCTCCTCATCCGTCGGCTGCGGGTCGCGACGAAGTTCGCGGCCGTCCTCCTGCTGCTGCTCGTCCCGCTCACCGTGAGCCTCGCGCTCAGCGGGGCCCGGGCGACCGCACAGATCACGGACGCGGGGCTCGAGCGCGACGGCCTGACGTACGTCGAGCCGCTCGTCCGGATCGTCGCCGAGCTGTCCGAGGTCCGCCAGCAGGCCGCGGCCGGCCGGTCGACGACGGCGGCGGACCTGCCGGCCCGGCGCGACGTCGAGGAGGTCGACGCCCGGCTCGGCGACGTCTTCAACGTCCACCCGCAGTGGCTGCGGCTGCGCGAGCAGCTCACCCGGATCACCGACGGCAGCCTCACCCCGCCCCAGCAGGCGCTCGCCGCCGCGACGGCCCAGGAGACGGCGCTCGACCTCATCGACTCGGTCACCGACGCGAGCAAGCTCATCCTCGACCCCGAGCTCGACACCTACCACGTGCTCATCGCCCTCGCGGACCGGCTGCCGCGCCTGCTCATCGCCGCCGGCACGGCGCAGGAGCGCTACACGGCCGACACCACGGCCGACATCCGTGACGACATCCGCTGGCAGCTCGCCGTGGCGGACCTGCGGACGACGCTCGACCGGCTCGTCGAGGACGTCCGGACGGCGCAGGCCGCGACGTCGTGGACCGGCTTCTCGGACAACGTCTCGCCGCAGGTCAACGCCCTGTTCATCGCCGTCCGGCAGTACCTCGCGGTCGGCGACCAGGCGGCGGACGGCGGCGGCACCCGGGCGGACCTGGGCTCGGTGACCGCGTCGTCGACGGCCCTGTCCAGCGCCCTCATCGGGACCATGGACACCCTCCTGGCCCAGCGCCAGGACCGGCTCGCGGGCGAGCGGAACCGGCCCGTCCTGCTCACCCTCGGGATCCTCGCGATCACCGTCTACCTGCTCGGTGCACTGTGGCGGGCGACGTCCCAGGACGTCCGGACCGTCCTCGAGGACATCTCGACCGTGACGACCGGCGCCCTCAACCAGACGGTGCCGCTCACCGGGTCGGACGAGTTCGCCCAGATGAGCAGCGCGATGGTCTACGCCCGGGACCGGCTCACCGCCCTGCTCGGCGAGCTGCGCTACCAGGCGACCCACGACGAGCTGACCGCCCTGGGCAACCGGGCGCAGTTCATCGAGAAGCTCACCGAGGCGCTCGCCGAGGGCGAGCCGCCGCTCGCCGTCGTCCTCGTCGACCTCGACGGCTTCAAGGACGTCAACGACAGCTTCGGCCACGAGATCGGCGACCGGCTGCTGCGCACGGTCGGCGCCCGGCTGCACCGCGCGGCGGGCCGCGGGGACGTCGTCTGCCGGCTCGCCGGCGACGAGTTCGCCGTCCTCCTCCAGGACGTCGGCACCCAGGCCGAGGCCCGGCAGCGGATCGACGCGCTCATGACGAACGTGGCCCGCAACGTCGACATCCGGGGCCGCAACCTGCACGTCGCCGCGGGCGCCGGTTTCGCGCTCGCGGCGCCGGGGACGGCGACCGTCGGCGAGCTCAGGCGGGACGTCGACGTCGCGCTCCACGCGGCGACGGCCGCGGGC
>JACRAB010000386.1 GCA_016213575.1 Actinomycetota bacterium
CGACGGCCCGGCCGGGGGGCGCCGGCCGGGCCGTCGGGAGCGGTCCACCCGTGGGGGCGTCGGGCCGTGGGGCGTACGGACCGAACCGGGCGGGACCGCCGTCGGACCACCCGCGAGGGGCGGTCCGCAGACGTGGTGCGCAGTGCGTGCTGCGGGTGCGGTGCTTCAGGTGCGTGGTGCGGTGTCGGGTCAGGGGCGCCCGAACGCGATGTTGCTCGACCAGATCTCGCGCTCCTGGGTCGACTTGCCGGAGCGCGGGGAGTCGATCATCCGGTTGCCGCCGACGTAGATCCCGACGTGCGTCACGCGACCGCCGGAGAAGATGAAGACGAGGTTGCCGGGGCGGGCCTCGCTGCGGCTGATGTGCGTCACCGCCGCGTACTGGGCGCCGGACGTGCGCGGCAGGCTGATGCCCGCCTTGCCGTAGACGTACTTCGTGAAGCCCGAGCAGTCGAAGCCGTCGGTCGTCGTGCCGCCGTAGGAGTACGGGATGCCGAGCAGGCTGCGGGCGATCGAGACGATCGAGCTGGTGTCGATCGAACGGCCGGGCGTGCTCGCCTTCTTCGTCGAGGACTTCGCCGCGGAGGACCTCGCGGCCGGGGCGGCGGCCCGCACGGTCGACCGGGAGGCCCGCTCGACGACGCGCGACTTGGGCTTGGGCGCGGCCTTCTTCACGGTGATCGTGCTGCGCTCGAACGAGACGTTCGCGGTGCTCGGCGCGGTGACCGCGGCCCCGCTGACGACCGAGGCGGGGAGCGCCACGGCGGCCGCGGTGACGACCGACGGGCGGGACAGGGAGACGCCGTTCTCCGGAGCGGTCTTCGTGACGGCGCTCGCGGGCATGCCCATCGTGGCGACGAGACCGGTGGAGACGGCGAGGACGGCACCGCTGCGACCGACGGACCCGAGCTGGTCACCGACCGCGCTCAGCTGGCCGGTCAGGGTGTCGGTGAGACTGTCGAACGGGGTGAGCGGACGGGCAGGCGCGCGGTGACGCGCCGAACTGCGTTCGGACACAGTGGAACCTCTCCGGACGCCTTCGAGGTGAGCTGTCGGGTTCGGGTTGGAGAAGTCACCCGGCCCTGGCGCGCGGCTCGTTGCTGAGCCTCGCACCGAGGGCTTCACCCCGAGGCGCTCCGGTGGTTCTGCCCGGCGGCTGGTTCGCCGTCCGGTCCGGAGTGCCGAAAGTGGGTCCCCCGCCTCTGCCATGCGGTGTTCGGTTCTCCGGACGGTGGCAGAGCTCGGCGTCCGACCCGGAGACCCCCCAGGGGTGGGAGGCGTGCCGAAACTACCCCGCGGGATCCGCGGATGTCACGTCACGGTCACGGTCGTGTCGGGTGTCACGATAAGCGACTCATAAATCATCACCAAGCGTGACCGTCGCAGGTCAGGCAGTGGCGACGAAGACGTGGGCCGCAACGCTCGGTAGGAGGTCGAGGACGCCGTCCGGCGCTTCGACACGCAACGTGTCCCGGGTGCGACACGCCGAGACACGCACGCCGGGACGCAGTCCCGCCTCGGCGAGCCGGGCCATGAGCTCGGTGTCGGTCTGCAGAGGTTCACCCAGACGGCGGACGACGAGGTCCCGAGGGGTCGTCGACCCGTCGAGAACGGTCGTCAGCGCCTCCACGCCGGCCCGGAAGTCCGCCGGCGCCACGGACGTGCCGCCGAGCTCGTCGAGGCCGGGGATCGGGTTGCCGTACGGGGACTCCCGCGGGTCGACGAGGATCCCGAGGAGCTTGCGCTCGACCCGGTCGCTCATGACGTGCTCCCAGCGGCAGGCCTCGTCGTGGACGTACTGCCACTCCAGGCCGATGACGTCGAGCAGGAGCCGCTCCGCGAGCCGGTGCTTGCGCATGACCCGGGTCGCCTTGAGCCGGCCGGAGTCGGTGAGCTCGAGATGCCGGTCGCCGGAGACGAGCAGCAGCCCGTCCCGCTCCATCCGCGCGACGGTCTGCGAGACGGTCGGGCCGGAGTGGCCGATCCGCTCGGCGATGCGCGCGCGCAGCGGGACGATCCCCTCCTCCTCGAGCTCGAAGATCGTCCGCAGGTACATCTCGGTGGTGTCGATGAGGTCGGTCACCGGACCTCGGCCTCCTGTCGTCGGCGTGCTCGTCGCGCGCCTCGCGGGTCCCCGTCGCACGGGCGGGCGCGTGCGGCAGGTGCATTCTCCCCCGTCACGGCCCCTCCTGGTGACGTCCCGCGCCCCCTCGGTCGTGCCACCCGCGCGCCGCGCCGGTCCGCAGCACAACGCGGCGTCGTCCGGTCCTCTTCCGGCGGGCGCTCCCGGGCCGCCGCGGCTAGCGTCGTCCGACGTGGCGACGAGCGTTCTGTGGTTCCGGCGGGACCTGCGGCTGGCCGACCATCCGGCCCTCCTCGCGGCGCACGCCGCGGCCGGCGGGGACGGCGGCGGTCCCGGGGTCGTCCCGCTCTTCGTCGTCGACCCGGCGCTGTGGGAGCCGGCCGGCCCCACCCGGCGGGCCTGGCTCGTGCGCTCCCTGCGGGCCCTGGACGCCTCCCTCGGCGGCACGACCCGGCGGCCCGTCCTCGTCGTCCGGCACGGCGACCCGGCCGGCGTCGTCCCGGCCCTCGCGCACGAGGTCGGCGCGGCGTCCGTGCACGTGACGGCGGACGCCGGCCCGTACGGCCGGCGGCGGGACGACGCGGTCGCGGCGGCGCTCGCGGACGCCGGCGGCCGGCTCGTGCGCACCGGGACGCCCTACGCGGTCGGCCCGGGCACGGTGACGAACGGCTCGGGCGCCCCGTACAAGGTCTTCACGCCCTTCTTCAAGGCGTGGGCGCGGCACGGCTGGCCCGCGCCCGCCGCGTCCCCGCCGGAGGACCTCGAGTGGCACGGCGCCGCCCGCTCGACGTCCGGGAGCGCGCCGGCGACCGACCCGCTGCCCGAGGAGCCCGACCTCGAGGGCCTCGAACTGCCCGACGTCGGCGAGCAGGCGGCGCTGACCCGCTGGCACGCCTTCCTGGCGGGCGAGGTCGACGGCGGCGGGGTCACCGAGTACGCCGACCGCCGCGACCGCCCCGGCGTCGACGGGACGACGTCGATGTCCGCCCACCTCAAGTACGGCGAGATCCACCCGCGGACGATGCTCGCCGACCTCTCGCACCGCCGCGGCGCGGGCGCCGACACGCTGCGCAGCGAGCTCGGCTGGCGGGAGTTCTACGCCGACGTCCTCTGGCACCGCCCGGAGAGCGCCCGCGAGTACCTGCGCCCCGAGTACGCGGGGATGCGGTACGCCGACCCGGACCGGACGAAGACCGCGCGCGCGCATCTCGAGGCGTGGCAGGAGGGCCGCACCGGCTACCCGTTCGTCGACGCCGGGATGCGCCAGCTGCGGGCCACGGGATGGGTGCACAACCGGGTGCGGATGGTCGTCGCGAGCTTCCTCGTCAAGGACCTGCACGTCGAGTGGCAGCACGGCGCCCGCTGGTTCATGCGCTGGCTGCGGGACGGCGACCTCGCGAGCAACCAGCACGGCTGGCAGTGGGTCGCCGGTTCGGGCACGGACGCCGCCCCGTACTTCCGGGTCTTCAACCCGGTCTCCCAGGGCGAGAAGTTCGACCCGGACGGCACGTACGTGCGCCGGTACGTCCCCGAGCTCGCGCACCTGGCGGGCAAGGCCGCGCACGCACCGTGGGACGTCCTCGACGGGTACGCGCACGGCTACCCGGAACGGATCGTCGACCACGCCGCCGAGCGGGTCGAGGCGCTCGCCCGGTACGCGGAGGTCCGCGGCGGCTGACCCGCGGCCGGGCGCCGGCCGGCGGGCGGACCGCCCGGGCGTCGCGCCGGTCCCGGCGGGCTGGCAGCATCACGCCCGTGCCGACGCCGACGCTCGTGATCCCCGCCCGCTTCAGCGGCCCGCCCGGCTCCGGCAACGGCGGCTGGGTCGCCGGGGCGCTCGCGGCGCACGTGCCCGGCGCGCTCGCGGGGCGCGCGGTCGCCGTCCGGCTCTCGGCGCCGCCGCCGCTCGAGACCGTGCTGGACGTCGTCCCGCTCGACGGCGCGGACCCGGGGTCCGGCGTCCGCCTGCTCCACGGGGAGGTCGTCGCCGCGACGGCCGCGCCGGCCGACCTGCCGCCGGCCGGGTTCCCCGACCCGGACGACGCCCCCGACACCTTCGTGCCCGTCGACGTCGCGCGGGCCGCCGCCGCGGGCTACCCCGGCCCGGGCGAGCACCCCTTCCCGACGTGCTTCACGTGCTCGCCGGACCACCCGACGGGCCTGCGGCTCACCCCGGCCCGGCCGGCCGGCGGCGCCCCCGGGACGACGGCCACGCCGTGGCTGCCCGACGCGTCGTCCGACGCCGGGGACGGCAGGACCGACCTCGCGACCGTCTGGGCCGCGCTGGACTGCCCCGGGATCTGGACCCTCGACCTCGCCGGCCGGGTCTTCCTCCTCGGCACGATGACCGCGGCCGTGGCCCGCCGGCCCGGGGTCGGCGAGCAGTGCGTCGTCGCGGGGACGGTGCGTGCCGAGCGGGCCCGCACGACGCTCACGACGACGACGCTCTTCACCGCGGACGGCGAGCCGCTCGCACGGACAGCGCAGGTCTGGGTCGAGGTCGACCCGGCGCGGATCGCACCGGCCGGCTGAGCACGCCGTCCGTCGGCGCCGTGCGTCAGGCGACGGCGACCTGGTCCCCCGGGCGGACCTCCCCGGCCTCGACGACCCGCGCGTAGACGCCGCGCAGCCGCAGCGCGCGGCCCTCGTCGGACCACACGAGCTTGTGCGCGTCCCGGCCGAACCGGGCGGCGAACTTCGCGCAGCCGGTGTGCGGCTGGTCGGTGATCTCGACGACCGCCGTCCCCAGGCGCAGCCGGGTGCCCACGGGGAGGGCCTCCTCGGAGAGGTCGAGGTCGACGTAGACCTGGTCGCCGGCGAGCGCCCAGCGGTCGCGGGACCCGGCGACGAGGTCGACGAAGCGCGCGCTCATGAGGGTGAGCTGGCGGCCGGGGTGCGGCGAGCCGTCGGGGGTCGCCGTGCTCGGGAGGTCGCCCCAGTCGTCGCCGACGAGGCCGGCGCCGGGGTCGAGGACGCCGACGGCGAGCTCCTCGCGGGCGTCGACGGCCGGGCGGCGGACGACGAGCTCGACCGTGCCGCTGCCGCGCGGCGCCGTGAGCACGCCGGGCAGGGCCGCGGCGAGCTCGGCGGCGGTGAGGTGACGGACGGCGGGCTCCGCGATCTCGGTCATGACGCGAGTGTCGGCCGGGCGGTGGGCCGTCGTCCACAGTGATCGACCGCAGAGACGCCGAGGTGACGGGCGCCACACGACCAGATGGAAGAAGTTTCAATAGTTGAGTCTTCTAGTAACTGATCCGGCCCGGCAGTGCCGACGGGCCGTCGCAGGACATCCTCGTTCGTGGAAGGACCACCACCGTGACCGTCACCGACACCCCCGCCACCGTGCTCCACGAGGTTCTCGAGCTGGACAAGGACGCGCAGGACCTGCTGTTCCGCTCGGCGCGCACCGCGAACACGTTCACCGACGAGCCCGTCACCGACGAGCAGATCCGGGCGATCTACGACCTCGTCCAGTGGGCGCCGACGAGCATGAACACCCAGCCGATGCGGGTCACGCTCGTCCGCTCCCCGCAGGCCCGCGAGCGCCTCGTCAAGCACATGGCCCCGGGCAACCAGGCGAAGACGGCCGCCGCGCCGCTCGTCGCCGTCGTCACCGCGGACCGGGAGTTCCACGAGACGCTCCCCGAGGTCTTCCCGCACGCCCCGAACGCCAAGGACATGTTCGCCGACCCCGAGGGCCGGGCCGCGTTCTCGAAGTTCAACGCCTCGATCCAGCTCGGCTACCTGATCCTCGGCATCCGCGCCGCCGGGCTGGCCGCCGGTCCCATGACCGGCCTGGACGCCGCCGCGGTCGAGCAGGAGTTCTTCCCCGAGGGCGACCGGCAGGTCGTGGCCGTCGTGAACATCGGCCGCCCCGGCCCGGACGCGTGGTTCCCGCGCAGCCCGCGGCTCGCCTTCGAGCGCGTCGTCACCGAGGTCTGATGATCCTCTGATCCGCCGGTCGTGTTCTCTCCCAGCGGATCGCCCGCTATTCGCGTTGCCATCGCCGCGAGGGCGTCGTAGGTTCGCCGTACACGGGAAGGGAGGTGGTCCGGAGTTGGATATCAACAGGACGCGTGAGGTGGCTGCCCGCTAGCCGCTGTCAGACGGACGGACTGCCCCACCCGGAGCCGGTCGACTTCTCGACCGTCCCCCACGGGGCATTCGCCGGGCCTTCAGCGGCCGGCGAGTACCAGGCAGTCACCGCAGCCCGCAGGAGCCGTGCATCGTCCAGCACGGCAGCCTCCACCCGGAGGCAGCCTGCGGGCTGTTGCCTGTCCGGGGACAGGTGACCGCGCGGTGACCGACCGCGGCCCCGCTGGCCACGCCCCACCTCGGCTGCCTACCTTTCGGCTCGGCTGTTTACCTTTCGGCACCGCCGGAACGCTGAGACGGCGGAGAGCCGATGCGACGACACGACCCACCCGACGGCTTCGCGGAGTTCGTCACCGCGCGGTCCGGCGCGCTCCTGCGCGCCGCCTGGGCGCTCACGGGTGACCGGACGTCGGCGGAGGACCTCCTGCAGACCGCGCTGGCCGAGGTCTGGCCCAAGTGGGCCAGGATCTCCGCCGGCCAGAGCCCGGAGGCGTACGTGCGACGAGTGCTCGTGTCGACGTTCCTGTCCGGACGGCGGCGCCGCTGGCGCGGTGAGGTCCCGTCGGCGCAGGTCCCGGAGACCACCGAGGACGGCGACCTCGCCGGCCGTTCGGCCGCGCGGGACGCCGTCCACCGGGCGCTGCTGCGCCTCTCGCCGCAGCAGCGCTCCGTCGTCGTGCTCCGCTACCTCGAGGACCTCTCGATCGACGAGACCGCCCGGACGCTCGGCTGCTCGACCGCGACGGTCAAGGTGCAGGCCGGCCGCGCGCTCGCGACGCTGCGGTCGGACCCGCACCTCGGGCCGGCCCCGATCGGCCGGTGGGACGCATGACCCTCCCCGACCGGCCGCCCGGTCCCGACGCCGGCGACGACCTGCCCGACCTGCGCGACCTGCTGCGGACCGCCTACCCCGACCTGCCCGGGCCCGCCGACCGGCTCGAACGGGTCGGCCGCCTCGTCCGGCGGCGGCGCCGGACCCGGGCCGCGGCCGC
>JACRAB010000377.1 GCA_016213575.1 Actinomycetota bacterium
GTCCTCGTCGCCCCGTGCGGGTACGGCCTCGCCGACGCGGTCGCCCAGGCGCACGCGGTCGTCGACGTGCTCGGCGCCGACCTGCACGCCGGCTGCGCGGTCCACGCGGTCGACGCCGGCGGCTTCGTCACCCGGCCCGGGCCGCGGGTCGTCGACGCCGTCGAGGCGCTCGCGGCGGCCTGGCACCCGGCGGCCGCGTCCGCCGCGGGGGTGACGCCGCGCCCCGGCGTCGTGGCGGCCGTCCGACCCGCCTAGGCTTGTCCTTCGTGCCCACCCACCCCGTGATCGGCGTCCTCGCCGTCCAGGGCGACGTCCGCGAGCCCCTCGCGGCGCTCGCCGAGTGCGACGTCGTCGCCCGCCCCGTCCGGCGCGCGACGGAGATCGCCGAGATCGACGCGCTCGTCCTGCCCGGGGGCGAGTCGACGACCATCGACAAGCTCACCCGGGCCTTCGACCTGCGCGAGCCGATCCTCGACCGGCTCAAGGCCGGGATGCCGGCCTACGGGTCGTGCGCGGGGATGATCCTGCTCGCCGACCGGGTCGTCGACGCGATCGAGGGCCAGCAGACGTTCGGCGGGATCGACATGACGGTCCGCCGGAACGCCTTCGGCCGCCAGGTCGAGAGCTTCGAGGAGGACCTGCACGTCACCGGCGTCGAGGGGGAGCCGGTCCGCGCCGTGTTCATCCGGGCCCCCTGGGTCGAGCAGGTCGGGGACGCCGTCGAGGTGCTCGCGACCGTGGCCGAGGGGCCCGCCGCAGGTAGGATCGTCGCGGTACGGCAGGGCAACCTGCTCGCGACGTCGTTCCACCCCGAGATCACCGGGGACATCCGTGTGCACCGGCTCTTCGTCGAGATGGTCCGCAGCGCCGGTTGACGCACCGCCCTGCGAGGCGGTCGCCCGCCGACGCGCACCACGGCCCGAGCCACCCGCACGCCCGACCAGGAGGCACTGATGTCCGGCCACTCCAAGTGGGCCACCACGAAGCACAAGAAGGCGGTCGTCGACGCCAAGCGCAGCAAGATGTTCGCCAAGCTCATCAAGAACATCGAGGTGGCGGCGCGCACCGGTGGCGGTGACCCGGCGGGCAACCCGACGCTCTACGACGCCATCACCAAGGCGAAGAAGTCGTCCGTGCCGAACAACAACATCGAGAACGCGGTCAAGCGCGGCTCGGGCGCCGAGGCCGGCGGCGCGGACTACCAGACGATCATGTACGAGGGGTACGGCCCCAACGGCGTCGCGCTGCTCGTCGAGTGCCTCACCGACAACCGCAACCGTGCGGCGGCCGAGGTCCGGACGGCGCTCACCCGCAACGGCGGCAGCCTCGCCGACCCGGGCAGCGTGTCCTACATGTTCACCCGCAAGGGCGTCGTCGTCGTCCCGAAGAACGGCCAGAGCGAGGACGACGTCCTCATGGCCGTCCTCGACGCCGGGGCCGAGGAGGTCAACGACCTCGGGGAGTCGTTCGAGGTCGTCAGCGAGGCCACCGACCTCGTCGCGGTCCGGACGGCGCTCCAGGAGGCCGGGATCGACTACGACTCCGCCGACGCCCAGTTCGTGCCGAGCACCCAGATCCCGCTCGACGAGGACGGTGCTCGCAAGATCTTCCGCCTCATCGACGTCCTCGAGGACAGCGACGACGTCCAGAACGTCTACGCGAACTTCGACGTGACCGACGAGGTCATGGAGGCGCTGGACGCCTCCGACTGATCCGGTCCGCGACGGGCTCCCCGCCTGGCAGCATGATCACGTGCGACTGACGGGGAACCAGGTGCGCGCGGCCCTGCGGCCGCGCGCGCCGTGGGCGGTCGGGCTGTCCTACGCGGCGGTCCTGCTCGTGGTGGACGTGTTCGTCTCGGCCCGCCCCGACGGCGGGGAGTCGGTGCGGCTGTGGTGGTCGACGAACCTCGACAACCTGTCCTCGGAGGCCGGCGCCGGCCGGGCGGTGGCCGTGCTCGTCGGGTCGGCGTTCGTGCCGGAGGAGTCGGCCGGCTGGTGGGCGCTGTTCGCCGTGGCCGGGCTGGTCGTCGCGGCGCGGCGGCTCGGCGCGCTGCGGGCGCTGCTGCTCGTCGCCGCGGTGCACGTGGCGGCCACCGTGGTCAGCGAGCTCGTCCTCGCCTCGCAGCTGCCGCACGACGAGTCCACCGCCGCCGAGCGCTCGATCGTCGACGTCGGCCCGTCGTACGTGGTCGTCGCGGCGCTCACCGTCGCGGTCGCCTACGGGCACCGCTGGGAACGCGCCCCCGCGGCCGTCGCGTTCCTCGCCCTCACGCCGTACCTGTTCGTCGGGCTGACGGACCGGGAGGTCGCGCCCGTCGGGCACGTCGTCTCGATCCTGCTCGCCGCGGCCCTCGGCGGGGCGCTGGCCCGGCGTGCCCGGACGCCAGGACCGGCCCCGGCACCGTCCGGCGTGCGACGCTGAGCAGGTGCGCGTGCTGGCGGTCGACCCGGGGCTGACCCGCTGCGGCGTCGGCGTCGTCGAGGGCCGCCGCGGCCGGGACGTCGTCCTCGTCGCCGTCGACGTCATCACGACCCCGGCCACCGACGACCTGGGCGCCCGCCTGCTCGGGGTCGGGGAGGCGCTCGCCGGCTGGCTCGACCAGGTGCGCCCGGACGTCGTCGCCGTCGAGCGGGTGTTCGCCCAGTCCAACGTCTCGACGGTCATGGGCACGGCCCAGGCCGCCGGGCTCGCGGTGTTCGCGGCCGCCCAGCGCGGCATCCCGGTCGCCGTCCACACGCCGTCCGAGGTCAAGGCCGCCGTCACCGGCGACGGCCGCGCGGGCAAGAAGCAGGTCGCCGCGATGGTCACCCGGATCCTCGACCTCGCCGAGACCCCGAAGCCGGCCGACGCCGCCGACGCGCTCGCCCTGGCGATCTGCCACCTGTGGCGCGGCGCCCCGGCCTCGGCGATGACGTCGGGCCTGCCCGGCAGCCAGACCGCCGCGCAGCAGGCGTGGCGGGAGGCCGCCGAGGTCGCCGGCCGGGCCGGTCGCGGACGCCGGGTGCCCGCCGGGGCCTCCGGCCAGGCGGCCA
>JACRAB010000387.1 GCA_016213575.1 Actinomycetota bacterium
AGGTTGCCGTGCCGGTCGCCCTTCCAGGCCCGGACCAGCCCGAAGTCGGTGACGATGGCCCGCTCCAGCACGAACGTCTTCTCACCGTCGGCGGTGGCGAACGCGCGGGTCTCCTTCGCGGGAGAGGCGACGAGCACCGACCCGTCGGCGGCGTACCGCCACGGCAGCCCGCCGTCCGCGACCTGGGTACCCACCCCGGTCGCGGTGTAGAACGCCGGGATCCCGGAGCCGCCGGCGCGCAGCCGCTCCGCGAGCGTGCCCTGCGGGGTCAGCTCGACCTCGAGCTCGCCGGCGAGGTACTGCCGGGCGAACTCCTTGTTCTCACCCACGTACGAGGCGACGACCCGGCGGATCCGGCCGGCGCCGAGCAGGATGCCCAGCCCCGCGCCGTCCACGCCGCAGTTGTTCGAGACCACCTCGAGGTCCTTCGCGCCCGCGTCGTGCAGGGCGGCGATGAGGACGCTCGGGATCCCGCAGAGGCCGAACCCTCCGACGGACAGGGACGCCCCGTCACCGATGTCGGCGACGGCGTCCGCCGCGTCACGGACCACCTTGTCCATGCGTTCACGTCCTCGTGTCCGGGGGCCTGCGGCGTCGCGTCGTGCGGACCGCGGCGCCGCTGCGGTCGAAGGGACTCTAACCGGGCGGTCCCGCCGCGGGCAGGAGGGTCCTCGTCACACCGGCCCGGCCGGACGGCGGCCGGCCCGGCCGGTCGGTGACCGACGTCACAGCCGTCACCCGGCTGCCGGGCGACCGCCGACCGGGGCCGGTGATCACCGCCGGTCACCCGGGTCACCCGGACGGCCTCGTCCGGCGATGGTCCGTCCGGGTGGACGTGAGCACGGATTCGTGAGCCCCCGTCAAGGGGGCGCGGCGAGGGGACGAATGGAGGGTGCCCGGCGGCTCAGGTCGCCTTGCCAGCAAGCTAGGAGACCCACCTGTGCGCAGGCTCGCCCCGCTCGTCGCCGTCCTCGCCGTCCAGCCCCTCGCCGTGCTCCTCCCGACGATGGCGGACGCGTTCGCGGCGGCGCCGCACCCGGTCGCGCCGGAGGTCACCCGGACGGCGCTGGGCGGGGTCGACGCGGCGGCGCTCGGGGCGGAGCGCTCCGCCGGCCGGGCCCTGACCCTCGGGACGGCGGGCAGCCGGGTCGGCAGCACCGCGGTCGCACCGTCGGGGCTCAAGGTCGCCGTCCTCACGCCGCGGCGGACGACCCCGGAGTTCGCGGTCGCCGGCGTGACCTGGACGGGGACGACCCCGCCGGGCACGAGCATCGCGATCCGGGTCCACGAGAACGGGACGTGGGGCGAGTGGACGCCGGCCCCGGTCGCCGACGACGGCCCCGACCCGACGAGCGCCGAGGCGGGCGGCACCACCGGCGGCGGCACCGACCCGATCCTCACCTCGGGCCGGGCGGACGGCGTCCAGGTCAAGGTGCTCAGCGCCACCGGCACCGCGCCCGCCGGGCTCGGGCTCGCGCTCGTCGACCCGGGCACGTCGGCGGCCGACGGCACCGTCGGCACGACCGCGACGGCGTCCGCGCAGGCCGCGGGCACCCGGCCGACCATCCTCACCCGCGCCCAGTGGGGCGCCGACGAGTCCCTGCGCCGCGGGACCCTCGAGTACAACGCCCGGGTCGTCGCCGGGGTGCTCCACCACACGGCCGGCTCGAACGGCTACTCGGCGGCCGACGTCCCGGCCCAGCTCAGGGGCATCTACGCGTACCACACGAAGGTCCGGGGCTGGAACGACATCGCCTACAACGTGCTCGTCGACCGGTTCGGCCGGCTGTGGGAGGGCCGCTACGGCGGGCTCGCCAAGAACGTCCGGGGCGCGCACGCCCTCGGCTTCAACGCCGAGACGTTCGGCGTCTCCGCGATGGGCAACTACGAGACCGCCACCCCGTCGCCCGCCATGCTCACCGCGATCTCCCGGGTCTTCGCCTGGAAGTTCTCGCTCAACCGGATCGACCCCCGCGGGACGGCGACCCTCGTCTCCGCGGGCAACCTCAGGTACCCCGCAGGGGCCAGGGTGACCGTCCCGACGATGCTCGCGCACCGCAACGTCGGGCCGACCGCCTGCCCGGGCGCGCACCTCTACGCGAAGATGCCGGCGCTGCGCACGATGGTCGCGAGCCGGGTCGGCGCCGAGATCCTGCGCCCGTCCGTGACGCCGCGAACGCTCGTCCACGGCACCGCCACGCCGGTCGCCGTGTCCGCCCGGCTCACCGGGACCCAGTCGTGGAAGGTCGCCGTGACGAGCGCCTGCTCGACGACGCCGGTGTGGACCCGGACCGGGAGCGGCAGCGCCGTCTCCGTCCGCTGGGCCGCGACGACGACGGCCGGGGCGCGGGTGCCGCCCGGCACCTACCTCGTCACCGTCACCGCCCGCTCCGCGACCTCGACGTCGACCCCGTACCGCGCCCGGGTCGAGATCCTGCCGACGGCGACGAGCGTCATCGGGCCCTGCCCGGCCTACCGGCTCGCGGCCCGCACCGCGGCGTCCGTCGCGGACGGCACCCGGCGCTACGGGGGTGCGGCGCCGACGCTCGTCGTCGTGTCCTCCGACGTCGGGCACCGCAGCGAGGCCGCCTTCGCCGGTGCCCTCGCCCGGACCTACCACGCCGAGCTCATGAGCTCCCCGGGCGCGGCGCTCTCCGCCGAGGTCGTCGCCCGGGTCCGGCGCGACAACGTCACCCGCGTCGTCCTCGTCGGTCGCACCGGCACCTGGGGCGCCGGCGTCGGCACCCAGGTCACCGACCTCGGCGCGACCCCGGTGACGATCGGCGGCGCCACGTCGCAGGACGTCCTCGTGGCGTCCGGCAACCGGATCGGCGACCTGCTCACCGCGGCCGGCCGGCCGACCACCGACGCCATGCTCGTCGACCCGAACGACCCCGTGACCGCCGCAACGGCCGCCGGTGTCGCGGCCCGGCTCGGCTGGGTCGTGCTCCCGGCCGGCCCCACCGGGGTGCCCGCCGCCACGTCCACGGCGCTGAGCACCTTCGCCGTGACCGACGTCCACCTCGCCGGCACCGGCGGTATCGGCGCCGCCTCCGTCACCGCGCTGCGCGGCGTCCTCGAAGGGGTCGTCGACGTCCGCGGCACCTCGCGCGACGCCGCCCTCGCCAAGCTCGCGAACCTCGTCCCGACGGCGTTCCGCAGCACCGCGGTCGTCGTCCCCGGCACCGGCACGGACGGCCTGGAGGCGATCCTCGCCTCGTACACGGGCCGGCCGACGGTGCTCGTGAAGAACGGCACGATCCAGGCCCAGGGCGCGGCGTGGCTCGCCGCGAACGGCACGACGGTGCGCCGGATCGGCGTCGCCGCCGTCCCGGGGCAGGTCTCCGCGGCGCTGCTCGCCTCGCTGAACCGGTACGTCCGCGCGGTCTCCGCGCCGTCGGCCGTCGTCCCGTCGTCGTTCGCGCTGCGCGGGTCCGGGTTCGGGCACGGCGTCGGCATGAGCCAGTACGGCGCCTACGCGATGGCCAAGGGCGGTGCCTCGTCGACGACGATTCTCTCCACCTACTACCCGGGCACGGCGGTGGCGTCTGTGACCGACAGCCGGCACGTCAAGGTCAACCTGCTCCACGCGACGTCCCGCGCCACGTTCGGTGTCACCCCGGCTCCCGGGGTGACCGGCGCGGTCGCGCTGCGGCTGTCCGCCGGCACCGCGAAGGCCTCGGTGGCGCCGGGGGCGACCCTCGTGGCCGTCCCGGCCGCCGGTGGCGGGGTCGAGGTCCGGCGCGGGACGACGAAGGTCTTCGCCACGACGGCCGCCGTCCACGTGACGTGGACCGGGACGCCGGACTGGGTCGGCAACGCCGCGGTCGCCCGGCTGTCCGGCACCGGCACCGAGGGGTCGAAGGCGTCCCGGCCCTACCGCTACGGCGAGATGTGGGTCGTGCGGGTCGGCACCCGGCTCGAGGTCGTCAACGAGCTCCCGCTCGGCAGCAGCTACCTGCGCGGCCTCGCCGAGATGCCGACGTCCTGGGGCGTCCGGGGCCCGGCCGCGCTCCAGGCGCAGGCCGTCGCCGGCCGCACCTACGCGTGGGCCAAGCTGCTGCGCGGCCCGCGGGCGGCGTGCGGCGGCTGCACCGTCTACGACAGCACCCGGGACCAGGCGTTCCGCGGCTACGAGGTCGAGCTCGGCGCGTACGGGTCCTACTGGGTCACGGCCGTCACCGCGACGAAGGGCCGGATCCTCACCTACGCCGGCGCCCCGGCGCAGGCGCTCTACTACTCGAGCTCGGGCGGGCGCACGCAGGACAACCGGGACGTCTTCGGCGCCGCCATGCCGTACCTCGTGAGCGTCGCGGACCCCTACAGCCTCGCGGCCGGCAACCCGATGGCGTCCTGGCGGCGGACCGTCCCGCAGGCCTCGATGCGGACGGCGTTCGGGCTGCGCGACGTCGTGAGCGTCCGGGTCTCGACCCGGACGGCGGGCAAGGCCGCGAAGACCGTCACCGCGACGTCGTCGAGCGGCGCGACCGCGACCCTCACCGGCACCCAGCTGCGCTCGCGGCTTCGGCTGCCGTCGAACTGGGTCTGGAGCGTGGGCGGGGCCTGAGACCCGCCGCGGGCGTCCGGGTCAGCGGATCCGGACGGTCGTCACGCCCTCCTGCCCGGCGAGCCGGTCGAGGGCGGCCTCGTCGAGCGCCGCCGGGTCGTGGTGGACGACGACCGAGCCGTCCGCGACGAGCGGGCCGACGAGGTCGAGCAGCGGGTCGGTGCCCGGGCCGCCGGTGAGCAGCCGGACGCCGTCGTCGAGCTTGGCCTCGTGGCTGGCGAACCGGAGCATCTCCGCGTAGGGCGCCGAGATGCCCTGCGCGCCGTCGAGGATCTCGAAGTAGGCCGTGTCCGACCGGGCCGGCCGCACGAACGGCACGAAGACGTCGCCGAACGTCCGGACCTCGAGGGCGTAGTCGAGCGCGTCGTCCGGCAGACCCGCCCCGAAGGACATCGCGAGGGCCGGCAGCGCGACGACGACGAGCCGGTCGGCCCGGGACCGCCACAGCGTCGCGCCGGGCCCGTCCGGGTCGGCGGTGACGAGCACCTCGACGGGCTCGGCGGCGGGCTGGGCGGGGCCGTCGGTGCCCTGCGGACCGGGCCGCTCGACGACGACGCAGGCGCCCGCCGACCACACCGCGAGCAGCCAGACGAGGGTGCGCCAGTGCGGCGGCAGGTCGAGGACGACGCGGCTGCCCGGACCGACGTCCAGCTCGTCGACGAGGAGGTTCGCGGTCTTCGCGACCCAGTTGTCGAGGACCTTGCCGGAGAGCTCGACGCGTTCGCCGTCCGGGCCGTACCAGGTCACCCGCGGCCGGCCCGGGTCGGTCGTCACCATCCGGCGCAGCAGTGCGGGTACGTCGTCCATGCGGCCACCCTACGAAACGTCGCGTCCCGGCAGGCCCGCGGTCAGCGCGGCGGTGCCGACCAGCCGTCGCGGACGGCGCGCCAGTCGTCGTCCGTCGCGGTGAAGTCGGCGTAGAGCGCGACCCCGAACGGCTGCGTGCCCGCCGGGGGAGCGGCCAGCCGGGCCGCGCGCACGGCGGCCGGCACCGTCTCGGCGCCGGGCCGGTGCTGGAGCGTCGCGCCGCGGTAGGCGGGCAGCCCGGCCAGCAGCGTCACGTCGTCCGGCACGACCGCCGCCGCGACCTCCAGCTGCCGGACGACGAGCCCGGTGTAGAGCCGCCGGCTCGGCAGCGCCGTGTCGTACGTCATCATCGCGACCTGGTCGACGCGGACCGCCACCTCGTGGAGGTACTCCGGCGTCCACCACACGGGCCGCGCCCACGTCGTCGCGGCGGCCGTGCCGGGCAGCGGCTGCACCGGCTCCGCGGCCACCGACAGCAGCGCGCCGCGGGCCCGGGTCTCGCGCCGGGTCGCCTCGAGCAGGGCGAGGTAGCCGGCGTCCCCGTTCGGCAGCGGCTCGAGGTCGTAGTGGACGCCGTCCGCCCCGGCGGCGAGCACCTGCCGGGCCGAGGCCACGACCCGCTCCCGGGTCGCCGGGTCGTCGAGCCGCATCCGGTCCGGCCCGACGACGTCCCCGAGCCACGCCTGCACCCGGAGCCCGGGCACGAGCGCCCGGAGCCGACCGGCGACCCATGGCAGCCGGGGCGCGAGCGTCGGGTCGAGCGTGCCGTCGTCCCGCAGCGGGCCGGCGTGGACGTAGATGTCGGAGAAGCCTCCGGCGCGCAGCCGGCCGGCCAGCGCGACGGCGTCCGCCTCGCCGCGGCGGCCGTCGACCCAGGCGTGCCCGAGCCACGCGGCGTCCCGGCCCTGGGTGTGGGCGGACGCCGCCGGCGTGCCGTGCTGCAGCGTCAGCAGCCACCCGGCCGTGCCGGTGCCGGCGAGGACGGCGACGGCGGTCGCCGCGACGAGGATGCGGCGCAGCAGGCGCCCGGCCCGGCGGGCGGCGGTGGTCACACCCTCGGGACGCCGCCTGCGGGCCGCGGGTTGTCGTGCGGCAGGAGCCGGGCACCTGGAGCCGGTGAGCAACGCGACGTAGTTCTCCCTGACGACGATGACGACGACGCCCGTCCGGGCCGGGCGGCGAGCGCCAGGGCCGCCACGAGCACCCCTGTCAGGTGACGGAGGGTGATCGGCGGGCGCTGGGCGGCGGTGCGGACCGGCATGGCCGCCACGGTACGAAGGCGTGGGTACCGCCCGGGTCGACGCCGGTCTCTGCGGCTCTCACGGTGACGACGGGACGAAAGTCCGGCTCCGGGGACCAAAAGGTGTGGCTCACCCCTTCTCCGACATAGCGGAGCAGGTCTACCTTGCCGCCCGTCGGGCCGGCGGGGAGCACGGCCCGCGTCCTCCGTGAAAGAAGGTTCGCGCATGCGAAGAGTGACGTACCTGGCGATGGCTGCCGCGCTCGGGGCGGCGACCTCCGTCGTCGCGATCGCCGGTCCGGCGGCCGCGGCCGACAACCCGCTCGTGAGCGCCGGTTCGGTCCGGCTCTCCGGGATCGTCGCGACGACGGGGCCGGACAGGATCGGCGACCCGGAGTTCCCGGTCGCCCGCGAGGGGCACGACGAGGGCGAGGGCGGCGAGCCGCCCGCGACGAGCGGGCCCGCCGTCCGCCCGGCCCGCGTCGCCGCCGCCGGCCGGGAGGTGGCCGTGACCTTCCCGGGCATCAACCACCGCGACCAGCGGCTGGCGTCGAACGGCAACCAGTTCTCGCTCGAGCCCCCGGACCAGGCGCTCTGCGTCGGCCCCGGGCACGTGGTCGAGTCGGTGAACACGGCGCTGCGGGTCTACGACAAGGCCGGGCACGCCGTGACGCCGACGATCGGGCTCAACGAGTTCTTCGGCTACACGCCGGGCATCAACCGGACGACGGGTGAGTTCGGCGCCTTCGTCACCGACCCGATCTGCCACTTCGACCCCGACACGGGCCGGTACTTCCTCGCGATCCTCACGATCGACCAGGACCCGGGCACGGGGAACTTCACCGGCAAGAACCGGCTCGACATCGCCGTGAGCCGCACCTCGGACCCGACCGGCGACTGGAAGCTCTACAAGCTGCCGGTGCAGAACGACGGCACCGAGGGCACGCCCGACCACGGCTGCGACCCGATCGACCCGGCCGACGCCGGGCCCGAGGTGACGAGCCCCGGTGCGTGCATCGGCGACTACCCGCACATCGGCGCGGACCGGAACGGCATCTACCTCACGACGAACGAGTACTCGCTCTTCAGCGACGGCTCGAACGGCGGCGCGGCCTACACCGGCGCGCAGATCTACGCCATCTCCAAGCGCCAGCTCGTCGCGGGCGTCGACAAGCCGACGATGCAGATGTTCGAGAGCCCGAAGCTCGGCCCGTTCCGCAGCTTCACGGTGTGGCCGGCGATCGCGCCCAAGGGGCAGGACTCCCGGGCGAACGGCGGCACCGAGTTCTTCCTCAGCTCGACGCTCGGCGACGGCTCGGAGACCGGCAACACCGCACCGAGCGAGAAGCGGATCGGTGTCTGGTCGCTGACGAACACGAGGTCGCTCGACTCGGCGACGCCGAACCTGCGCCTGGCGAACAAGCTCGTCCCGGCGGCCCGGTACGCGCTGCCGCCGGAGTCGGTCCAGAAGCCAGGCCCGACCCCGCTCGCGGACTGCCTGAACGACCGGGGTGACACGTTCGGCCCGGGCGTCGGCTGCTGGGGGCTGTTCTTCAACACGGCGCCGACGACGACCGAGGAGCTCAGCGGTCTCGACAGCGGTGACACCCGGATGCAGCAGGTCCTCTACGCGGACGGCGAGATCTGGGGTGCCCTCAGCACCGCGGTGCAGGTCGGCGGCCAGACCCGTGCGGGCATCCTCTGGGTCACGGTCGAGGCCGAGGTCGAGAAGGGCCGGCTCAGGGCCCGCACCGACGAGACCGGGTACGTCGCGGTCGCCGGCCACGACGTGAGCTACCCGGCGCTCGCGCAGACGCGCAGCGGCAAGGTCGTCATGGCCGCGACGCTCGTCGGCACCGACCACTACCCGAGCGCGACGTACACCGTTCTCAACAGCGGCCGGCCGACGGTGCGGGTCATCTCCGAGGGCGTCGGCCCGAAGGACGGCTTCTCCGGCTACGAGGCGTTCGGCGGCGGCCGACCGCGCTGGGGCGACTACGGCGCGGCCGCGATGGACGGCGACCGGCTCTGGCTCGCGAGCGAGACGATCGAGCAGAGCTGCACGCTGACGGAGTACCTCACCGGCGGCATCGGCAGCTGCGGCGGCACCCGGACGTCGCTCGCGAACTGGGCGACGCGGGTCTCCGCCGTCACCCTGTGAGCCGCTGAGGCAGCACCGCCACGAGAACGGCAGGGGCCGTCCGACGACGTCGGGCGGCCCCTGCCGCACGCCGGGACCCGGGCGGGTACCGTCGTCGGCCGTGAGCAGCGCGACGGCCCCGGCCGCGACGGACGACGGCCCGCACGTCGTCGTGCTCCCCGGCGAGGTGGTCGCGGGCCGGGTGCTGGCCCGGGTCGGTCCGGGAGCCGCGTTCGCGGTGGCCGGCGTCGCGCTGTCCGCGGCCGTGCTCGTGCCGGCCGGCCTGTGGCGGCCCGTCGTCGCCGTCCCGGTCGCGCTCGTCGTCCTCGCGCTCGCCTGGCGGCTCGCGGCCTCGTTGCCGTCCCGGCCGGTGCCGGTCTG
>JACRAB010000388.1 GCA_016213575.1 Actinomycetota bacterium
ATCGAGTTCTTCGGCGACGAGATCGACCGGATCTACACCCTGCACCCGCTCACGGGCGAGATCGTCCACGAGGAGCAGGAGATGTACGTCTTCCCGGCGACGCACTACGTCGCCGGCCCGGAGCGGATGGAGCGGGCCATCGCGGGCATCGAGCTCGAGCTCGCCGACCGGCTCGCCGAGATGGAGCGCCAGGGCAAGCTGCTCGAGGCCCAGCGGCTGCGGATGAGGACGACCTACGACGTCGAGATGATGCGCCAGGTCGGCTCGTGCTCCGGCATCGAGAACTACTCGCGGCACATCGACGGCCGCGGCCCCGGGACGGCCCCGAACACCCTGCTCGACTACTTCCCCGAGGACTTCATGCTCGTCATCGACGAGTCGCACGTCACCGTGCCGCAGATCGGGGCGATGTACGAGGGGGACATGTCCCGCAAGCGGCAGCTCGTCGACCACGGCTTCCGGCTCCCGAGCGCGATGGACAACCGCCCGCTGAAGTGGGAGGAGTTCCTCGAGCGGATCGGGCAGACCGTCTACCTGTCGGCGACCCCGGGCGACTACGAGCTGGCCAAGGGCCGGGGCGTCGTCGAGCAGATCATCCGGCCGACCGGCCTCATCGACCCGCAGGTCGTCGTCAAGCCGACGAAGGGCCAGATCGACGACCTCCTCGGGGAGATCCGTGAGCGCGCCGCGAAGAACGAGCGCGTCCTCGTGACGACCCTGACGAAGAAGATGTCCGAGGACCTCACCGACTACCTCCTCGAGCAGGGCGTCCGCGTCCGGTACCTGCACTCCGAGGTCGACACCCTGCGCCGGGTCGAGCTGCTCCGCGAGCTGCGGCAGGGGGAGTTCGACGTCCTCGTCGGGATCAACCTGCTCCGGGAGGGCCTCGACCTGCCCGAGGTGTCGCTCGTGAGCATCCTCGACGCCGACAAGGAGGGCTTCCTGCGGTCGCAGCGGTCGCTCATCCAGACGATCGGCCGCGCCGCCCGCAACGTGTCCGGCGCCGTCCACATGTACGCCGACCGGAGCACCCCGTCGATGGAGCAGGCCATCGGCGAGACGAACCGGCGCCGCGAGAAGCAGGTCGCGTACAACACCGCCCACGGCGTCGACCCGACCCCGCTGCGCAAGAAGATCGCGGACATCACCGACCTCATCGCCCGCGAGGAGGCCGACACCGAGGAGCTCATCGGCGGCGGCGGCCGGCAGCGCAGCCGGGGCAAGGCGCCCGTGCCCGGGATGCGCAGCGGCGGGCGCCCGGCGACGGGGGCCGCGGCGAACCTGCCGGCGACCGACCTCGCCGACCTCATCCAGCAGCTCACGGACCAGATGCACTCGGCGGCCGCCGAGCTCCAGTTCGAGCTCGCCGCACGGCTGCGCGACGAGGTGTCGGAGCTGAAGAAGGAGCTGCGCCAGATGCGGGCGGCCGGGGCGAGCTGAACGGGCGCCGCGACCGCGGCGGTCCGCGGGCGGCCGCGGCCGGCGGACGGGTGGTCCCGGTGCCTACAGATGGCGCTCCGGAGCGCCGATGTCCTCCCTGATCGGGCACCCCGGCCCTGCCGGGAGCCCGCCGTCACGGAGAGGACGTCGGAGACACGCATGGCGCTGCAGCTCACAGTTCGGCAGAAGGTCACCGCGCTCGGGGTCGCGGCCGTGCTCGCGACAGGAGCCGGTGTGGCGGGCGCGCTCTCCATGTCGGCCGCGTCGACGGACGCCCGGGCCCGCGTCGACACCCTCACCTCGGCCGGCAACCTCGTGCGCGAGCTCGACACCCGCGCGAGCGAGCTCAAGGTCGACGGCTACAAGTCCCTGCTCATGGCGACGCCCGCCGAGGAGAAGGCCGAGCTCGCCGACGACACCGCCAAGGTGACGAAGAAGCTCGACGCCCTCGACGCGCTCCCGCTCGACGCCGGAGCCCGCAAGGCCGTCGCACCGCTGCGTGCCGCGTTCGCGGGCTACGCGGACGGGATCGCGGCCGTCATCGACGGTGCGGTGGCGGACCAGCGTGCGCAGCAGGCGAAGTTCGAGGACATCCAGACCGCCAACGACGTCACCGACGAGGCCGTCGGGAGCGCCATCGACGCGCTCGACGCCGAGACCGCGAAGGTCGAGGCCTCGGTCGACGCCTACGCGAAGCGGCTGCGGCTCGTCGTCCTCGCCGTCGCGCTCCTGGCCATCGGCGCGGTCGTCGGCGTCGCGGCCGCGGTCACGACGTCGGTGTCCCGCGGGCTCGGCCGGCTCTCCGAGACCCTCGCCGCCGTGGCGGCCGGGGACCTCACCCGTCGCGCCCCCGACACCGGCGGCGACGAGCTGTCCCGGATCGGTGCCGCGGCGAACACCGCCTTCGCCGCCGTCGCCGGCGTCGTCGCCCAGGTCGCCGAGGCCGGGGTGCGACTGACCCGCGAGGCCGACACCCTGCGCGACGTCGCCGCCCGGGCCAGCGCCTCCGCCGGCACCGCCGCGAACGAGGCGGACGTCGTCTCGTCGTCCGCCACGACCGTCTCGCAGAACGTGCAGGCCGTCGCCGCCGGGTCCAACCAGATGGACGCCTCGATCGCGGAGATCGCCCGCAACGCGCAGGAGGCCGTGAGCGTCGCCCAGGACGCGGCCGGCGCCGTCGCCGCGACGACCGACACGATGAACACGCTCATGGAGTCCAGCCGCGAGATCGGGGACGTCGTCCGGCTCATCACGACGATCGCCGAGCAGACCAACCTCCTCGCCCTCAACGCGACGATCGAGGCGGCCCGCGCCGGGGACGCGGGCAAGGGCTTCGCCGTCGTCGCCGACGAGGTCAAGCAGCTCGCGCAGGAGACCGCCCGGGCCACGGAGGACATCTCCCGCCGGGTCGAGGCGATCCAGTCGGACACCGGCCGCGCCGGTGAGGCGATCGGCGAGATCGCCAACGTCATCGCCCGCATCACCGAGTTCCAGGCGACGATCGCCAGCGCCGTCGAGGAGCAGACGGCGACGACGCAGGACATGAACCGCGGCGTCGGCATCGCGGCCGCCGGGTCCGGCGAGATCGCGGCGAGCATCGAGGGTGTCGCCCGGGCGGCGTCGTCCGCGGCGACGACCGTCGACGAGGCGCTCACGAGCGCCGAGGCCCTCGCCCGGGTCGGCAGCGACCTCCAGGGCGCGGTGAGCCGCTTCCGCTACTGAGCCCCTCCGGGAGCGCGTCCGCGCCGGGTCGTCCACAGGGCGGCCCGGCGCGAGCGCGTGATCCGGCGGCGCTGGTTACCATCGGAACGTCTGTTCGCCCGCCGTCGGCGACCCGCCGGCACCCGGTGGGGCCCGCCACGGCCTGCCCGGAGGTGTCGTGACGCTCCCCGCCTGGTTCGAGGTCGCGACGTTCGTCGTCCTCGGCCTGCTGCTGCTCGTGGACCTCGCGGTCGTCGCCCGGCGGCCCCACGCCCCCTCGATGCGGGAGGCGTCGCTCTGGGTGGCGTTCTACGTGAGCCTCGCGCTCGCCTTCTCGCTCGTGCTCCTCGCCGTCGCCGGCCCCCGGCCCGCGGGCGAGTTCGTCGCGGGCTGGCTCACCGAGTACAGCCTCAGCGTCGACAACCTCTTCGTCTTCGTCGTCATCATGAGCCGGTTCGCGGTGCCCCGCGCCAACCAGCAGTTCGTGCTCATGATGGGGATCATCCTGTCGCTCGTGCTCCGCGGCGGGTTCATCCTCGTCGGCGCGGCCGCCATCGAGCGCTTCTCGTGGGTCTTCTACTTCTTCGGGGCGTTCCTCATCTACACCGCCGTGCAGCTCGCCCGGCAGGGGGAGTCCGACGAGGAGGACTTCCAGGAGAACGCCCTCGTGCGCGGCGCGCGCCGGGTGCTCCCGCTGACGAAGGACTTCGTCGGGTCGCGTCTGACGACCCGCGACGCGGGGCGCTTCATGCTCACCCCGATGGTCATCGTCTTCCTCGCGATCGGGTCGACCGACCTGCTCTTCGCGCTGGACTCGATCCCGGCGATCTTCGGGCTCACGAAGGACCCGTTCATCGTCTTCACCGCGACGCTCTTCGCCCTCATGGGGCTGCGTCAGCTCTACTTCCTGCTCGGCGGCCTGCTCGACCGGCTCATCTACCTGTCCCTCGGCCTGTCGCTCATCCTCGGATTCATCGGCGTCAAGCTCATCCTCGAGGCGCTCCACGAGAACGAGCTGCCGTTCCTCAACGGCGGCGAGAAGTTCGAGTCCGTCCCGACGATCTCGATCCTGTGGAGCCTGTCGTTCATCGTCGGCGTCCTCGCCGTCACGACCGTCGCGAGCCTGCTCGTGTCGAACCGCACGAAGGACTCGGCCGGCGCGTGAACCGGGTACGGGCCCGGGTCAGAGGCTGATCCAGTCGGTGACCACGCTCGCGCCGGACCCGAGGTGGCACGTGAGGCGGAACCGGGTCGTCGGCACCGGCCGCAGGGTGAACCAGCCGACCTCGTCGACGGGGACGTCGACGCGGCTGGAGTCGGGGGAGAGCACCTCGACGGTCGCGGACTGCGGCGGCACGAGCTGACCGAGGACGCCGTCGTCGGTCACCTCCAGCTCGATCGACAGGTCGTCGGCCGCGAACGTCAGCGAGCGCAGGGCGGCCTGCTCCGACCGCACCCCGACGAGCAGGCTGCTCTCCTCGCCCTGGAGAGCGGCGTCGTCGGCGAACGAGTCGTAGGTGAGGTGCGCCTGCGTCAGGGCGGTCAGCTCGGCGTCGATGGAACGCCAGGTGAAGATCGCCTTCCCGGCGTCGACGAGCGCGCCGGGCACCTCGCGCTCGGCACGCAGCGCCTCGCCGAGCTCGGAGAGGAGCTCGTCGTCGGTCCACTGGTCGTCGTACATGTCATTCCCCTGGGTCGAGGTCAACGGTGGGCGGGCCGTGCGGGGCTCTCGAGGAGCGCTGCGACCGCGGGATGGTTGCGGATCTTCTCGAGGCAGCGCTGGCGGGTCGGGCCGATGCTGCCGATGGGCATGCCGAGCTGTCGCCCGATCTCCGCGTAGGCCAGCGGCGGGTCGTGGATGAGCAGGACGACGAGCTGCTGGTGCTGCGGCGGCAGGTCGGCGAGCGCCTCGAGCAGGGCCGCGTGCCGCTCGGCCTGCACGATCATGTCGTCGAGCTGCTCGGTGAGGTCGATCGTCGCCCCGTCGACCTCGCCCACCAGCTCCGCCCGCTGCCGGCCGCCCTTGCCGGTCAGCAGGTGCAGGCACTCCCGCCGCGTCGTCGTCGCGATCCACCCGGGCAGCGCCGCCGGCTCCCGGATCGACCCCAGGTGCTCCAGGAGCGACAGCCAGACCCCCTGCGCGACGTCGAGGGTGTCCGCCTCGTCGAGCCGGTGCCGGCGGCACACGGACGTGACGAGGGGTGCGTAGCGGGCGACGAGGGCTCCCCAGGCCCGGTCGTCGCCCTGCAGGGCCCGGGCGACGAGGTCCGCGACGAGGTGCGACCCGCCCTGCGCTGCCGTGGCCACCGTCGTCACCCCGCGTCCGGTGCGGAGTACACCGAGAGGACGTCGTCCGGGGCCCCGGCGACGATCCGGGCGAGCGCCCCCCGCGCACCGCCCTCGCCACCGGCGAGCGCGGCGAGCCGCCCCGCCGCCACGGCGGACGCCATGCTGCTGCCCGACCAGCGGGCCACCCCGTCGAACTGCTCGACGGTGCCCCCGAGCGAGACCTTGCCGTCGAGGAAGGTGCTCACGACGTCCGTCCCGTCCGTGAGGACGTTGACCCACGGGGTGCGCGGGGTGAAGGGCGCCGGCTCGTGGCCGCTGCCGTGCCGGATCCGGCCGCCGACCGCGACGACGCCGTCGAGGGCCGCGGGCCACAGCGGCGCGATCCTCGTCGGGACCTCCTTGGGACCCTGGCGGCCGTGGTTACCGCCCGCCGCGAGGAGCACGACGTCGTCGCGGACCATTTCGACGGCGGCGGCGAGCACCAGCGGCGGGCGGTTGTCCTCGGTGAAGCAGCCGAGCGACATGTTGACGATGTGCACCGGCGTCTCGGCCTGCGTCACGAGGTCGAAGAGCGCGAGCGCGACCTCCCAGGCCGTCGCCGTGGCGTCTCGGCCGGCGAGCACCCCGCGCACGAGGAGGTCGGCGTCACCGGCCTGCTGGTGGACGAGCCCGGCGGTGAAGGTGCCGTGGCCCTGGACGAGGGCGGCGGTCTCGGTGACGTCGAGCCGGCTGCTGCCCGGCAGGAGCCGGCCGTCGTACGTGATGTCGTGACGGACCGGGGTGTCGAGCAGGCCGACCGTCACCCCGGCACCGCCGGCGCGGGGCACGGGCAGGTCCGACGCCGGCACGTCACCGGCCGGCGGGCCGTCACCGCGGATGATCTTGATGGGGGCGCCCTCGCCACCGACCATGACCCGGTTCTTGCCGAGCCGCGGGAACCAGCCGTCCCAGCGGTCGGCGAAGGTGAGCCGGACGCCCGCGAGCACCTGCTCGAGCGGGGACTCGGCGCGCAGCGGGGTGCGGGAGCCGGGCAGGACGAGCGACCGGCGCAGCGTCCGCGCGAACCGGGCGGCCACCTCGTCGACGTCGTGGAGCAGGAGGCGGGTCAGCCCGATCCCCTCGTGGCTCTCGAGCTCGAGGACGTCGGCGGACCCGAGCAGCCGCAGGACCCGTGACACGTGAGGGGTCGCGACGACGAACTCGTTGGGGGAGAAGTCGGTGAACGACGGCGCCTCGTCGTCTCTGCCCGGGGAGGTCATGGCCTGGATCGCCTTCCGCTGTGGGTCGGGTCAACTCACGGAGGGCGATCGGACGCACCTGATACATGTGTTCCGGACGTGACCTGGTACACACGTGTGCTGTGACGCCTCCGGCCTGGCTCCGTGGCCCGGCAACTCTATTGCGGGCAGGGGTGAGGGCGCACCAGTGTGTCCTGGTGTGACGGGTCTGTCCGCGGCGTCGGCGCTCGACGAGGCGCACCGGCTCGTGGAGACCGACCCGGGCGAGGCGCTCTCCCGGGCCGTCGCCCTCGTCGAGGCCGCCCGCACGGCGCGCCGTCCCGCCGACCGCTCGCGTGCGGCGCGGGTCGCGGGCCTGGCCAGCTTCCACCTCGGGCGGGTCGACGAGGCGGCGACGCACCTGCGCGCGGCCGTGCGGGCGGCGCGTGCCGCGCGTGACGTCGCCCTCGAGGGGCTGGCCCGGATGTCGCTCGCCGGCGCCCTGAGCTTCCAGGGCCGGGCCTCGGCCGCGCTGCGCGAGATGGAGCAGGCCCTGACCCGGCTCGAGGGGCCGGACCGGCTCACCGCCACGGCGCAGCACGGCATGATCCTGTGGAACTGCGGGCGGTTCGACGAGGCGCTGGCCCAGTACGCGACCGCCCTGGTCGACCTCCGCCAGGCGCAGGACCACGCCGGCGTCCTCACCGTGCTTCTGAACCGCGGCGCCGGGCTGCTCGACCGGCTCGACCTGGTCACCGCGGAGCGCGACCTGCTCGAGGCGGCCGACCTCGCGGGCACCGTGGGGGACGACCTCGTCGCGGCGTACGCGCGGGCCAACCTCGGCTACCTCTACGCCCTGCAGGGCGACGTCCCCCGGGCCCTGGAGGTCCTCGGGGCCGCGGAGCACCGGCTGCGCGCCGCGTCGTCCCACGTCGGCGAGCTGCTCTCGATGCGCGCGGACGCGCTGCTCGCCGTCCGGCTCCTGCGGGAGGCACGCGAGGTGGGCCTCGAGGCGCTCGAGGCGCTCACCCAGGAGGGCAACCGGTCGTCGGCCGCGCTCACCCGGCTCACCGGCGCCCAGGTCGCCGCGATCGACGGCCGGACCCGGCCGGGCGCGCTCGCCGAGGCCGCGACGCACGCCCGGCGGGCCGGCCGGGAGTTCCGCCGCCTCGGCCGCTCCGACCAGGTGACGCTGGCCCGGCTCGTCGAGCTCCAGGCACTCGCGAAGGACCCGGCGACCGCCGGCAGCGTGCGCCTGCGGGACGTCACGCGCGTCGTCGACGTCGCGCGGGCCGCGGGCTGGTGGGGGCCGCTGCTCGACGCCCACCTGCTCGCGCACGACGTGGCGGCGGCGCAGCGGCACCGGTCCGGGCCGGACCACCTGCGGGCGGCGAGCCGGCTGCGGCACGGCCGGCGCCCGGCGGACCTGCGGGCCCGCGCCTGGTACGCGGCGGCTCTCCTGCGGCGGACGGCGGGAAACCCGGCGGGTGCCGAGCGGGCGGCGCTGCGCGGCCTCGAGGTGCTCGACGAGTTCCGCGCCGTCCTGCCCGCGACCGACCTGAGGGCGCACGCCGCCGCGCACCGCGGGGACCTGTGCGACCTCGGCGTGGGCATGGCGCTCGACAGCGCGGACGCCCGGCGGGTGCTGCGCTGGGCCGAGCGCAGCCGGGCGACGCACGTGCTCACCCGGCCGGTGACACCGCCGCGGGACCCCGTGCTCGCCGAGCGGATGGCGACGCTGCGCCGGGCGGTCATGGACCTCTACGACGCCCGCAACGAGGGCGCGGCCTCGGTCCGCGGGGAGCGGCTGCGCACCCGGGTGACGCGGCTCGAGCGCGAGATCCGCGACCTCGCGCGCCGGTCCGGCGGGGCGGGCACGGAGCGGACGGCGCGGCTGCGGGAGAGCCTCGTGCGGCCGGCCGCCCCGGCCGACCTGGCGGCCGCCCTCGGCGAGCGCGCCCTCGTCGAGTACGTCGTCCACGACGGCGCCCTGCACGCCGTCACGCTCGTCGACCGGCGCTGCCGGCTGCACCACCTCGGGGACCTCGACCGCGTCGCGGGACTCGTCGAGCGGGTCCCGTTCGCGGTGCAGCGGATGATCCGGGCCGCCCGCAGCCCGGGCGGGGCGGCCGCGGCGCAGACGCTGCTCGCGGACGCCGGGCGGCGGCTCGACGCGCTGCTCCTCGAACCGCTGCGCGAGACCGCGGGTCGTGACCTCGTCGTCGTCCCGACCGGGGTCCTCCAGGCGACCGCGTGGTCGGTGCTGCCGTCGTGCCACGGCCGGCCGGTCACGGTGGCGCCGTCGGCCACGGTGTGGCTCGCGGCGAGCGGCCGGCCGACGTCCCACGGACCCGCGGTCGTGGCCGCCGGCCCCCGGCTCGCGAACGCGGCCCAGGAGGCGCGCGCCGTCGCGGACCTCTACGGCGTCGACGCCGTCGTCGACCCGGACGCCACGGTCGCCGCGGTCTCCGCGGCGCTGCCGGGCGCCTCGGTCGCGCACCTGGCCACCCACGGCCGGCTGTCGGCGGACAACCCGCTCTTCTCGCACCTGCTGCTGTCCGACGGGCCGCTCGTCGTCTACGACCTCGAACGGCTCGAGTCGTTGCCGCACACCGTCGTCCTCGCCGCGTGCGACAGCGGGCGGCACGTCGCACCGGCCGGCGACGAGCTCCTCGGGCTCGGCGCGGCGTTCCTCGCGGGCGGGACGGCGCAGGTCGTCGCGTCGGTCGTCCCGGTGCCGGACGCCGAGACGGCGACGCTCATGAGCGCGCTCCACGAGGGGCTCGTGGCTGGCCTCCCGCCCGCCGGCGCGCTGGCCCGCGCGCAGGCCTGGCTCGCCGGCGCGGGGCCGGTCGCCGCGGCGACGGCCGCCGGGTTCGTCTGCGTCGGCGCGGGCTACGTGCCCGTCCCGGTCACGGCCGGCTGAGCCGCCGCGTCACCAGCCCCGCTCGCGCCACTGCGGCAGGGAGGGCCGCTCCGCGCCGATCGTCGTGTCACCGCCGTGGCCCGGGTAGACCCAGGTCTCGTCGGGGAGCGTCCCGAACAGGCGCGTCTCGACGTCGTCGATGAGCTGCGTGAACCGGGCGGCGTCCTTCTGGGTGTTGCCGACCCCGCCGGGGAAGAGGCTGTCGCCGGTGAACACGTGCGTGCTGCCGTCCGACGAGCGCAGCACGAGGGCGACCGAGCCGGGGGTGTGCCCGCGCAGGTGGACGACGCCCAGCGACACCGCGCCGAAGGTCACCGTGTCGCCGTGGTCGAGCCGGTCGTCGGGCGCGACGGGCAGCGCGTCCGCGTCGTCGCGGCCGGCCGCCGTCCGCGCACCGGTCTCGGCGACGACCGCGGCGAGGGCGCGGTGGTGGTCCCAGTGCTGGTGGGTCGTCACGACGAGCTGCAGTCCCGTGCCGCCGTCCGCGGCGCCCTCCTCGACGAGGGCGCGGAGCCGCGGCGCGTCGTCCGCGGCGTCGACGAGCAGCTGCTCTCCCGTGGCCCGGCACGTGAGCAGGTAGCAGTTGTTGTTCATCGCCGACACGCTCGCCTTGCGGACGACGACGTCGGGCAGCACCCGGACGTCGGTCGGGCCGCCGGAGGTGACCTCACCGGTGTACGTCATGCCACAAGGATGACGTCACCGTAAGGTCCGGGTCATCAGGGGGTCGCCGCCGCTACCGTGATCGGTGTGCCGGGGCAGACGGTGGGGCAGGCGGGTGTGCAGGCGGGGCGGACCGCCGCCTTCGGCGTGCTCGCGACCTGCCTGGCGCTGCTCGCCCACGCGGCCGCCGGCGGTGCCGAGCCCGGGCCGGGCGCGTTCGTGCTCGCCGCCCTGCTGAGCGCCACCGCCGGGGCCTGGCTCGCGGTCCGTGCACCGTCGCTGCTCCGCGCGGCCGCCGGCCTCGCCGTCGTCCAGGTGCTCACGCACGTCCTCTTCATGGGCGGTGCCCCGATGGGGCACACCGGGACGTCGATGACCGCCGCGCACGCCGTCGCGGTGGCGGTGACGGCCTGGCTGCTCACCCGCGGCGAGCGCGCGGTCGAGGCGGTGCTCGCGCGGCTGCGGCCCGCCCTGCCGGGTGCCCCGCGGGCGTGCGTCCCCGCGGCGTCGCACCGGTCGGCGCCCGTCGCGCACCACCGCCCCGGCTGCGGGCGGGTCGTCGTCCGCCACCTGCTGCGCCGGGGACCTCCCGGGAGCGTGCCGGCCGTCGCCTGACGGCCCCGCCGGACGCCGCACCCGCCTGCCGGGCCGCCGTCCGGAGCACCTGCGCGCCTGCCGACGGCAGGAGCGCCGCTCCCCAGTTCCCGCGCGACCGGCCGGTCCGGCGCGCCCAGCGAAGAGGTCCCCGCAGTGCACATGTCCTTCCTCGGCCGGCCCGGCGCCGCCCGGTCCGCCGCCGGCACCGTCGTCCTGACGGCCGCCGCCCTCGTCCTCGCCGCGTGCGGCTCCACCGCGTCGGGCACCGACGCCGCGGTGTCGCCGTCCGCGTCCCCGACCGCCGCATCCCCGACCACCGCATCGACCACGGGCGCGGCCGCCACGACGCCCGTGACCGTGTCGGACACGTGGGTCAAGTCCGCCGACAGCGGCATGACCGCGATGTTCGGCATGATCAAGAACACCGGCAGCACGGACGTCACCGTGGTCTCCGCGACGTCGGACGCCGCCGAGATGCTCGAGCTCCACGAGGTCGTCATGGTCGACGGCGCGATGAAGATGCAGCCCAAGAAGGGCGGTTTCACCATCCCCGCCGGCGGCACGCACGAGCTGAAGCCCGGTGGCGACCACGTGATGTTCATGGGGCTGAAGAACCCGGTCAAGGCCGGTGACCCGGTGACCGTCGTCCTCACCCTCGCCGACGGCTCCACGGTCACCGTGAACTCGGTCGGCAAGGACTTCACCGGCGCCAACGAGAGCTACCAGCCCACGCCGTCCGGCTCGATGTCGAGCGGGATGTAGTGATGAGCGGACCGAGTCGCCGGCAGCTGCTCACCACCGCGGGGGTGGCTGCCGGCGGCGCGGCCGCGACGGGCCTCGGCCTCGTCGCGGTCCGCGCCGCACGCACCGACGGGGCCGCCCCGGCGGCCACCGCACCCCCTGCGGCCGGTACCCCCGCCGGGGGCACCGCGACGGCGGACGCCGCCCGGGCGCTGCGCGTCGAGCCGTTCCACGGCGCGCACCAGAACGGCGTCGCGACCCCGGCCCCCGAGCACGCCACGTTCGTCGCGCTCGACCTGCGTCGGGACACCGGCCGCGCGGAGGTCGGGCGGCTCATGCGCCTGCTCTCGGAAGACGCCGCCTACCTCACCCAGGGCCGCGCGGCGCTCGCGGACACCGAGCCGTGGCTCGCGGCCCGGCCCGCGGGGCTCA
>JACRAB010000389.1 GCA_016213575.1 Actinomycetota bacterium
GCGAGGTCGACGTGCGGCCCGACCCAGGCGGCACGGGCCAGGCGCAGCAGGCCGCGGCCCTGCGCCCGGGACGCCGCACGCTGGGCCGGGGACGGCGTCCGGGCGTCGGCCTCGGCGTCGAGGCGCGGCACGGTCGCCGCGGTGAGCCCGACGGCGGCCGCCGCGAGGCCCGCGGTGACCCGCCCGACGGAGAGCAGCCGGCGGTGCAGGAAGGCGCGCAGGCTCGGCCCGTCAGCGATGAGCCCGCCGCGGACGGCCTCCTCCACCCCGCCGGAGTGGACGTGCCCGCCGGAGGGCAGCCGCTGGTCCGCGAGCGCGAGCAGCGCCGCGACCCCGGCCGGGGTCGCGGTCACGGCCGGCCCCGCCGGGTGCTGCCTGGGCTCAGCCCTTGGGCGACGCGACGAGCACGGGGATGAGCCGCTCCGTCTTCGTCTGGTACTCGGCGTACGTCGGGAAGGCCGCGACCGAGCGCTCCCACCAGGCCGCCCGCTCCTCGCCGTCCACCTCGCGGACGACCGCGTCGAACGGCTCCGGGCCGTCCTGGACCATGACCTCGTCCGGGTGCGCCACGAGGTTGAAGTACCACTCCGGGTGCTCCGGGGCGCCGCCCTTCGACGCGACGAAGGCGTACGAGCCCCCGTGCTCGACGCGCATGAGCGCGATCTTGCGGACCTTGCCGGACTTCCGGCCGCGCATCGTCACGACGACGATCGGCAGACCGGTGTCGCGCAAGGTGTTCGCCTCGCGGCCGCCGCTCGCCTCGTACGCCTCGACCTGCTCGCGCACCCAGGCCGACGGGCTCGGTTCGTACTCGCCTTCCAGTGCCATGCCCGCACCCTACGTCGCCCCGGGCGACCCGGCCCGGCAGGCCCGTCCTCGCCATCGCCCGCACCCTCAGAAGAGGAAGTACCGCTGGGCCATCGGCAGCTCGGTCGCGGGCTCCTCGGCCCAGACCTCGCCGTCGATGCGCACGGTGAACGTGTCGGGGTCGACCTCGATCCGCGGGGTGGCGGTGTTCTGCGGCATGTCGGCCTTGCCGCGCGAACGGACGTCCCCGACGGCGACGAGCCGGCGCCGCACGTCGAGCCGGTCGGCGAGACCGTCCTCGAGGGCGACCGGTGCGACGAAGTGGACGCTCGTGGCGGCGGCCGTCGTCGGGGCGGCGCCGAACATCGGCCGCGGCAGGATCGGCTGCGGGGTGGGGATCGACGCGTTCGCGTCGCCCATCGCGGCCCAGGCGATGACGCCGCCCTTGAGGACGGCGTGCGGGCGGACGCCGAAGAACGCCGGCTCCCAGAGCACGAGGTCGGCGAGCTTGCCGACCTCGACCGAGCCGACCTCGTGGTCGATGCCGTGCGCGACCGCGGGGCAGATCGTGTACTTGGCCACGTACCGCCGGGCCCGCAGGTTGTCGTTGCCGCCACCCGGGCCGCCGGTGCCGCCGTCCCCCGCGAGGCCGTTCTCGCCCGGCAGGAAGCCGCGGCGCCGCTTCATGACGTGCGCCGTCTGCCAGGTGCGCAGCACGACCTCGCCGGCACGGCCCATCGCCTGCGCGTCCGAGCCGATCATCGAGATCGCGCCGACGTCGTGGAGCAGGTCCTCGGCGGCGATCGTGCTCGGCCGGATCCGGCTCTCGGCGAACGCGAGGTCCTCGGGGATCGACGGGCTCAGGTGGTGGCAGACCATGAGCATGTCGAGGTGCTCGGCCAGCGTGTTCACCGTGTGCGGCCGGGTCGGGTTCGTCGACGACGGCAGCACCTTCGGGTACGCGGCGACGGTGATGATGTCCGGTGCGTGCCCGCCGCCGGCGCCCTCGGTGTGGTACGCGTGGATCGCCCGGCCCTTGATCGCGGCGAGCGTCGACTCGACGAAGCCGGCCTCGTTGAGGGTGTCCGAGTGCAGCGCGACCTGCACCCCCGCGGCGTCCGCGACGGTGAGGCTGGCGTCGATGACCGCGGGCGTCGTCCCCCAGTCCTCGTGGAGCTTGAACCCGGAGGCGCCGCCGCGCAGCTGCTCCCACATCGAGTCGTGCGAGACGGTGTTCCCCTTGCCCAGCAACGCGATGTTGACCGGCAGGCCGTCCATCGCCTCGAGCATCCGGGCCAGGTACCAGGCACCGGGGGTGACCGTCGTCGCCTTCGTGCCCTCGGCGGGCCCGGTGCCGCCGCCGATGAGCGTCGTCACGCCGGAGCCGATCGCCTCGGGGACGATCTGCGGGCAGATGAAGTGCACGTGGGTGTCGATCGCGCCGGCGGTGAGGATCCGCCCGTTGCCCGCGATGACCTCGGTGCCGGGGCCGACGACGAGGTCGGGGTGGACGCCGTCCATCGTCTCGGGGTTGCCGGCCTTGCCGAGGGCGACGATCCGGCCGTCCCGGATGCCGACGTCCGCCTTGACGACGCCCCAGTGGTCGAGGACGACGACCCCGGTGATCACGGTGTCCGGTGCGCCCTCGGCCCGCGTCGCGCGGCCCTGGCCCATCGACTCGCGCAGCACCTTGCCGCCGCCGAAGACCGCCTCGTCACCGGCCCGGCCGGGGCCGCCGGCGAGGTCCTCGGTCACCTCGACGAGCAGGTCGGTGTCCGCGAGCCGGATCCGGTCGCCGACGGTCGGGCCGTAGAGCTGGGCGTACCGCGCGCGGTCGAGGTCCATCAGGCACCGTCCTGCACGGTCGTCGTGGTGCCCGCCGCGGCGTCGAGCGGGCCGGGCGCGGGCAGCGTGAGCCCGGCGACGACGCGGGTGCCCGCGAGCGGCACGAGGGTCACCTCGCGGTCGATGCCGGGCTCGAAGCGGACGGCGGTGCCCGCCGGGATGTCGAGGTGCAGGCCGTGCGCCGCGGCGCGGTCGAACTCCAGCGCCGGGTTCGCCTGCGCGAAGTGGTAGTGCGAGCCGACCTGCACCGGCCGGTCGCCGGTGTTGACGACGGTGAGCGTGGTCCGCTGGCGGCCCGCGCTCAGCGCGACCGTGCCCGCCGCGGGGAGCACCTCGCCGGGCCGGACGACGGAGCCCGGCGGCGGCGCGGACGTGCCGGCCCCGATCGGGCCGTGGATCGTCACGAGCTTCGTCCCGTCGGGGAACGTCGCCTCGATCTGCACCTCCGGCAGCAGGTCGGCGACCCCCGGCAGGACGTCGTCCGCCGTGAGCACCTCGCGGCCCGCCTGCATGAGCTCGGCGACGCCCCGGCCGTCGCGGGCCGCCTCCATGACGAACGAGCAGAGCACCGCGACCGCCTCGGGGTGGTTGAGCCGCAGGCCGCGACCGCGACGGCGCCACGCGAGCTCTGCCGCGTAGGAGATCATGAGTCGCTCTTGCTCGTGCGGTGTCAGCAGCATCGCTCTCCCCGGCCGGGTCTGCGGTCGCTCGGACGCTACGAAGCGCGTGTTAAGCGCGTGGTCCTCGCATGTTTCCGCCGCAGGTCGCCGCTGCCGGGCATGTCACCGCTGCGTGTCACCGCCGCAGGTCACCTCGGCGGTGCACGGGCGGCGGGCCGGTCAGGCCGCGACGTCGTCCAGCGCCGCCCCGAACGCCTCGGCGAGGAGCTTGACGTCGTCGTCGGTCGTGACGAACGACGGCGACACCTGCAGGCCCCCGGTCGCGAGCACCCGGGTGAGGACGCCGTGGCCGCGCAGCGCGCCCGCGACCTTGGCCGGCAGCGCGGCGTCGACGGCGAGCGCCGCGGGGTCGACCTGGACGGCGGCCATCGCACCGGTGCCGCTGCGCACCTCGGACACGAGGTCGTGGTCGGCGAGCGGCGCGAGCAGCGTGTGGAGCGTCCCCTCGAGCCGGGCGGCCTCCGCGAGGAGGTTCTCCTGCTCGATGACGTCGAGGTTCGCGAGCGCGACCGCGCAGGCCGTCGCGTGGCCGGAGTAGGTGTAGCCGTGCCGCCACATCCCGGTCCCGGCGCGCCAGAACGGCTCGGCGACCCGCGGTGCGACGAGCACCGTGCCCAGCGGCGCGTACCCGCTCGTCACGCCCTTCGCGCCCGTGACGATGTCCGGCTGGAGGCCGAACCGGGTGGCCCCGAACCAGAAGCCGCCGATCCGGCCGTAACCGGTGATGACCTCGTCGCACACGAGGAGCACGTCGCGGTCGCGGCAGATCTTCTCCACCGACTCCAGGTAGCCCGCGGGCGGCGGGAAGACCCCGCCGGCCCCGACGACCGGCTCGACGAAGAAGGCGGCGACCCGGTCCGGGCCGGTCGCGTCGAGGACGGCGGCGAGCGCCTCGGCGGAGTCCCAGGGCACCTGCGCGGTGTCGGCGAGGAGCGGGCCGTAGCCGAGCCGGTTCGCCGGGATCCCGGACAGGCTCGTGCCGCCGGCGTGCATGCCGTGGTAGCCGTGCCGGCGGCTCAGGACGACGGTCTTCTCCGGGCGCCCGACGGCCTGCCAGTACCGGCGGGCGAGCTTCACCGCGGTGTCGACGGAGTCCGAGCCGCCGCTCGTGAGGAAGACCTTGCTCCCCGGCACCGGTGCGATCGCGGCGACCCGCTCGGCGAGCTCGAGCGTCGGGCGCGTCGCGTAGTCCCCGAAGGTCGTGTACGCGGCGAGGCTCGACATCTGCGCGGCCGCGGCGGCGCCGAGCGCGGCCCGGCCGTGCCCGACGTTGCAGTACCAGAGGGCCGCGGTGGCGTCGAGGTAGCGCCGTCCCGCCTCGTCGGTGACGTACGCGCCGTCGCCCGAGGCGATGACGAGCGGGCCGGAGGCCGTCACCGCCGCCATGTCCGCGAACGGGTGCCAGTAGCTGCCCATGGGTTCCTCCTGCTCGCCGCCGCTGCCTGTCGGCCGCAACTGCCGGGCCGCTGCCGGGAGGCTACGGCCCGATCCCGGACGCCGTCACGGGCGGGATGCGACGATGGGAGCCATGGATGCCCAGCGCGGCGCCGGGCGCCCCCGCCGTCCGGCCTTCTTCGGCCCGACGGTGATGGACACCTTCGTCGGCGCCCCCGACCCCGCGCAGCGGGTCGAGGCGGCGCACGCGACCGCGGAGGCGCTCGTCCGGCACGGCCGGGACGGCGACGACGAGGTCGCGGCCCGGCTCGTCGCGATCGCCGACGAGCACGGCATCGACGAGGTCGCCGAGCTGTGGTCGCACACGCCGTCCGACACCCTGCCGGGGGCGCTCTGGCGGCTGTACGCGCTGCGCGCGGGCATCCGGCAGGACCCGGTCGCGCTCGCCCGCGCGTTCGACGCGGGCCGCGGCCGGGCGCCGGTGCACGAGGCCGTCGCCGGGGTCGGCGAGCCGCCCGGCGCCGACGAGGTGCTGGCCCTCGCGGACGCCGTCCTCACCGGGGTGTTCCGCGGCGACCTCGCCGTGGCGCTCGAGCGGGCCGCGGCCTTCTGCCGGGTCGTGTCCACCGGGCAGGCCGTGCTCGCGGACGACGACGTCGCGCCGGTCGAGCACGGTGCGGTCCTCACCCTCCAGGTCTCCGACGTGACCCGGCGGGCGGCGGACCTGCTGCGCACCGCCGTCCAGCTCGAGGGGGCGGCCCGGCTGTGGCGGGCCGGGGAGCTGCACTGACCCTGCCCCTGACCCGGCCCTGACCCGACCCCACCGGACCTGGCTGAACCCCGGTCCGGCCCGGATCCGGGCCGACGTGACGATCGTCACGCCCTGTCACGGGTCGTCGCCAGAAATCACCGCGCGGCTCTGTCGTAAAGCGCGCGGATCGGGGAACATGTCTCTCGATGGGCACGTTGGCCATCACTGGTGACACCCTCCGGGGTCTCACCGGGCGTCGGGTCGCGGTAACCCCGGGTCCCATCTGAAGCCGCCATGAGTGGCCATTGCGCCGTGAGGCGTTCCCGGCCCGACGCTCGTACGACACCGCAGCGCCCCCTTCGGGGGGCGCTGCGGTGCTTTGGGCGAGACTGGGGGCGATGAGCAGCGACGAACCGGCCACCCCGGACGAGCCGACCGGTCCGCGCGGCGTCCGGGCCGTGTGGCGCGTCGACCCCGGCGACCGGTGGCGTCCGTTCGCACGCGTCGCGCTGCACTGGGCCGGGGTGCTGCTCGTCGCGGTCTCCGGGGCCGCCTTCGGTGCCGCCCTGGCGCCGTCCACGCAGGCCGAGGTCGGGCCGCTGCTCCTCGACGTCCGGGTCGTGCCCAGCCTGGACCCGGGCGTGCGGCTCCTGCTGCCGCCGGTCGGCCGCGTCGACTTCGACACGCACGAGGCGCCCGTCGCCGTCGAGGCCCGCGTCACGGAGGTCGACGTCGAGGAGGCGAAGGCCCTGCTCAGCGACCCGCGCGGGCTCGCCGGCCTCCAGGTGGCCGCCCCGGACGCGCTGCGGGCCGCGACGATCCGGGCGGCCGGCTGGTCGGCGGGCTGCGCCCTCGTCGGTGCCTGCGGGCTCTCCCTGCTCGTGCACCGCAGGGTGTGGCGGCGCACCGCCCAGGTCGCCGGTGGGCTCGTCGCCGTCCTCGCCGCGACCGGGCTGACGTCCGTCGCCACCTTCGACGCCGACCAGCTCGCCCAGCCCCGCTTCACCGGCCTGCTGAGCCGGGCCCCGTACGTGACGACCCAGGCCAACGGCCTCATCGACCGGCTCGAGTCGTACCGCAGCGGTCTGGCCGACATCGTCCAGGGCGTCACCGCGCTCTACGCGACGAGCGGCGAGCTGCCCGTCGTCCCCGACACGGGGGAGGACGTCGTCCGGGTCCTGCACATCTCCGACGTGCACCTCAACCCGCTCGCGTTCGACCTCGTCGACCGGCTCGTCCAGCAGTTCAAGATCGACCTGGTCGTCGACACCGGCGACATCACCACGTGGGGCACGGAGATCGAGGGCACGACGCTGTCCCGGATCCGCGGCGTCAAGGTGCCGTACGTCTTCGTCCGGGGAAACCACGACTCCCGGCTCACCCAGGCGGCGGTCCAGCTCAACCGCAACGCCGTCGTGCTCGACGACGAGGTCGTCGAGATCGAGGGGATCGTCCTGGCCGGCATCGGCGACCCCACGTTCACCCCGGACGGCGGCACCGAGCCGGACGGCACCCCGGCGTCGGCGGCCGCGACCCCCAGCGGGCGGAGCACCCCGACCCTGGCGGCCGGCCCGCCGGCGTCCGGCAGCGGGACGGCGGGGCCGACGGCCACCGCGACGCCGCCCTCGACCGACCCGCAGGTGCTCGCCGGCGAGCGGCTCGCCAGGACCGTGCGGGAGTGGGACGCCGCGCACCCCGGCAAGCCCGTCGACGTCGCGCTCGTCCACGAGCCGCGCAGCGCGCCCGCGCTGTTCGGGACGGTCCCGCTCGTGCTCGCGGGGCACCTGCACTCCCGCACGGTGACCGTCGACGCGTCGGGCACCCGGCTCATGGTGCAGGGCTCGACCGGGGGCGCGGGGATCACCGCGGGCACCGTCGACCGGCTCGCCGAGGGCCGACCGGTGCCGCTCACGGCGACGATCGTCTACATCGCCCGCAGCGGCGAGCGCGCCCGCCAGGTCGTCGCCTACGACGACGTCACGGTCGGCGGCTTCGGGCTCGCGTCGGTGTCCCTGGAACGGACCGTGATCCGGGCCGAGGACGCGCCGCCGGTGCCGTCCCCGGGAGCCACCCCCACCGGCGCGGCCGGGACCGCGACCGCCGGGCGCAGGCGACGCGGGACCCGGCCCTGACCCGGCCCTGACCTGCCCGGACGCGGCGTCCGGGTGGCCCGCGCCGGTCGGCGGATGCCGGCTGGCGTAGCATCCGGCGCGCACCCGTTCATCGAGAGGTTCGTCCGTGGCCTTCCGCCTGCGCCCCCACGACGCCCGGTTCGGCGACCTCCTCGCCGCGCTGTCCGGGCACCTCGGCGACGGCGCGCAGCTCCTCGCGGAGATGCTCGGCGGCGACCCGGACGAGCAGCGGGCCACCGCGCAGCGCCTCCTCGACGTCGACCAGGATGCCGAGGCCGCCGCGCACGCCGTGCTCCGGGCGCTGTCGGCGGCGTTCGTCACCCCGTTCGACCGGGTCGACATCTACCGGGTCGCCTGGTCGATGCGGATGTGCACGGCGCGGATGTCCGCGGTGGCGGACGAGATCGTGCTCTTCGAGATCGCGGAGCCGCCGGCCGGGGTGACCGACCTCGTCCAGCTCGTCGTCCGGGCCGCCGAGGTGACCATGCAGGCCGTCCCGCGCCTCGGTCGCCCCCGGCTGCTCGTCGACCCGTGGATCGAGCTGACCCGGCTCGGCAAGCAGGCCGGCCAGGCGCACCGCAGGCTCCTCGCGGACATCACGTCGACCGCGAAGGAGCCAGCCGAGCTCGTGCGGCTCACGGCGCTCGCGCAGTCGCTCCTGCGCGTCGTGAACTCCTTCGAAGAGGTGGCGCACGCCTTCCAGACGGTCAGCGTCAAGGAGGGCTGAGCGTGCAGGACGCGCTCCTCGTCGTGGTCGTCGTCCTGGCGCTCGCCTTCGCCTGGATGAACGGGTTCCACGACGCGTCGAACGCCGTCGCGACGTCGCTGTCGAGCGCGACGCTCACGGCGCGGGTCGCCCTGCCGCTCGCGGGCGCGCTCAACGTCGTCGGTGCGCTGCTCGGTGTCGGCGTCGCGCAGACCATCGGCACCCGTCTCGTCGACGTCCCGGTGAGCAGCCCGGGCCTCGGGCTCGTCGCCGCCGCGCTCGTCGCGGCCTTCGGCTGGAACGTCGTCACGTGGTCGCTCGGGCTGCCGTCCTCGTCGTCGCACGCCCTCATCGGCGGGCTGAGCGGGGGCGCGCTCGCGGCCGGCGGTGCCGTCCAGTGGGGCGTCGTGCGCGACCTCGTCCTCGTGCCGATGGTGCTCTCGCCGGTCGTCGGGTTCGCGCTCGCCTGGCTCCTCATGGCCGCGATCATCCGGTCGGTCCGCGAGGTGACCTACGGCACCGCGCGCCGCCGGTTCAAGATCGCCCAGACGGTGTCGGCCTCGGCGGTCGCCCTCGGGCACGGCCTGCAGGACGGCCAGAAGACGATGGGCGTCATCGTCATCGCGCTGGCCGCCGGCGGCCGTGCCGTCGACGGCGTGCCGCTGTGGGTGCGCGTCGCGGCCGCGGTCGCGCTCGGCGCGGGCACCGTCGTCGGGGGCGGCCGGATCATCCGCACGCTGGGCCGGCGGGTCGTCCCCGTGGACCCGGTGAGCGGGTTCGCCGCCGAGAGCGTCTCGGCGGTCGTCCTCGCCGGCACCGCCGTGTTCCAGGCGCCGGTCTCGAGCACCCACACCGTCACCGCGTCGATCATGGGGGCCGGCTCCACCCGCGGCCGGCGCGAGATCCGGTGGGCCGTCGTCCGGCGCATCCTGCTCGCCTGGGTGCTCACCCCGTTCGCGACCGCGCTCGGCGCGGCCGTGCTCTACATGGCGGGGGACCTCGTCGCCTAGTGCCGCGGCCGGGCGCGTAGGTTCGTCTCAGTGTCAGGGTGAGTGTCGCCGCGGTTGCGGTGGTTGGATCCCGAGCACCCGGTGTCTGGCTCATAGGTTCCGTGTCGTCCCGCATGAGGGGTTGACGGGCATGCGTTTTGCCGGCGCCGGGTGTTTGGGACCGGCCGGCGTGACTTGATAGGAGCGTGGCATCGCCCCGACTGAGATGTGTCCGCCGGCCGGTCCGACCGTCCCGTCACTGACCAGTGAAGGAGGCAGCCACCATGGTTGTCGTCGGTTCGGATGTGCACAAGCGGACCCACACGTTCGTCGCGGTCGACGTAGCCGGCCGCAAGCTCGGCGAGATCACGGTGAAGGCCGAGCATCAGGGCCACGACCGGGCGATCCGGTGGGCCCGGGAGAGGTTCGGGCACGTGGACCGGTGGGCGGTCGAGGACTGCCGGCATCTGTCGGACCGCCTCGAGATCGACCTGCTCGAGGCCGGTGAGGCGGTGGTCCGGGTGCCGCCCAAACTGATGGCCGAACAGCGTCGGCTGGCCCGCACCCGGGGCAAGTCCGACCCGATCGACGCCCTGGCGGTCGCTCGGGCCGCGTTGCGGGAACCGGACCTGCCGGTCGCCACCCATGACGAGGCGTCCCGGGAGCTGCGGCTGCTGGTCGACCGCCGCGAGGACCTGGTCGCCGAACGCACCCGGATGATCAACCGGTTGCGCTGGTACCTGCACCGGATCGCCCCGGGTGACCCCGCCGCGGACCCGGCACCAAGAACGCTGGACGTCGCCAAGACCCGCCGGGCGCTGCACGCCTGGCTGAACGCTGAGGTCGCGGCACGCCCGGGCATTGACGCCCGCCTGGCGCGGGACGTGCTCGCCGACATCGACCGGATCTGCGCCCAGGTCGCTGCGCTGGAGAAGGAGATCACCGCCGCGGTGAAGGCCCACCAGGCGGCATCCCGGGTCACCGAACTGTCCGGGTGCGCCGCGCTGACCGCGGCGAAGATCGTCGGGGAGACCGCCGGGATCGACCGGTTCCCCGACGAGGCCAAGTACGCGATGCACGCCGGCGTCGCACCGATCCCGGTCTGGTCCGGCCGCACCCACGGCAGAGTCAGGGTCGCCAGGATCGGCAACCGCCAGCTCAACGCCGCCCTGCACCGGATCGCGATCACCCAGCTGCGCTGCCACGAACCCGCCAAGGCCTACTACGCCAAACGCCTCGCCGCCGGCGACACCCGCCCCGAAGCCATCCGCCGCCTCAAGCGACACCTGGCCCGCATCGTCTTCAACAGCCTCAAGAACACCCCGTCGACCGCGACCGGCACCCTGCCGGCCGCCGCTTGACATAGGAGAAACGCGTGGCGCGGACGACGGGACGGGACGACGACGACCTCGTCCACGCCCTGCGCGCGGCCGGGGTCGCGGACGTCGACGGCTCCGCGCTCGCGCGGGCGCTCTACTCCTCGGACGCCTCGCTCTACCGGGTGCCGCCGCGGGTCGTCGTCCGGCCGCGGCACACCGACGAGGTGCGCGCGACGCTCGACGTCTGCCGCACGCTGGGTGTCCCGCTGACGATGCGGGGGGCCGGGACGTCGATCGCGGGCAACGCCGTCGGGCCCGGGGTCGTCGTCGACACGAGCCGGTTCCTCGACCGGGTGCTGTCCCTCGACCCGCAGGCCCGGACGGCGCAGGTCGAGCCGGGGGTCGTGCTCTCGGCCCTGCAGGCGGCGGCCGCGCCGCACGGGCTGCGCTTCGGACCCGACCCCAGCACCCACAACCGCTGCACGCTCGGCGGCATGATCGGCAACGACGCCTGCGGCTCCCGCGCGCTCGCGTACGGGCGGACGGCGGCGAACGTCGTCGCGCTCGACGTCGTCACCGGCGGCGGCGTCCGGACGACGCTGACGACCGGGGTCGGGAGCGCACCGGGGGCAGAGCAGGTGGGAGCCCCGGAGGGAGCGACGCCGGCGGCGTCCGGCGAGGGCGCGGCCCTCGTCGACGCGGTGCGCGGCCTCGTCGCGGACCATCTCGCCGTCGTGCGCACCGAGTTCGGCCGGTTCGGCCGCCAGGTCTCGGGCTACGCGCTGGAGAACCTCCTGCCGGAGCGGGGGACCGACCTCGGGCGCACCCTCGTCGGCAGCGAGGGGACCCTCGCGGTCGTCCTCGGCGCCACCGTGCGTCTCGTGCCGGAGCCGCCCTTCCGGGCGCTGGCGGTCCTCGGCTACCCGACGATGGCGGACGCAGCGGACGCCGTCCCCGGGGTGCTGCCGTTCGCCCCGACGGCGTGCGAAGGGCTCGACGTGCGGATCGTCGACCGGGTCCGCCAGGTGCCGGGTGCCGTCGTCCCCGACCTGCCCGCCGGCGGCGGCTGGCTCGTCGTCGAGCTGCCGGGCGGCACCGCGGCGGAGGCGGAGGCCGCCGCCCGCCGGGTCGTCGCCGCCTGCGGGACGGCGGACGCGGGGGCCGTCGGCGCGCACGTCGCGACCGGCGCCGAGGCGGCCGCGATCTGGCGGATCCGCGAGGACGGTGCGGGCCTGGCCGGGCGGACGCCGCAGGGCCGGCCCGCGCACGCCGGCTGGGAGGACGCCGCGGTCCCGCCCGCACGCCTCGGCGGCTACCTGCGCGACTTCGACGCGCTGCTCGACGGGCACGGGCTGCACGGCGTGCCCTACGGCCACTTCGGCGACGGCTGCCTGCACGTGCGGATCGACCTGCCCTTCGACCGTGAGCCCGAAGCCGTTGCACGGCAACGGTTCCGGGACTTCCTCGGGGACGCCGCCCGGCTCGTCGTGGCGGCCGGCGGGTCGCTGTCCGGCGAGCACGGCGACGGCCGTGCGCGCAGCGAGCTGCTGCCGGTCATGTACTCGCCGGCGGCGATCGCGCTGTTCTCGCGGGTCAAGGACCTCCTCGACCCGAACGACGTGCTCAACCGTGGCGTGCTCGTCCGGCCGGCCCCGGCCGACGCCGACCTGCGCGCCGTCGGGGCGAGGCCGGTGCGGGAGCGGCTCGCCCTGGCCTACCCGCACGACGGCGGCGACTTCTCGGCGGCCGTGCACCGCTGCACCGGGGTCGGCAAGTGCCGCGCGGACCTCACCGCGACCGGCGGCGTGATGTGCCCGTCGTACCGCGCGACCCGCGACGAGAAGGACTCGACCCGGGGCCGGGCGCGGGTGCTCGAGGAGATGATCGGGCGGCCCCGTCC
>JACRAB010000392.1 GCA_016213575.1 Actinomycetota bacterium
GGTCGTGCCTCCTGCCCCGACCGACGACGTGGTCGCCCTGCCCGACGGCCGCCCGCGGCTCGCCGTCCGCACGCTGCCCGGCGAACGCCGTCCGTTCCTCCTCGTCCACGGGCTGTCGTCCAACGCCCGGCTGTGGGACGGCGTCGCCCGGCACCTCGCCGCGGCCGGCCCCCGCGTGGTCGCCGTCGGCCAGCGCGGGCCCGGGCGGTCGCAGGCGCCGGACGACGGCTACGACACCGACACGTGCGCCGACGACCTGGCCGCCCTCGTCGACGTGCTCGGCCTCACCGGCGAGGCGGCACCGGTCGTCGTCGGCCAGTCCTGGGGCGGCAACGTCGTGCTCTCGCTCGCGGCCCGGCACCCGGGCTCGGCGGCCGCCGTCGCCTGCGTCGACGGCGGCTGGATCCGGCTGCGGGACCGGTTCGCGTCGTTCGAGGAGTGCTGGGCCGCGCTGGCCCCGCCGCAGTTCGAGGGCATGCGGTACGACGACCTCGCCGCCCGGATCCGCTCGATGCGCCCCGACTGGCCGGCCGAGGGCCTCGAGGGGACGCTCGCGAACCTCGAGCGGCTGCCCGACGGCGGCGTCCGGCCGTGGCTGTCCCGGGAGCACCACCGCGAGATCGTCCGCTCGCTCTTCGAGGGCGACCCCGGCGCCTGGTACCCGCGCGTCGGTGTCCCGGTGCTCCTCGTCCCCGCGACCGGCGGCGAGCCGGCCGACGGCGACGACGAGCGCACCGCGGGCGCGCGGGCCGCCGTGCTCGACGCCCTCGCGCACCTGCCGGACGGCGCGGTGCGGTGGTACCCCGGCGCCGACCACGACATCCACGCCGAGCAGCCGGAGAGCCTGGCGGCCGACCTGCTGACGCTCGCCGGCCGCGTCCCCGAGGCCACCCACCCCGCAGCCACCGACCCCGCAGCACCCACCACAGCCCAGGAGGCACGCTCATGAGCCTGCTCGTCGTCATGGGCTCCGGCGAGACCGCCCCGACCATGGTCAAGGTCCATCGCGAGGTCATCGCGCAGTCCGCGGCGTCCGCGGGCGGCGGCCCCGCCGTCATGCTCGACACCCCGTTCGGGTTCCAGATGAACGCCGACGACCTCGTCGCCCGCACCCAGGCGTACTTCGCCGACTCCGTCGGCACGCCGGTCGAGGTCGCGCGCTGGCGCCGCGGCGACCAGCCGACCGTCGACGCCGAGCGGGCGCTGACGCTCCTGCACCGTGCGTCGTGGGCGTTCGCCGGCCCGGGCAGCCCGACGTACACGCTGCGGCAGTGGGTCGGCACCCCGGTGCCGGAGGCGCTCCTCGACGTCGCCGCCCGCGGCGGCACGCTCGTCTTCGGGTCCGCGGCCGCGTGCACCCTCGGTACGCACACGATCCCCGTCTACGAGATCTACAAGGTCGGCGAGGAGCCGCGCTGGGCCGAGGGGCTGGACCTCATGGGCCGGCTCACCGGCATCGAGTGCGTCGTCGTGCCGCACTACGACAACGCCGAGGGCGGCGGCCACGACACCCGCTTCTGCTACCTCGGCGAGCGGCGCCTCGTCGCGCTCGAGGCGGACCTGCCCGACTCGGTGGGCGTCCTCGGCGTCGACGAGCACACCGCGCTCGTCGTCGACCTCGACGCCCGGACGGCGCGGGTCGCCGGCAACGGGCTGGTCACCGTGCGGCGGCGCGGGGCGTCCCGGACGTTCCCGGCCGGGACCGTGCTCACCCTCGACGAGCTCGGCGCCCTGCTGCGCGGCGAGGCGGACGGCGGCGGCGGTGACGCGCCCGCACCGGCCGCGGCCACGGACGCAGCGGCCGCAGCAGAACCGGCCGGTGCCGTCGCCGGTGGCGAGGCGGTCGCGACCTCGCTCGCCGACGCCACCGCCCGGGCCCGCGAGCGCTTCGACGTGGCGCTCGCCGCCTCGGACGTCGACGGCTGCGTCACGGCGATCCTCGACCTGGAGTCGGCTATCGTCGCGTGGAGCACGGACACCCTGCAGTCCGACCAGGCCGACTCGGCCCGGCGGACGCTGCGCGCGTTCGTCGTCCGGCTCGGGGAGCTCGCGCACGTCGGCGCCCGGGACCCGCGCACCGTCGTCGCCCCGTTCGTCGAGCTGCTCCTCGAGGTGCGAGGGCGGGCCCGGGCCGCGAAGGACTTCGGGACGTCCGACCTCGTCCGGGACCGGCTCACCGCGGCGGGCGTCGAGGTCCGGGACACCCCGGACGGCGCCACCTGGCACCTCCCGGAGGGCTGACCGCAGGCTCAGCCGCCGTCGCGGACCACGGCGTACGCCCGGACCGGGAACGTCCCGAGGCCGCGGACGGGGACCGGGGCGGCGTGCAGCTCGAACCCGTCGGCGGGCAGCGCGCCCAGGTTCGTGAGGTGCTCCAGGACGCCGACCCCGGCGGCGAGCAGCGTCGTGTGCGCGGGCCGGGTGCCGTCGGTGGTGTCGTCGATGTTCATCGCGTCGATCCCGACGAGGACGGCCCCCTCCTGCGCGAGCAGCCGGGCGCCGTCCGCCGCGAGGAACGGGCCGTCGACCGCGTAGGCCGGCGTCCGCCAGCGGGCGTCGTGACCGGTGCGCAGCAGCACCGCCCGGCCCGCGACGTCGACGCCCGCGAGGTCGGCGGCCGTGACCCCTGCCCCGGCCCGGCCGCGGACGTCGACGACGAGCCCCGGCACGGCGGCGACCCGCTCGAGCGGCACGCCCGTGAGGTCGGCGCCGTCCGCGAAGCGGTGCAGCGGGGCGTCGTAGTAGGTGCCGGTGTTCGTCACCATGGCGATCCGGCCGATCTCGAAGGTCGTGCCCTCGGCGTAGACCGCCCGGGACGCCTCCCGGGTGAGGTGGACGCCGACCTCGGGGGCGGGCAGACCGGGATAGGTCACCATGCCGTCCTCGACGACGTGGGTGAGGTCGACGACGCGGGGGCGGTCACTCATGGTGGTCATCCTCGCGGACGGCGAGCGGTGGTGCGCACACCCCGTGGTCCGCATCGCCGGGCGGCCCCCGGCCGGGCTGCCGTACAGTCCTGGGCGGTACCGAAGCGTTCGAGGACCGCCCCGGGCGGTCGTCCGGAAGGGGGTGGCACGATGACGCAGGCTGCGGCCGCTCCCCGCCCCGTCGCCCTCGGCCCCTGGCCCCAGCGGATGGTCAACCCGATCCAGCCCTACGACTGGGGCTCGACGACGGCGCTGGCCCGGATGCAGGGCCGCACGCCGACCGGGGCACCCGAGGCCGAGCTGTGGATGGGCGCGCACCCGTCGGCGCCGTCCGGCCTCGAGGAGCTCGACGGCACCGTCCGGCCGCTCGACACGCTCGTCACGGAGGCCGCCGAGTCGGTGCTCGGCGCGGACGTCGCCGCGATCTTCGGCGCCCGGCTGCCCTTCCTGCTCAAGGTGCTCGCCGTCGACAAGCCGCTCTCGCTCCAGGTGCACCCGACGGCGGAGCGCGCCGCGGCCGCCTACGCCGGCGAGGCGGACACCCCCGGTGACCACCGCTACGTCGACCCGTTCCACAAGCCGGAGCTCGCCTACGCCCTCGAGCCGACCGACATCCTGTGCGGCTTCCGGCCCGCGGACGACGCCGCGTACCTGCTCGGGCTCGTCGACTGCGAGCGGATCCGCACGGTCGCCGCACCGCTGCTCGCCGAGGACGCCGACGACGTCGAGTGCGTCGAGGAGGCGTTCCGGCTGCTCGTGACCTGGCCGGAGGACGACCGCGAGGCGCTCGCCGCGGACGTCGCCGAGCAGGCCAAGGCGATCCTCGGCTCGCTCGGGCCGCACGACCCCGACGACCCGGACTCGGTCGGCCCGGCCGCCCGCCGGGCCCTGGTGTGGGCGCGCCGGCTCGCCCGGCACCACCCCGGCGACCCGCTCGTGGCGGCGCCGTTCCTCCTCGAGCTCGTCCGGCTCGAGCCGGGCCACACGCTCTTCGTCCCCGCGGGGGCGCCGCACGCGTACCTCTACGGCCTCGCCGTGGAGATCATGGCCAACAGCGACAACGTCCTGCGGGCGGGCCTGACCCACAAGGCGGTCGCCGTCGAGGAGCTGCTGACGGTCGTGGACGGCGCGACCCGGCCGGTGCTCGACGTCCCGTCCGTGACGCTGAGCCCGCACGAGACGGCCTGGCGACCGCCGGTCGCGGACTTCCAGCTGACCCGGCTCGCGGTGTCGACCGCGACCCCGGTCGGGGCGTTCCCGCACCTCGTCGGGCCGCAGGTCGTCCTCTGCACGCAGGGCCCGGTGACGCTCTCGTCGGGGCCGCACGAGATCCGGCTCGAGGCGGGGCAGTCGGCGTTCGTCGGGGCCGGCGGGGCACCGCTCACGGTCCAAGGGCCCGGTGAGGTCTTCCGGGCCGCGACGGGGCTGCTCCCGGCCTGACGGCCGGCGCGGCCCTCACGCCGCGCGCAGCTGCCAGGCCTCCCACGCGGACTCCAGCGCCTCGCCGACGATCGAGACGACCCGGTCGAGCAGCGCGGCGTCGGCGACGAGCGGCGGCGAGAGCTGGACGACGGGCTCGCCGCGGTCGTCGAGCCGGCAGAGCAGCCCGAGCTCCTCCATCCGGGCCGAGAGCACCTCGCGCAGCAGCCAGTCCGCCTCGTCCGGGGCGAACGGGGCCTTCGTCGTCCGGTCCCGGACGAGCTCGAGGGCCCAGAAGAAGCCGGCACCGCGCACGTCCCCGACGAGCGGCACCCGGCGCAGGCCCTCGAGGCCCGCGCGCAGGCCCGGCTCGAGCGCGCGGACGCGGGCGAGCACGTCCTCGCTCTCGTAGAGGTCGAGGGCGGCGTGCGCCACGGCGGCGCACAGCGGGTGCCCGCTGAAGGTCAGGCCGTGCAGGTAGGTGACGTCACCACTGACGAACGGCGCGGCGACCCGCTCCCCGACGAGGACGCCGCCGAGCGGCGCGTGCCCCGCGGTCGCGCCCTTGGCGAAGGTGAGCATGTCGGGCCGGATGCCGTACCGCGTCGAGCCGAACCACTCCCCGAGCCGGCCGAAGCCGGTGATCGTCTCGTCGACGACGAGGAGGATCCCGTGCCGGTCGCACAGGTCGCGCAGCCCCTGCCAGTAGCCGGCCGGCGGGGTGAACGCGCCGCCGCCGTTCTGCACCGGCTCCGCGAGGAGCATGGCGACCTGGTCCGGCCCCTCCCACTGCACGGCGGCCTCGACCTCCGCGAGCAGCGCGGCGGTGAACCGCGCCTCGTCGGCGCCGTCCGGGTGCCGGTAGGCGTCGGTCGCCGAGACGAACGCGGTCGGGACGGGCAGCGGCTCGAAGGGCTGCCGGCAGTCCGGCAGCCCGGTGAACGACAGCGCCCCGAGCGAGGTGCCGTGGTAGGCCAGCCGGCGCGAGACCGCCTTGCGGCGCTGGGGCTCGCCGAGGGCGGCGTGCCACTGCCGGGCGAGCTTCCACGCCGCCTCGACCGACTCCCCGCCGCCGCTGGTGAGGAACACCCGGTCCAGCCCGAGGGGTTCGGCGAGCCCCGCCAGCCGGGCCGCGAGCGTCGCCGCCGGCCCGTGCGTGAGCGACCAGGTCGGGGTGAAGACCAGCTCGGCGAGCTGGCGGCGGGCGGCCTCCCCGACGACCCCGCCGAAGGAGTGCCCGAGGTTCGTGCAGAACAGCCCCGAGAGGCCGTCGACGAACCGGCGGCCGCGGCTGTCGACGACGTGGCAGCCGTCACCGCGGACGAAGACCGGCAGGTCCCGGCCGGCGAGGACGGCCGGGTCCGTGAAGCTCATGAGGAGGTGGTCGCGCGCGAGCCGCTGCAGGTCGACGGGATCCATGGCCGGCCACCGCCTCTCCCGTCACCACCGGGAAGTCCTGAACGCCCGTTCAGAACTCTTCGCAGGCTAGCACCGGCCGCCGACGGCTGACCAGACGTTCAGGACGCGGTGCGACGCCGGACCGGCCGGGCGGCGCGGCCGCGGAACGCCTGCGCCGGCACCCCGAGCTCGAGCGCCGCCGCGTCGAGCCACAGCCGCCGGAACCGGGCCGGGGTCATCCCCGGCTCGGCGAGCGCGAGCTGGATCGCGAGCCCCTGGTGGTCGAGGAGCCGGGCGCCGCCCTGCAC
>JACRAB010000393.1 GCA_016213575.1 Actinomycetota bacterium
CAGGTCACCGTCGACGGCAACGAAGACGGCGGTCGCTCCCTGCCGGCGCAGCTCCTCGGCCTGGTCCTCCAGCCGGGACGGGTCGACGCCCTCGTCCCGCAGGAAGCGGGCGGTCCCGACCCGGACCCGGCGTCCGTCGACGGTCCCGACGACGCCTCGGCCGGCGGGGGCGTCGAAATCCGTCACCGCGGGCAGCGCTTCGAGCCGGTCCGTGGCTGCCGCGACGACGGCCCTGCCGAGCGGGTGCTCGGACGGCTGCTCGACCGCACCGGCCAAGCGCAGCAACGTGGCCTCGTCGAATGCCCCTCCCGCGGGCGACGCGGACTCGGCGCCGGCACGTTGGGTGCTCGCGAGGCGGATGTCGGTGACGGTCGGCCTGCCCTCGGTCAGGGTGCCGGTCTTGTCGACGACGACGGTGTCGACCTTCTCCATCCGCTCGAGGGTCTCGGCGTGCTTGATGAGCACGCCGAGCCCGGCGCCGCGGCCGACGCCGACCATGATGGACATCGGGGTGGCCAGGCCGAGTGCGCACGGGCACGCGATGATCAGGACGGCGACGGCGGCGATGAGGGCATGAGCGAGCCGCGGGTCGGGTCCCACCAGCGCCCACACGGCGAACGCGACAACGGCCACAGCGATGACCGCCGGGACGAACACGGCCGACACCTTGTCGACGGTGCGCTGGATCGGTGCCCTGGACCGCTGCGCGTCGGCGACCATCTGGACGATCCTGGCCAGCATCGTGTCGCGGCCGACCTTTTCGGCGCGCACGAGCAGCGACCCGGACTGGTTGACCGTGCCACCGATCACGGCGTCGCCGGCCTGCTTGGTGACGGGCATGGACTCCCCGGTCACCATCGACTCGTCCAGGGTCGACCGGCCCTCGGTGACGACCGCATCGACGGGGACCTTCTCGCCGGGGCGGACCCGAAGGACGTCACCGACCGCGACCTCGTCGAGGCTCACGTCGTGCTCCTGCCCGTCGACGACACGGTGAGCGGTCGCCGGGGTGAGGTCGAGCAGGGCACGGATCGCGCCGGAGGTGCGTTCACGGGCACGCAGCTCGAGGACCTGCCCGAGCAGGACCAGCGTCGTGATGACGGCCGCTGCCTCGAAGTAGACGTCCACCCCGCCGTCCATGTCACGGAAGCTGGCCGGGAACAGCCCGGGGGCGAACGTCGCGACCACGCTGAACAGCCACGCGACCCCGGTGCCGAGCGCGATCAGGGTGAACATGTTGAGCGACCGGGTTCGCAGGCTCGCCGCGCCGCGGACGAAGAACGGCCAACCGCCCCACAGCACGACCGGGGTGGCCAGCACGAACTGCCAGATCACCGACGCCCGCTCACCGCCGACGGCGGTCCGGATCGCCGGCACGAAGTGACCCACCATCTCCAGCAGCACCACCGGGACCGACAGGGCGACCCCGGCCCAGAACCGGCGGGTCATGTCCCGCAGCTCCTCGCTCGGGCCGGTGTCAGGGGTCACCGTGACGGGCTCGAGCGCCATCCCGCAGATCGGGCACGCCCCGGGCCCGGGCCGCCGGATCTCCGGGTGCATCGGGCACGTGTACTCCACGGCCTGCGCCCCAGGCCTGGCTGTCCGATCACCACCACCGGGCTTCGCCTCGGGGACGGTGTGGTGCGCGTGTCCGGTGTGGTGCGCGTGTCCGGCGTGGTCGGGGTGGTCTGTACCGGCGTCCCCGAAGCGGCCCGGGTCGGCGACGAACCGCGCCCGGCAGGAGTCGGAGCAGAAGGAGTACTGGCGGCCTTCGTGCTCGACCGGTCCGACGGCGGTGCTCGGGTCGACGCTCATGCCGCACACGGGGTCGGTCACAAGCGCAGCAGCGTTGATCTCGCTGGCGTGTCCTTGGTGAGCCATGCCCTCGACGATACCCCCCTAGGGTATTCCGGCAAGGGGGCGTGGCACTTCTTCACGGAACCTTGACCCCGTCCTGAGCGGATCCACCGGGTGGACCGCCGAGAGTAGAAGGGCACCGGATCCCCGCCGGTGCGACCGTCCGCGGCCGGCGGACGGCCAGTGCAGCACCCCGCCGCAGCACCCTGCCGCAGCAGCCCGCCCAAGGAGGAACACCCGTGACGCCGAGCTCCCCGTCCAGGCGTCAGGTCCTCCTCGGGCTGGCCGGTGCCGTCGGCCTGGGCGCCGTCGCCGGCTGCAGCAGCACCTCAGGAGGCGGCGCACGCGCGAGTGCCGCGCCGTCCGCGCTCGCCGACGCCGTCCGAGCGGCCGAAGCCGCCCGGCCCGCCAACGGCGCCGTCCGGTCCCTGTCCCTGACCGCCGAGCCCGCGCAGGTCGACCTCGGCGGCCGGGTCGTGAGCACCTGGACGTACGGCGGCGCGCTGCCCGGCAAGCCGCTGCGGGTCACCGCCGGCGACCGCGTCAAGATCGCCTTCACCAACAAGCTGCCCGAGGCCACGAGCGTGCACTGGCATGGCCTGGCCGTCCGCAACGACATGGACGGCGTGCCCGGGGTCACCACCCCCGAGATCCCGGCCGGCGGCACGTTCGACTACGACTTCGTCGTCCCGGACCCCGGAACGCACTGGTTCCACCCGCACCACGGCATGCAGCTCGACCGCGGCCTCTACTCGCCGTTCATCGTCGACGACCCCCGCGAGAACGGCGACTACGATGCCGAGTGGGTCCTCGTCCTCGACGACTGGACCGACGGCCTCGACCGCAGCCCCGAACAGATCTACGCCGACCTCACCAAGCCCACCCCGGGTGCCTCGGGCTCTGCCGGCTCCACGGACTCCGGCGGGATGGGTGGCATGGGGATGGGCGGTGGGATGGGTGGCATGCACGACATGTCACCGGACGGGGACGTGGCCTACCCGCTGCACCTGGTGAACGGCCGCGGCCCGGACGACCCCGACGTCCTGGACGCCAAGCCCGGGCAGCGAGTGCGGCTGCGGATCGTCAACGCCGCCGCAGACACCATCTACACCGTCGCTCTCGGCGGCCACCGGCTGACCGTCACCCACACCGACGGCTACCCCGTCCGCCCGGTCACGACGTCCGCGGTCAGGAGCGGGAGGGGCGAACGGTACGACGCCGTCGTCACCCTGGCCGACGGCGTGTTCCCCTTCGTGGCCAAGCCGTCCGGGAAGTCCGGCATGGCCCGTGCGCTCGTCTCGACCGGCGAAGGCCGCGCCCCGGCGCCGGACGCCGTCCCCGCCGAGCTCACCGGGACGGCGCTGACGGCGGACGTCCTGTCCGCCGCGGACGGTGCGGCGCTGCTCGCCCGGACGCCGGACACCGTCCAGGATGTCCTGCTCGCGGGGACGATGCAGCCGTACGTGTGGACCGTCAACGGCACCACGTACGACGACGCGACGCCGCTGACGATCCGGCCAGGCCAGGCCGGGCGCCTGCGGCTGCGGAACCACTCGATGATGTCCCACCCGGTGCACGTGCACGGGCACACCTTCCAGCTCGGGGCGGCAGGCGGCACCGGCCCCCGCAAGGACACCGTCCTGCTGCCGCCCATGGGCGGCGTTGACGTCGACCTCGTCGCGGACAACCCCGGACGCTGGATGGTGCACTGCCACAACGCCTATCACGCCGAAGCCGGGATGATGACCCGCCTCGACTACACCTTCTGAGTGACCCGGCGGCACCCGACACGGTGCCGACCGATGGGTCCGGGCGTGACCCCGGACCGATGACCTGTCCGAGAACATCACCGAACGCAAGGAGATCGACGCCGTGACTGCCCGACGCCTCGCCCTGACCGCCACCGGTCTCGCCCTGGCCGCCGTCCTGACCGCGTGCAGCGGATCGCACAACGGCATGACCGGCATGTCGTCCAACACGACGGCCGCGGCCCCGTCCTCGGCCGCGACGTCGGCGTCCGACACCGCCCGGCAGAGCGACATCACGTTCGCCCAGTCGATGATCCCCCACCACCAGCAGGCGGTCGAGATGGCCGACCTCGCCCTCAAGAACGCCTCCAGCAACCAGGTCAAGCAGCTCGCCACCCAGATCAAGGGCGCCCAGGACCCCGAGATCCAGACCATGAAGGGCTGGCTCACCTCCTGGGGCGCCGGCGAGGACATGGGCATGGACCACTCCGGCATGGCCGGGATGAGCGGGATGATGAGCGACGACGACATGACCAAGCTGGCCGCCGCACGCGGCACCGACTTCGACGCGTTGTGGCTGCAGATGATGATCGCCCACCACCTGGGAGCGCTCACCATGGCGAACGACGTCCTCGCCACCACCCAGGACCCCGCCGTGAAGACCCTCGCCCAGGCCGTCGTCACCGGCCAGACCAAGGAGATCGACACCATGAAGGGCCTGCTCGCCGGCTGACCGAGACACGTCCCCCGTCCCAGTCCAGCAACGAGCCGGGAGCCACCGCATGTCCACCGTCACCGATCAGCACGCCGTCGCCAGTCGCCCCGCGGCTGCCAATCGCTCGGCCCTCGCCGCGGGCTCGATGCGGCGGCCGACGACGCGCACCGTCGCGGCGGTCGCCGCCGGGTTCGCCGCCGTCACCGCCCTCGGGGCCTGTGGCGGTGGCGGGTCCCCCACGGCCGCCACCTCCGCGGTGAAGACCTCCCTCGACCCGGCGGCGGCAGCGGAGCAGGACGCCGCCTTCGCCACCGCGATGTTCGACCACCGTCACCAGGCCCTGCAGCTGGTCGGTCTCGTCGCCCAGTACGGACAGAGCACCGACGTCGTCACCTTCGCCAGCACGCTGCAGCGGAGCTACGACACCCAGATGCGCGACCTGGAGGGGCTGCTCACCGAGTGGGGCAAGCCCGTCCCGCACGTCGAGGGACACAGCGACCTCGGGGACGAGATCCCCGGGCTGCTCACCGCTCCAGAGCTGGAGAAGCTGAGGGCAGCGTCCCCGGCGGACTTCGAGAAGCAGTTCCTCACCGTCCTCGCCGCGCACGAGAAGCGCGCGACAGCGATGGCCCAGAAGGAGCTCCGTCTCGGCGCCGACCCGCAGGCGACCGCCTACGCACAGGACGTCCTACAGCAGACCACCAGCCACCTGGCCGAAGTCGACGGCCTGCTCAAAGCCCGAGGCTGACACGCGGGGCCGGCACAACCGGCCCAGGAGTCCGCAGGCCCGGACCGCAGAACATCTGCCTGGACGGCCAACACCACACTCGACTCAGAAAGCGCTGCGGGCCACGGCGATCTACGAGGTTGCCGTCAGGACCGTTCCGCGCTCATTTCCACACCAGGCACGGTGATGCCGCCTGACCGGCGAAGGATCTCCACGGCTCGACGAGTGACCGAGGAACGGGTCAACGGCACCCCCTCCCCAGAGAGCTCGGCGCGCGCTTGACGCTGCAGGGCCACCCGCAGGCCACCGGTCTCGGCGAGCACTGCTTCCAGGACCGCAGTCCCTCCGGCCGCCCGATCCTCAGGCCTGTCTGCACGTGCGCTGCCAGGCGGGACGTCCCACCAAGGCCCCGGGCAGGACAGCCGGGCCGGGCTACGGGTCGCCGGGTCGGCGGCGACCGCCAGCAGCGCCGGGACCGCCGCAGCGGCCGGCCACCCGGCATCCAGGACCGCCGCGGCCAGCACGTCGGCGAGGCGGTCCGCCGTCCACAGTCCGGCCGGTAGGCCGAAGTCGGCTCGAAGCCGGGTGCAGCGTTCCGCGACATCCGCGAGGTCGGCCAGGCCGAGCGCTGCCACCACCCGAGTGCGCCGGGCGCTCCGGCCGGCCGTGACGCCCGGCCCCCCGTCCGGCGCCGACACCTGGACCGTCGTGTCGGTGGAGGAGGGCCCGGGAGGAGGGGGTGAGTTCTCGGTCAAAGACTCTCGGTCGGGCCGCACCGTTGCGGCCACCCTGGCCGCACCCGTGCGGCCACCCCTGGCCGCAGATCTGCGGCCACCCCGGAGGTGCCGGCACTCCCCCGGCGGCGTCCCGCCGGTCGTCGGCGACGCCCCCGACTCTCCGCCGGTGCCGGGGGTGGCCGCATCCGTGCGGCCACCCCCACCCGACCTTGGCGCCGAACGCGGCCGGCCCGGTCGGGTACTGCGGACCAGGTACCGGTTGGTCAGGTTCAGCCCGTCCCGCGACCGACGAGTCACCTCGACCGCGCCGATCGCGACCAGCTCCTTCAAGGCGCGGTCGACGGAGTCGACGGACTTCTTCCGCAACCGGTCCGCCAGCGTCCGCCGGGACGGCATCCGCTGACCCGACGTCGCACCGAACCTCAACAGCACCGCGTACAGCCGGACCGCGGCATCCGAGACGGCGGCGTCCAGCACCCACTCCGGGACGATCGAGAACCGCTCCTCCAGCACCAGGGAACCCGCACCACCCGCGCCGCCAGAGGCCGCCGAGGGTGCCTCCGCAGCAGATGGCGGTGGGCAGGATTGAGCACGAGCACTAATCTGGGAATCCGCGGTCTGGACGTCCTCGAGGGCCGCGGTCACCGGGTCACCACCCCGGTCGGGAGGGGGTGGTCAGAGGGCTGCGACTGCCAACGTGGTGCCAACGAAACTGTCGGCACCAGGCGGTAGGAGCCGGACGATCTGGCACGAGACGGATCCTGGATCCGTTGCAAGAGAACAGAAACGCTCACCACTGGTCCAGCCCGTCACGAACCGGACGACCAATGTCCGAACCGCGGGTTCAGGGTTCGATCCCCTGGAGGCCCACTCCACCAGCACTTTTGCCGTCGCCGTCGGCGTGAACGAACCAGAAACGAACCGGAAACGAACCACTTACTCCCCGGGTCCACGATTGCCTTGTCCTGCTTAGAGGGCCGCCACTGAGCGGGCCCTCTGCGGGCCCGTCGTCGCGAGGTCGTCCAGGGCGTCGGCGAAGTCGGCCGTCGTGATCGCCCGCCGGCCGAGGTAGTGGTCCAGGGTCGTGGAGGGCCGTGCGTGGCCCAGCTGGTCGGCGATGTGCCGGATGCTGAACCCCGCGTCATCAAGGCGGGACGCGACCGTCTTGCGGAACACGTGACTGGTCACCCATGCGTAGCCGATCCGGTCCAACGCGGCCCGCAGGTCGGCCTGGGTGTTCGAGGGGTCGCGCAGCTGCCCGGTCGGGGACGAAAACACGACGCCTCCGGGCCCGCGGGGCAGACCCTGGGCCCGGCGGGCGGCGAGCATCTCCCGGATCGGGGCGGGCAGGGCGAGGATCCGTTCCGAGGCGAGAGTCTTGGGGCGGGGCTGGATCTGCAGCCCCGCCCCATGCACACGGACAACGGTCGCGTTGATGTGCACCGTGCCGGCGTCGTGGTCCAGGACGGCGTCCCGGACCGCGGCCGCCTCCCCGATCCGGACCCCGGTGCCGAGCATGAACTGCACCAGGTCCGGTAGGTCCAGCCGCACCGCCGCCGGGTCCGCCCGCAGCCGGACCTGCAGGTCCGCCGCCTCTTGAGCGGTCAGCGCGCGGACCCGACGGCGCGGGCACCGGATCGGCCGGGAGTCCCGAACCGGGTTGTGCCCGAGCGCGCCGTGCCGCACCGCCGCCGCGCACAAGCTCGACAGGGCACGGCGCGCTGCCCGCGCCCGCTGCGGGCCAAGACCGGCCCGGACCCCGGCCAGTGCGCGGTCGATGACCGCGACGGTCAGTTCCCGCAGACGGAGCCGTCCAAGGGCTGGCTGCACGTACAGCCGCGCCGCCGCCGCGTACAGCTGACGTGTCGCGGGTGCCAGCGGGGTATCGTCGAGGTCGGCCCGCCACAGCACCACCGCGGCGTCCACCGTCAGCGTCGCGGCCCAGTCCCCCGCCGGGAGTTGGGCGCGCTCGGCCAACGCCACCGACAGTCGGGTCCGGGCCTCCTGCCGGCTGGCGCCCCAGCGGGTCACCGGCCGGGTCGACCCGTCCCAGTCACGGAACCGGGCCCTGGCCCGCACCCGCCCCGACACGTCGTGATGGAAGTCGATGCGCCCGCTGCAGCCCAGCGGAAGTGGTGGTCGTCCCATGCGGAAGATCATCGTGCCCCCGGGGCGTTACTTCGAAGACCCGGGCAGTTGCGACCCCGCCCGTGTCCGAAGCGCCCAGGTGTCGGTCGGTGCGCCCCAAGACCGACGTGCGCGCGTCGGGGGTAGGCGGCGGCAGGCGGTCGCGTCGGGACGTTCCGACCGTCGTCGACACCCAGGTGATCCTGGTGGCTCACCGAGCATGCTGCCGCCGTTGCTGAACCCTGTCCGGCGGGGATGCGCTACTGTTCGGGCGTCCTCGGCAGGGGAAGTCCGGTGAAAGTCCGGCGCTGACCCGCAACGGTGTGACCACGGCCCTGTGGCCCGTGATCCAGCCCGAATGCCTGGCGAGGGTGAAGGCTCTGATAACCGCCGTGGTCTGCGGGAGGAGCCGGAAGGCTCCGTCGCGTGCGGCGTTGTCTCCCGGGCATTCTCGGCAGGTCGAACCTGCCTGGAGGATGCAGTGTCCGGTCGTCGCGGGACTATGCGTCCCGTGGTTTCCCTCGTCGTCGGGGGCTCGTTCACGCTGCTGAGCCTCGTCGGCTCGGGGGTCATCGGCTCGGGCGTGGTCGGGCGCGCCGACGTCGCGGCCCCGACGTCGACGTCCGTGACGCCGGCGGTCGCGGCACGAGCCGCAGCGTCTTGGTCGGCGCGCCGGCTCGCCGGTGGCGACCACGTCGAGGGCCTGTTCGGCCCTGACATCGGGCTGACCGCTGACGTGGTGCTGGGGCTGGCCGCTGCAGGCGTCGAGCGGACGGCGGCGCAGGCGGCCGGCGACTGGCTCGCGGGCCAGGCCCAGGGCTACGTGGACGGCGGGGTCCCCGGTGACGTGTCCGCGGGGTCGGCGGCCAAGCTCGCCTTGGTCGCCGAGGCGCTCGGCCGCGATCCTGCGACGTTCGGCGCCCTCGACCTGGACGCGACGCTGCGGGGCCGGATGGCCGCGGACGGTCGGTTCACCGACAGCCTCGACTTCGGCGGCCCGACGCCCGTCGACCAGTCGAACACGTTCACCCAATCACTGGCGATCCTTGCGTTGCGCCCGTCCGTGCCGACCCGCGCGGTCACGTTCCTTGCCGGGCAGCGCTGCCCGGACGGCGGGTTCCCGGTGTTCTACCCGGAGCCGGGCGCGGTGTGCGGGTCGGATGTCGATGGCACCGGGATCGTCGTCCAGGCCCTGCTCGCGGACGGCGCGACCACTGCGACCGGACCGGCGGTCGCGTGGCTCGCCGGGCAGCAGGCCGCGGACGGGTCGTTCTCCAGCGGCGGTCCAGGGTCGGCACCGAACTCGAACTCGACGGCGCTGGCCGCGCAGGCGCTGCGCACGGCGGGCGAGACGGCCGCCGCCGACCGCGCCGTCGGGTGGCTGCTCACGCGGCAGGTCGGCTGCGAGGGGACGGCCGCCGACCGCGGCGCGGTCGGCTACCTCGACCCGATCGTCGACGACTCGGCGCTGCGCGCGACCGCGCAGGCGGTCCCCGCCCTGGCCGGCGTCTCCCTGGCTGACCTCGACGGCGCAGTGCCCGACGCTTCAGCAGCTGCTGCGTCGATCCCTTGCGCCGCAGCGGGCCCGGCACCAACGGCCACCCGAACCCCGAGCCCGGCCAGGACGGTGACGGCGACCGTCACAGTCACCGCCACGGGGTCCGGCCCCGCCCCCGCTACGGCTGCGGCGGCTGCACCGACCAGCACGACGACGTCACCGCCCTTGACGACCACACCGACGATCACGCCGACGACCACGCCGACGCCGAGCCAGCCGACGCCCGCGTCGTCGACGACCGCCGCCGGTGCCCCCGCCGCCGGGCCGGCCTCGACCCCGGCGCAGCTGGGGTCAACGGCAGCGGCGGCAGAGGACCGGCCCCTCTGGCAGCGGCTGCCGGCCGGGTGGGGTCTGGCCGCGGCCGCTGTCGCGGCGGCCGGCTGGATGGGGCTGCTCGTCGGGCAGCGCCGTCCACGGCAGGTGCCGGCATGACACCCGGGGCCCGCCGGACGGCGGGCCGCGCGGCGTGCGCGGCAGCCGCGCTGGCCCTCATCGCCTCGGCGGCAGCAAGCGCGCCAGCAGCCGCAGCGCCGCGCGAAGCTGTCGGGGCGCCGTACGGGGCCGCCGTGCCCCGCGCCGCGAACGGCTGTCCGGGAGTCCTCGTCGTCGTCGAGTTCCGCGACGTCCCGCAGGGTGGTGGCAGCCGGACCGGTTGCGCGTCGAACCCGTCATCCGGGATCTCCGCGCTACGACAGGCAGGGTTCGGCGTGACCCTGGGCACCGGCCCCTACAGCGGCGGGTTCGTCTGCGCCCTGGACGGGGCACCCGCCCGGGGCTGCGGGGTCGTCGACAACGACACGTACTGGTCGTACTGGTGGATGGCGCCCGGGACCAGCCGGTGGGTCTACAGCCAGACCGGTGCCGCCGGTCGGCGCCCGCAGCGCGGTGGCATCGAGGCCTGGGTGTGGCAGTCCAGCGGCAGCGTCGAGGCCCCCGGGCCGCGCAGCGCCGTCGCTGCGCCGGCCGAGCCCGCCCCCAGGCCGGTCTCGGGTACGACCACGCGTCCGTCCACCGGGAGGTCCACGACACCGCGGCAGGGCACCCCCTCCCGGTCGTCGGACATTCGGCCGGCCGGCGGGAACGCGGCAGCGGCAGGGTCGTCGACGACCACCACCGGGGCGGCACCCGGGACCGGTGCTGCGCCCCCAACGACGGACGGGACCGCGCCGACGACTCAGGGCACCGACCGCGCGCTCGCCGCGCCCCCAGCGTCGGGGAACACCGCGGACAGCGAGCGGCAGGGCTGGCCCTGGTGGACCGGGCTGATCGGCGCCGTGGTCGCGGTCGCGCTCGGCGCGGACACCGTGCGCCGGGTCCGTCGCCCGTCCGGCAGTGCCCGGTGAACCGCGACGTGACGCCGCCCTTGACGGTGCCCCCGATGACGCTGCACCCGATGACGCTGCACCCGGTGGCGTGGTGGTTGTGGGCGCTGGCTGCGGCGTCGGTGGCGGCGCGGACGACGAACGTTGTGCTGCTCGTGCTGGTCGCGGTCGCGGTCGGCCGGGTCGTCGCCCTGCGCCGGCCGGCGTCCGGTGCGCCCGCCGGGTTCGGGATGTTCCTGCGGCTCGCGCTCACGGTGGTGGCGATCCGGGTCGTGCTGCAGGCGCTGTTCGTCGGGTCGACCGGGGCGACGGTGATGTTCTCGGTGCCGCAGGTGCCGTTGCCGGCCTGGATGGCCGGGGTCTCGCTCGGCGGTCCGGTGACGGCGGAGGCGGCGCTGGCCGCGGTCGGGGACGGCGGCCGGCTCGCGGTCGTGCTGCTGTGTGTCGGCGCGGCGAACACGCTCGCCACCCCGGCCCGGCTGCTGCGCTACCTGCCGCGCGGCCTGCAGGCGTTCGGGCTCGCGACGAGTGTCGCGCTGACCGCTGCGCCGGCGCTCGCGGTGGCGTTCACCCGGATCCGTAAGGCGCGCCGGCTGCGCGGGCTGCCGGTGGGCGGTGTCCGGGGGGCGGTGACGATCGTCGTCCCAGTGCTCGAGGAGGCCCTGGACCGGGCGCTCGTCACCGCGTCGGCGTTGGAGTCCCGCGGGTTCGGCCGCCGGGGCGAGATGTCCCGGGGCGCCCGGGCCCTGTCGGGGGCCGCGCTGCTGTCGGGCCCGGTCCTGGTCGTGGCCGGCGCCTACCTGCTCCTCGGGTCCCGGTCGGTGCCGGCCGCGGTGGTCGCGGGCGGGGCCGGCCTCGTCGCGGCCGGGCTGGGCGTCGGCGGGCTGGGGCTGCGGCTGGCCGGCTCGGGCCTGGTGAGCACCCGGTACCGACCGGACCCCTGGGGAGCCCCCGAGTGGGTCGCGGTCGCCGCCGGTGCGGCCGCCGCAGCGCTCGCCGGGTTCGCGTTGCCGGCGCGGGTCGCGCACCCCGATCCGTGGTCGCTGCAGCCGCCGGTGCTCGACCCCGCCGCGGTACTCGCCGTCGCGCTGCTCGTCGTCCCGTCACTGCCCGCGTTCCCCAACTGGGGTTTCCCGTTCGCGGGCTTCCGGTTCAGGGGTTTCCGGTTCAAGACTTTCCGGGGTCCTGCCGTCGCCCTGCGGGACCGGCCGTGACGGCGACCGCCGGAATCCCGGCGACCACCGCAACGGCAGGGTCCGTCGTCCGCTGGGAGCAGGTCGCGGTGCGGTACGCCGACGCCGACCGGCCGGCGCTGTCCGGACTGGACCTCGCGGTCCCGTCGGGAGAGCTGTGCCTGGTGGTCGGCAGCACCGGCAGCGGGAAGTCGACCCTGCTCCGGACGGTGAACGGTGCCGTCCCGCACACCACCGGCGGCACCCTGCACGGCCGCGTCCTCACCGCCGGGCGGGACACCCGCGACCACGGCCCACGAGAGCTCGCGGACGTCGTCGGGGTCGTCCCGCAACAGCCCGCGGACGCGTTCGTCACCGACCGAGTCGAAGCCGAGATCGCCTACGGGATGGAGTGCCTCGGCGTCCCGCCGGACGTGATGCGCCGCCGGGTCGAAGAGGTCCTGGACCTGCTCGGCCTCGTCGACCTGCGCGACCGGGCCCTCGGCACGCTGTCCGCCGGGCAGCAGCAGCGGGTCGCGCTCGCCGCGGCGTTCGTCACCCACCCGCAGGTCCTCGTCCTCGACGAGCCGACCAGCGCGCTCGACCCACCGGCCGCCGAGGACGTGCTGTCCGCCGTCCAGCGGCTCGTCCACGACCTCGGCACCACGGTGCTCGTCGCCGAGCACCGCCTCGAACGCGTGGTGTCCTTCGCGGACACGGTGCTGCGGGTCCCCGGCGACGGCGGCCCGCCGGTCGCCGGACCGGCCGCCGCCGTGCTGCGCGGGACAGCGCTCGTGCCGCCCGTCGTCGCGCTCGGCCGGCTGCTCGGCTGGGACCGGCTGCCGGTCACCGTCCGCGACGCGCGGCGGTGCGCGGCCGCTGATCCCCGCCTCGCCGGTCTCACGGCCGCAGGACGCCCGGACGGCGCCGCCGACCACGGCGCAATCGCCGTCGCCTGCCGCGGGGTCGTTGTCCGGTACGGCGGGTTCGAGGCCGTCCGCGGAGTCGACCTGGAGCTGGCCGCGGGAACCGTGACCGCGCTGATGGGCCGCAACGGGGCGGGGAAGACGACGCTGCTGGACTGCCTGGCCGGGTTGCGTCGCCCGGACGCCGGCAGCGTCACCGTCGACGGACGCGACCCGTCCCGGGTGAGTCGCCGGGAGGCCGCCGACCTCGTCGCGTTCGTCCCGGCCGACCCCGGCGACGTCCTGCTCGCCGACCGGGTCGACCGCGAGCTCGCCGCCGCCGACCGGCTCGCTGGCGCCGTACCCGGCACCGCGTCCGCCGTCCTCGACGACCTCGCCGGCGGGATCGCGCGGTCGGCGCACCCCCGCGACCTGTCCAGTGGGCAGCGGCTCGCGCTCGCGCTGGCCACCTGCCTGCCGCGGCGCCCCCGGCTGCTGCTGCTCGACGAACCCACCCGCGGCCTGGACTACCCCGCCAAGGCCGCCGCCGCCGCGATGCTCCGCGGCCTCGCCGCTGCCGGGCACACGGTGCTGCTCGTCACCCACGACGTCGAGCTCGCGTCCGTCGTCGCCGACGACGTCGTCGTCCTCGCCGACGGCGAGATCGTCAGCCGCGGCCCGGCCCGGCAGGTGCTCACCGACTCCCCCGCCTTCGCCCCGCAGGTCGCCAAGGTCCTGCCCGGCACCGGGCTGCTCAGCGTCGACGACGTCCGGAAGGCACTCGCACTCCGATCCGGCGACGGCCACGTCGCCGGCGGTGGTGCACGGTGAGCGCCGCCACCGCGCAGGCAGCCCTCCCCATCCGGCCCTCCGGGTCGCTGTCGGGCAGGACCGGCGGGCTGCCCCAGGTTGGCCTGCGGTCCGGTGCCCTGCTCGCCGCGACGTTCGCGCTCGGCGTCGTCGCGTTCGGCTGGCCATTCCTCGCCTCCCGCAGCGCCTCAGACCCGCCCGGCCCGGCCAGGACAGGCGGGACCGGGTCGGGGACAGGCGGGACGGCGTCCGTGTCGAGCGGCTCGCACGCGGCGGACGCCGTCTGGTTCCTCGCCGGGATCACCCTGCTCGTCCTCGCCATGGTCCTCACCGCGCTCCTGGACGGCAGCACCGACCTCAAGGCCGTCGCCCTGCTCGGCGTGCTGGCCGCAGCCGGCGCCGCGCTGCGCCCCCTCGGCGCGGGTGCGGCCGGGATCGAGCCGATGTTCGTCGTGCTGATTCTCGGCGGGCGCATCCTCGGGCCGCTGATGGGTTTCGCGCTCGGAAGCACCGCGATGTTCGCGTCCTCGCTGCTGGTGGCCGGGGTCGGGCCCTGGCTGCCGTTCCAGATGCTCGCCGCCGCCTGGGTCGCGGCCGGCGCCGGGATGCTGCCGGGAAGGGTCCGCGGTCGTGGCGAGACGGCGCTGCTCGCCGGGTACGCGTTGCTCGCAGGGCTCGGCTTCGGCGCGGTGATGAACCTGTGGTTCTGGCCGTTCAGCACCACAGCCTCACTGCCCTTCTCCTACCGCCCCGACGGCGGCCTGGCCGAGAACCTGCACCGCTACGCCGCGTTCTACCTGGCCACCTCCCTCGGCTGGGACCTGCCCCGCGGCCTGCTCAACGCCACCCTCGTCGTCCTCGCAGGCCCACGGATCGCCTCCGCTCTGCGACGGGCGGTCCGGCGGGCCGCATTCGACGTCCCCGTCCGCTTCGAGCCGGCAACCCCGGCGCCGGGCGCCGGACCGGCCGCGAAGGGTGCGTGACGTCTCTCCCGACTGCCCTGTTCGTCGCACCCGTCCACCCAGAAAAGGAACCAGGATGACCTTGTCCACCACCCGCCGCGTCGTCGCCGCAGGCGTCGTCGCCGCCGCGCTCGCCGTTCCCGTGCTGCCGTCCTCCGCGCAGGCCGCATCATCGGCGCCGTCCGCGGCGTCCCGCGCGCGGACCGCCGACGGCTGGCTCGCCACCCGCCTCGTCGACGGTTCGCACTTCGAGGTCACCTTCGGCGACCTCTCCTTCCCCGACCAGGGCCTGACGATCGACGGCATCCTCGCCTTCGCGTCCGGCAAGGTCGCCGAGAAGCAGCAGAAGGCCGCCACCACCTGGCTCACCCAGCCAGACATCCTCGCCGGCTACGTCGGCGACGGCACCGGCGAGTCCTACTCCGGCGCACACGCCAAGGCCGTGCTCGCGCTCCAGGTCCGCGGCAAGAACCCGCGCAAGGTCGCCGGCCGCGACCTCGTCGCCGAACTGAAGGCCCTCCAGGCGCCCTCCGGCCGGTTCGTCGACCGGTCCGCGTTCGGCGACTTCAGCAACGCGTTCGGCCAGTCCCTGGGCGTCGTCGCCCTCAAGCGGGCCGGCTCCTCGATCGGTGCGCCCGCCCGCTACCTGGCCGGCCAGGCCTGCAGCGACGGCGGCATCCCGATCCAGTTCGAGCAGATCACCTGCACCGCCAGCGTCGACGCCACCGCGATCGCCGTCCAGGCCCTGCACGCCGCCGGCAAGAAGTCCGCCGCCCACAACGCCGTCGCCTGGCTCGTCGCCCACCAGAACGCCGACGGCGGGTTCGGGGACGGCACGACGAACGCCAACAGCACCGGCCTCGCCGCGGCAGCCCTCGCGATCGAGGGACACGACGGCGCAGCCCGCCGAGCCCGCGCCGCGATCGGCACCCTGCAACAGGGCTGCACCGCCGCGCCCGCCGACCGCGGCGCGATCGCCCTCGACAGCACCGGGTTCGACCCTGACACAGCGATCCGGGCCACCACGCAGGCCGTCCTCGGACTCGCCGGCACCGACCTCAACACCCTGACCGCCAAACGATCGAGCAACGCCCTGCCCGCGCCGACCTGCCCGGCGGGCACGCTGTGACCGCCCACGCCACGAGCCGCGCGCAGCGCGCGGGTCGGCTCGCCGCGGCGGCCGCCCTGGTCGCCGTCGGCAGCGTGACCGCCTCCGGGACGCCTGCCGAGGCCGCCGTCTGCGGCACCGGCGTCAAGGGCGTCACCGTCATCGTCGACCTCACCGCGTTCGGCCAGGGCGTCAAGCAGGCCTGCGCCACCGGCGACCCGACCTCCGGCCTCACGGCGCTGACCGGCGCCGGGTTCACCTACACCTTCGTGCCCCGACAGCCCGGGTTCGTCTGCCAGATCAACACCAAGCCCAACCCGTGCAACGGTGCACCCACGACGGCCTACTGGTCGTACTGGCACGCCGCCAAGGGCGGCGCCTGGACCTACAGCACCAAGGGCGCCGCAAGCTACAACCCCGCCCCCGGCACCTCCGAGGGCTGGGCCTTCGGCGCCGGGAAGGCACCGAGCGTCAAGGCGCCATGACCGTCGCGGCCGGGCCGTCCTTCCCGGATGTCCCGGCCGCAACCCGGTACGCAGCCGCCTGACCAAACCCGCGTTGCCCACCCATGCTC
>JACRAB010000058.1 GCA_016213575.1 Actinomycetota bacterium
CTGGCGGACGGCGACGACCCCCGCCGGGCCGATCGTCGCGAAGGCGTGGGCACCGGTCGCGGCGCCGACCTGCGCGCTGAGCGCGGTGCCGAGCATCATCGCCACGTGGACCGGGCGGGTCCGCCGGCTCCCGGCCGGCGCCGGTGCGCCGGCCCCGGCCCGGAGCGCGCCGGGCCCGGTGGCGTCGGTGGCGGCGGCGGTCATCCGCCCAGTGTTGCCGCCCGGCACTCATGCGAGAAATGCACGCCCGGACGGACTTGTACGCTCAGCGTATGGATCGCGGTGCGACGGGTGTCGACGTGCGGATGCTCCGCGCGCTCGTCGCCGTCGTCGACGAGGGGTCGTTCACGGACGCGGCGATCGTCCTCGGCGTCTCGCAGGCGTCGGTGAGCCGGGCGGTCGCCGCCCTCGAGGAGGCGCTCGGTGCCCGGCTGCTGCAGCGGACGACGCGGCACGTCGGGCTCACGGTGACCGGCCGGCGGGTGCTCGCGCACGCCCGCCGGGCGCTCGACGAGGTCGCGGCGCTGCGCCGCGTCGCGCAGGACGGCGGGGGAGAGCTGCGGGTCGGCTACGCCTGGTCGGCGCTGGGCCGGCACACCACCGCGGTCCAGCGCCGCTGGGCCGCCGAGCACCCGGGGTCGGCGCTCGTCCTCGTGCAGTCGAACACCCGGACGGCCGGGCTCGCCGACGGGATCGCCGACCTCGCGGTGCTGCGCCGCCCGGCCGACGACGACCGCGTCGCCGGCGTCGTCGTCGGGCTCGAGCGGCGGTACGCCGCGGTCGCGGCGAGCGACCCGCTCGCCCGCAGGCGCCGCGTCCGGCTCGCGGACTTCGCCGGCCGGACGATCGGCGTCGACGCCCTCACCGGGACGACGTCCGAGGAGCTGTGGCCGAGCGGGGTCGCGCCGGCCGGCACCCGTGAGGTCCACGGCGTCGACGAGTGGCTCACCCTCGTCGCCGCCGGGCAGGCCGTCGGGATCACCTCCGAGGCGACGACCCGGCAGCACCCCCGGCCGGGCGTCGTCTACCGCCCCGTCGAGGACGCGCCGCCGGTCGCTGTGACGCTCGCGTGGTGGCGCGACGACCCGCACCCGCAGCTCGCGGCCCTGCGGCGGCTCGTCGTCGAGGCGTACGGGACGTCGTCCGACTGATCCCGGCACCCTCAGGTGTCGAACCGGACCGCCACCGCCCGCACCGGGGCGCCGTCCGCACCGACGAAGGCGATCGGCAGGAGCATGACGAACGGGTCCGCCCAGTCGACGGCGCCGAGGTTCGTGAGGTTCTCGGCGATGACGCCGTCGACGGCCGCGATCAGGTGGTGCACCGGGAAGCCGACGCCGGGGTGGTCGTCGTCCGGGGTCTCGTCGATGTTGATCGCGTCGATCCCGATCGTCCGGACGCCGAGGTCGAGCAGCCGCCGGCAGCAGCCCGCGTCGAGGTAGGGGTGGTCGAAGTACGCGGGGGTCCCGTAGTGCCGGGACCAGCCGGTGCGCAGCAGGACGACGGTGCCCGGGGCGATCCGGTCGGCGACGGGCTCGACGAGGTCCCAGGTGAGCGCTCCCCGGGCCGGCAGCGCTGTGGCGTCGACGACGACGGCCGGGCCGAGGAACCGCGTCAGCGGGACGGCGTCGATCCGCAGCCCGGTCTCCTCGAAGTGGTACGGCGCGTCGACGTGGGTGCCGGACTGCGACCCGAGGTGCACGTCGAGCAGGTTGAACCCGTGCTCCGCGACGGTGCTGTGCACCTCGAACCGGGGCACCGGGTCGCCCGGGTAGACGACCGTGCCCGGGCCGACGGGGACGGACAGGTCGACGATCCGGCTCACGCGCATCGGTCAGGTGTACCGCAGCGGCGCCTTCGGTGCGGACCTCGCAATCAGTTGGCCGCGGCGGCCCCGGGTCGGCAGGCTTGCGGCGTGGACCACGGATCCGGCGCCGGCCTGCTGCACCGGCTCACCTCGTACACACCGGCTCGGGGCTGGGACGTCCCGGTGGACGACCCACGGGTCCGGCACGACCTCGTGCCGAACGACCCCGAGACCCGGCCGCCGCAGTTCAAGGCGTACCCGGGCGACCTGCCCGTCGTCGTCCTGCCGACGGGGCTCGCGCCGCCGGGCGGTGCGGCGGTCGACGTGCTCGCGGGCCGGTCCCCGGAGCCGGTGGCCGGGCCCGACCTCGCCGCGCTGGCGCGGGTGCTGTTCCTCGGGGCCGGGGTCGTCCGGACCGCGCGCCGGGCCGGCGGGGAGGCGTTCGCGTTCCGCGCGTCCGGGTCGGCCGGCGCCCGGTTCCCGCTCGAGGTCTACGTGAGCGCGGTGGGCGTCGAGGGGCTGCCGGACGGCGTCCACTGGTACGACGCGCAGCGGCACGCCCTGGTGCGCGTCGGACCGCCCGCGGCCGGCCGGGCGACGACGCTCGTCGTCACCGGCGTGCCGTGGCGCACCGGCTGGCGGTACGCCGAGCGCGGCTGGCGGCACCTGTACTGGGACGCCGGGACGCTCGTCGCCCAGCTCGAGGCGGCGGCCGTGAGCGCCGGTCTGCTCCCGCGGCTGCGCACGCTCTTCCCGGACGCCGCCGTCCGCACGCTCGTCGGGGCGGACGGTGTCCACGAGTACCCGCTCGCGCTCGTGACGTTCGGCGACGCCGCGCCGGCCGTCGGGCCCGGCGCGGCCGCGACGCCCGGAGCGCTGCCGGAGGTCGAGCTGCCGCTGTGCACGGCGGCGCAGCGGGCGGGGGAGCGGGAGGTGCTCGGCGACCCGTGGCCCGTCGGCGCGCCGGTGCCGGCGGACGCTCCGGTACCGGTCGGCGGTGCGGCGGGCGCCCCGACGCCGACCCGCGACGAGGTCGTGCAGCGCCGCGGCTCGCAGCGGCGCCTGGACCGGGGGCGCTCGCTCCCGCGGGCACACCTCGAGTGGGCGATGGCCGTCGCGACCCGTGGCGTCGACGTCCCGCACCACGTCGCCGCGCACGGCGTCGACGGGCTCGCGCCCGGGCTGTACCGCTGGCCGGACCTCGGGTCGCCGCTGCGCGCCGGGGACCTGCGTGACGAGCTCTACCGGCTCGCCCTCCTCCAGGACCTCGCCGGGGACGCGGCGTACGTCGTCCTCTCCAGCGCCGACCCGCGGACCCTCGACGACCGCACCTACCGGGACGCCCAGTTGGCGGCCGGGCTCGTCGAGGGCCGGCTGCACCTCGCCGCCTACGCGCTCGGCGCCGGGGCGTCCGGGATGACGTTCTACGACAGCGACCTGCCGGCCCTGCTCGGCGGCCCGGACGACGTCGTCGGCCTCCTGCTCACCTGCGTCGGGGTGCCGGAGTACGCGTCGCGGCCCGGCGGCGGCCCGGGGGCGCCGGTGGAGGTCCGGATGGTCACGCCGCGGATGGGGGACCTCTGACGATCGAGCTGCGCCCGCTCACGCACGCCGATGCGCCGGCGCACTGCGCCGGGGAGGACGACGAGACCGTGCGCTGGCTCACGGGCGGGTACGGCACCGTCGAGGGCACGTGCGCCTACTTCGACGTGCTGGCGGCGAACGCGGCGGCCGGTTCCGGCAAGCGCGGGTTCGGCGTGTGGCTCGACGGGCGCCTCGCCGGGTACGTCGACCTCGAACCGGACCTCGGTGACGGGCTCGACCCGGGGGACGTCAACCTCACGTACGCCGTCCACCCCTGGGCGCGCGGCCGCGGGGTCGCCGTCGAGGCGGTGCGGCTCGTCTGCGAGGTGCTCCGCACGACGGCGGTCGGTACCCGGGCGGCCCTGCGGATCGAGCCCGGGAACGCCGCGTCGCTGCGCGTCGCGGACAGGGCCGGGTTCGTGCTCCTGCGGGAGGTCGTGTCGGCGACGGACACCCACCCCGACGGCACGCCCGTCACCTTCCGGGTGTTCGCACGCGACCTGTGACCCACGGACGACGTCGTCCCCCGCCACGCCCCGAATTGCCTGGCCCCGAAGGGCTCCGGTCGGGCACGGTGGGGTGATGGTCCTCCCCGCCGAACGGCCCCGCCCCGCCGACGACGTCGACCCCGCCACGCTCGCGATCCGGGCCACGGGCCTGGTGAAGCGCTTCGGGTCCGGGGCGCACGCGGTGGACGCCGTCCGGGACCTCTCGGTGAGCGTGCGGCAGGGGGAGCGGGTCGCGTACATCGGGCCGAACGGCGCCGGGAAGTCGACGTCCATCAAGATCCTCACCGGCATCCTGCGGCCGACGCAGGGCACGGCGACCGTGCTCGGGCTCGTGCCCTGGCAGGACCGCCGCCGCCTCGCCGCTCGGACGGGCACCCTCTTCGGGCAGCGCTCGCAGCTGTGGTTCGAGCTGACGCCCCGGCAGTCGTTCCGGATGCTCGCCGCGATCTACGGGCTCGACCGGGGCCGGGAGCAGCGCCGTGTCGCCGAGCTCGGCGAGCTGCTCGACGCGGCCGACCTCTTCGACGCGCCGGTCCGGACGCTCTCGCTGGGCCAGCGGATGCGCTGCGAGCTGGCCGCCTGCCTGCTCCACGAGCCGGAGATCCTCTTCCTCGACGAGCCGACGATCGGCCTCGACCTGCTCGCCAAGCGGCGGCTGCGCGAGCTGCTCGTCGAGCTCAACGAGGCCGCCGGGACGACGGTCTTCCTCACCTCGCACGACGTCGCGGACATCGAGCACGTCGCCGAGCGGGTCGTCGTCATCGACCACGGCCGGGTCGTCTACGACGACGACGTCCCGACGCTGCGGCGCAGCCTGCTCGCGACGAAGCTCGTCGACGTCGGGCTCGGCGGCCCGGCCCCGTCGATCCTGCTCGACGGGGTCCGCGAGGTGGCCCGGGACGACGCCCTGCTGCGGCTGTCGGTCGACACGACGCGGACGTCGATCCGGTCGGTGCTCGACGTCGTCCTCGACCGGTGCGACGTCGTCGACATCTCGGTCGTCGACCCGCCGCTGGAGCAGGTCA
>JACRAB010000390.1 GCA_016213575.1 Actinomycetota bacterium
CCGCGTCGGCGACTTCGCGACCGCGGGCGTGGGCATCGCCCTCGAGCGTTCCGGCGGCACCGTGATCCGCGCCGGCATGGCGCTCACGGGGGTCGGCGGGACGACGGTCGACGCCGCGGCGGCCGCCGCCGAGCTCGTCGGCGGCGAGCTCACCGCAGACCGGATCTCCCGGGCCGCGGACGCCGCGGCGGCCGCCGCGCAGCCGCGGTCGGACCACCGGGGCAGCGCCGCCTACAAGCGGCACATCGTGCACCCCTTCGTGACGCGGATCCTCACCCGGGTCGCGGACGACGTGGAAAGGGCAGCCTGAGATGACGAGCCTGTTCGAAGAGGTCCCCCGGGCGGAGGACGACGCGGTGCCGGTGCGCACCGTGAGCGTCACCGTCAACGGGGAGCGGCGGACCGTCAAGGTCGAGCCCCGGCTGCTGCTCGCGCACATGATCCGGCACGGCCTGAAGCTGACCGGCACGCACACCGGCTGCGACACCTCCAACTGCGGCGCGTGCACCGTGCTCCTCGACGGCCGGCCGGTGAAGAGCTGCACGATGCTCGCCGTCCAGGCCGACGGGCACGAGGTCACCACCGTCGAGGGCCTCGCCGGGCAGAGCGAGCTGCACCCGGTGCAGGAGGGCTTCAAGGACGAGCACGGCCTGCAGTGCGGGTTCTGCACGCCCGGGATGATGCTCACCGCCAAGGCGCTGCTCGACGAGAACCCCGACCCGACCGAGGACGAGGTGCGCTGGGCGCTGTCCGGCAACCTCTGCCGCTGCACCGGGTACCAGAACATCGTGAAGTCCGTGCTGTGGGCCGCCAGGAAGCAGCGGGCCGCGGCCGGCGAGACAGGAGCCGGGGAATGACAGCGCTCGACGAGATCAAGATCGGCGGTCTCGGGGCCAGCCGGCGGCGGGTCGAGGACAACCGCTTCATCCGCGGCAAGGGCAACTACGTCGACGACATCGTGCTGCCGGGCATGCTCCACATGGAGATCCTGCGCAGCCCCGTCGCGCACGCCCGGATCGTCTCCGTCGACACGAGCAAGGCCTGGGCGATCCCGGGCGTCCGGCTCGTGCTCACCGGCGAGATGATGGCCAAGCGCAACCTCGCGTGGATGCCGACCCTCAGCTACGACACGCAGGCCGTGCTCGCGACCGACAAGGTGCGCTTCCAGGGCCAGGAGGTCGCCTGCGTCATCGCCGACGACCCGTACATCGCCAAGGACGCGTGCGAGGCGATCGTCGTCGAGTACGAGACCCTCCCGGTCGTCGTCAACCCCGAGCAGGCGCTCGCCGCGGACGCCCCGCTCATCCGGGACGACAAGGAGAACCAGCACGACAACGTCGTCTTCGACTGGGAGGTCGGGGACGCCGCCGGCACCGACCGGGCGTTCGCCCAGGCCGACCTGGTCTCGAAGATCGACCTGCACTACCCGCGCTCGCACCCCTCGCCCATCGAGTGCTGCGGGTCGATCGCCGACTTCGACCGCTCGACCTCCAAGCTCACCGTCTACATGACGACCCAGGCGCCGCACATCATCCGGGCCGCGGTCTCGCTCGTCGCCGAGCTGCCCGAGCACATGATCCGGATCGTCTCGCCGGACATCGGCGGCGGCTTCGGCAACAAGGTGCCGGTGTACCCCGGGTACGTCATGTCGATCCTCGCCTCGATCCTGCTCGAGCGGCCGGTCAAGTGGATCGAGGACAAGACCGGCAACCTCATCTCGACCGGCTTCGGCCGTGACGTCTACCTGCGCGGCGAGATGGCGCTGCGCAAGGACGGCCGGATCCTCGGCGTCCGGATGCACACCGTCTCCGACCACGGCGCCTTCTTCGCCGACGCCCAGCCGAGCAAGTTCAAGATCGGGCTCATGCACTCGGCGTTCGCCGCGTACGACATCCCGGCCGCGCACCTGCTCGCCCGCGGCGTCTACACGAACAAGGCCCCCGGCGGCGTCGCCTACCGGTGCTCGTTCCGGGTCACCGAGGCGATGTTCTTCCAGGAGCGGATGGTCCAGGCCGCCGCCGACGACCTCGGGATGGACCAGGCCGAGTTCCGGCGCGTGAACTTCGTCCGGGACGACGACTTCCCGCACCGGACGGCGTTCGGCTTCCTCACCGACTCCGGGCAGTACGGCAAGTGCCTCGACGTCGGCCTGGAGGCGATCGGCTACGCCGACTTCCAGGAGCGCAAGAAGGAGGCCGCCGCGCGCGGCCGGCTGCTCGGCATCGGGATCTCGACGATGACCGAGCCGCTCGGGGCCGGCAACAGCCGCGAGTACGACATCCTCGGGATCAAGATGTTCGACTCCGCGGAGCTGCGGGTCCACATGACCGGCAAGGCGCTCCTGCGGACCGGGGCGAAGACGCAGGGCCAGGGCCACGAGACGACGTGGGCGCAGATCGTCGCCCACGAGCTCGGGCTGCCGGCCGAGGACGTCGTCGTCGAGGAGGGCGACACCGACACCGCCCCGTTCGGGATGGGCACGTACGCGTCCCGGAGCACCCCGGTCGCCGGGGCCGCGGTCGCGATGGTGGCGCGCAAGATCCGGGCGAAGGCCCGCAAGCTCGCCGCGCACCTGCTCGAGGTGTCCGAGGAGGACGTCGAGTGGGAGCTCGGCCGGTTCTACGTGCGCAGCGCGCCGAACCGGGGCGTGACGATCCAGGAGTGCGCCGCCGCGGCGTACAGCAACATGCCCGACGGCATGGAGCCCGGCCTGGAGAACGTCGCGTACTACGACCCACCGAACCTCACGTGGCCGTTCGCCTGCTACATCGCGACCGTCGAGGTCGACCCGCAGACCGGCGTCTGGGACGTCCTCAACTTCGTCGCCGTCGACGACTGCGGCGTCCGGATCAACCCGATGATCGTCGAGGGCCAGATCATGGGCGGCCTCACCGAGGCCTACGCGATGGCGAGCATGCAGTTCATCACGTACGACGCCGAGGGCAACTGCGTCGGCTCGAACTACATGGACTACCTGCTGCCGACCGCCTGGGAGACACCGGGCTTCGAGCTCCACGAGGTCGTCACCCCGTGCCCGCACCACCCGATCGGGGCGAAGGGCATCGGCGAGTGCGCCACGGTCGGCGGGCCGGCCGCGTTCGTCAACGCCGTCATGGACGCGCTCAAGGGCTTCGGCGTCCGCAACATCGACATGCCGATGCTGCCGGACCGGGTCCACGAGGCGATCACGACCGGCCGCGACGTCTCCGGCCACCCGCCGGTGCGGCAGGACGACTGATGGACGAGAACGCCGCCGACGGCTGGGACGTCGTCGCCCGGGCCCAGGAGCTCTCCCGGCAGGGCGAGGAGTTCGCCCTGGCCACCGTGGTCTGGCGCTCCGGGCCGTCGTCCGGGCACCAGGGCTCCCGGATGATCGTCACCGCGGACGGCCGGCAGATCGGCTGGATCGGTGGTGCGTGCGCCGAACCGGCGGTCGTGCGGGCGATGCAGCAGGCGGTCGTCGACCGCACGCCGCGGCTGCTGCTGCTCGGCGACGCCGCGAAGTTCGGGGGCTCGCTCCCGGAAGGGATGGCCACCGTGCCGATCTCGTGCGCGAGCGACGGGGCGCTGCAGGTCTACGTCGAGCCCGTCGTCCCGGCGCCGCACCTGCTCGTCGTCGGCCGCTCGCCGATGGCGCACACCCTCGGCGGGCTCGCCGACGTGCTCGGCTGGCGGGCCGAGGTGGTGGACGCCGAGGCGTTCTCCGCCGAGGCGGTCACGGCCCGGACCGTCGTCGTGGTCGCCACCCAGGGCCACGGCGACGAGGACGTGCTGGAGCAGGCCGTGCTGGCCCGGCCGGCGTTCGTCGGCCTCGTCGCGTCCCGCCGGCGCGGCGAGACCGTCGTCGGCTACCTCGCGGACAAGGGCGTCGACGCCGGCCTGCTCGGCGCCGTCCGCTCCCCGGTCGGTCTCGACCTCGGCCGGACGACGCATCGCGAGATCGCGGTCGCCGTCCTCGCCGAGCTCGTCGCGCTGCGCGCCTCCGGCGCGCTGGAGCCGCAGCGGACCGAGGCGCCGGCCGTCGCCGACCCGGTGCCGGCCACCGCCGACGTCGTCGACCCGGTCTGCGGGATGACGGTCCGGCCGTCGCCCGCCGCGTTCCCCTACGAGCTCGACGGCACGACCCACCACTTCTGCTGCGCCGGCTGCCGGACGGCGTTCTCCAAGGCCCCCAACGACTACCTCCCGGAGGGTTCGCGGTGCTGATCACGAACACGTTCGAGGTCTCCCAGCCGCTGCAACGGGTCTGGGAGTTCTTCGGGAACATCCCGCAGGTCGCCGCCTGCCTGCCCGGCGCGGCCATGACCGACGACCTCGGCAACGACACGTACGGCGGCCACGTCGGGATCCGGATGGGCCCGGTGAAGATGCAGTTCGCCGGCAAGGCCGCCATCACCGAGCGCGACGAGGCGGCGCACCGGATCGTCATCGACGCGACCGGGGCCGACGAGAAGGGCCGCGGCCAGGCCGCGATGCTCGTCACCGCCCGGCTGTCCGCGGCCGGCAGCGCCACGAAGGTCGTCGTGGAGCAGGACCTGCAGCTGTCCGGCGCGGCCGCGCAGTACGGCCGCGGCATGATCAACGACGTCAACGCGGTGCTGCTGCGGGACTTCTCGGTCAACGTCCAGAACCGGATCACCGCCATCGCGGAGGGCCGCGACCCCGACTCGGTCGGCACGGCAGCGGCCGCCAGCGGCCTGGCGATCGGCCTGCAGGCCGCCCGGATGGCGCTGCTGCGGGTGTTCCGCCGGTTCTTCCTGCCCTACCGCCCGGCGACGAGCTGAGGAGCTCCTGATGACTCTCTGGTGGATCGGCAACGCCCTGCTGCTGCTCGTCGTGGCCCCCGTGCTCGTCGCGCTGCTCAACCGGGTGCTCGCCGCCCTCGAACGGATCCGCGGTGCCGCGGACGACATCCTCGCCGGCGGCGTCGCGCTCGTCGGGGAGCTGGAGCCCGCTCCGGCACTGCTCGCCAAGACCGACACGACGGTCGCCGCCGTCGCCCAGGGCGCCGTCCGGTACGCCGGCTCGGTCGCGAAGCTGCTGGGCTGAGAGGAGCCGACATGCCTGCCGTCGCCGTGGTCACCCTCGTGATCGCCACCGTCATCATCGCTGCCGCCGCGCTCGGACTCGCCCGGGTCATCGGCCACCTGAAGGCCACCGCCGGCACCCTGGACGCCGTCATCGGCGGGGTCCGGGCGGTCGCCGACCGGACCAGCACGGTGCCGACCGTCGTGCCGTCGGTCAACGCCAGCCTGAAGCCCGTCCGCGACTTCTGCGAAACGATCTGAGGAGCCCGATGTCCGTCCTTCACGCCGCCGGCGAGGGGTCGACGACCGGCTGGGTCGTCGGCTACACGATCGGGGTCGTCGTCGTCCTCGTCGTCGTCGCGCTCGTCGTCCCCATCCTGCTGCTGGCCCGCCGGATCGGCGGCCAGGCACAGGCGATCGACGACTCCCTGCAGGAGTCGGTGCGCAACACGGCGGCCCTCGCCGGCCTGCGCACCACGAACGAGCACGTGCCCGTCATCGTCGCGGGGCTGCAGCGCGGCCGCGCCCGGCTGGGAGGCTGACCCGTGAACGCCACCGTCGCCCTCGCCCTCACCGACACCCAGCGCTCGCTGTGGTGGGGCGCGATCATCGCGGGCCTCGTCGTCGTCCTGGCCGTGGCCGCACTGCTCACGATCCTCGTGATGCTCGTGCGGACCATCGACCAGCGCGTCGCCGCCGTCAAGGCCACGTTGCAGCAGGCCGTCGCCAACACGTCCGACACCGCCCTGCTCGCGCAGACCGCGGCCGGCGTGGACGCCGTCCTCGCCGAAGGCCTCGAGCACCACCTGTTCCTCGGCCGCGTCCTCGGGAAGGTCCGCACATGACCACGCTCGTCGTGCTCTCCGTCGTCGACGTCGTCCTGCTCATCGCGGGCCTGGCGCTCTACCTGTGGATCGTCGGCGGCCAGCTCGGCCGGGTCGCGACGAACCTCGAGGAGTGCGCCGAGCTCGTCCGCGAGATCAAGAAGAACGCCGAGGCCATCGAGCCGGGCCTGCAGCAGGTCACCCGCACGGGCGGCGTCGTCGCAGGGGCCCTGCCGCTGCTCTACGGCATGGCCGAGGGCATCGTCACCGGGGTCACGTACAAGCCCGCCCCCGCGGAGGAGCTCGCGCACCCGGCCCCGGCCCGGCCCGCGATGGGCCGCCGCCGCACCCGCCTGCACGAGGGTGTCGGGTACGACCCGGAGAAGCTGCCCGCCTGACCCGCGGCTCACTCCTCGTCGGGCGGGGTCCGCGACGTCGTCAGCGGACCCGTCGTGCCCGGCGTGCTGTAGCCGCCGATCCACTCGTCCTTCCAGGTCGACTCGTACTGCTCGTCGTTGCAGGACGGCTTGTACACGGCGAGCAGCTCGTGGACGATCTGCTCGCGGTGCGACGGCAGGCCGCCGGGCACCTCGAACCAGGCGACGAAGAGCTTGAAGCGGTCGCCGGCGCGCTTGACCCAGCGTGCGGAGTGCTTGTGCCGGAACGGGAGGCCGACGGTCGAGAGGTCGTCGGCGTGCCCGGCGTAGATCACCGCGAACTGCTCGCGGTCGGGGTCGGTCTTCGCCATGACGACGTAGACGGCCGGCGTGGCCGGCGCGGTGAAGCCGGCGAGCACGCGCGGCCCCTCGAAGAAGTAGCCCGACAGCGTCCCGAGCCGGATCATGCGGGCCGGTCCCAGCCCTCGTCGTCCTCGTCCTCGCTGACCGCGTCCTCGTGCACGACCGGCCACGCGGGCAGCCCGGCCTTCTCGGCGGCGCCGGCGAAGAGCTCGCGGCCGCGGGTCAGCGCGTCGTCCCGGGAGCCGGCCTCGACGACGAGCTGCGCCCCGTAGCGCGGGGTGCCCAGCCCGGACGCGATCCCGCCGTGCCCGGCGACGGCGTCGGCGAGCTCGACGACCTCCTCGCGGGTCACCACGCGGTCCCCCTCGGCGACGACCGAGACGCTCCACCTCACGACGGTTCCTCCTTGTCCCGCAACGGGTTCACCCGCGGGTCTCACAGCGTCGGCAGGATGCCGGCGAAGTCCTCCAGGCTGCGCAGGTCGTGGCCCGACAGCAGCAGGTCGACGTACGGGGCGGCGACCATCATGCCCATCGTGCTCGGCACGAAGTCGACGGTGTCGCCCTTGTGCGGGTTGAGCCAGACGACCGTCCGGCAGAGCCGGGACAGCCGCTCCATGGAGTCGGCGAGGACGGCCGGGTCGCCGCGGTCGAGCCCGTCCGAGCAGATGACGACGACGCCGCCGCGGCACACGCCGCGGCGTGCGTGGTCGCGGACGAAGGCCCGCAGCGAGTCCCCGATCCGGGTGCCGCCCTCCCAGTCGAAGACGGCGTCCGCGGCCCGCGCGAGCGCGTCGTCCGGGCGGCGCCGGTCGAGCGAGCGCGTGATCCGGGTCAGCCGGGTGCCGAAGCAGAACACCTCGACCCTGGTCGTCGCCCGCCGCGTCGAGTAGGCGAAGTGCAGCAGGTTGCGCGAGTAGTCCGACATCGAGCCGGAGACGTCGAGCACGAGCACGAGCCGCCGGGTGCGGCGCCGGTGCCGCAGCCTGCGCAGCTCACCGACCTCGCCCTGCCGGCGCAGCGCCTCCCGGACGGTGCGCCGGACGTCGGGCCGCCGGCCGGACCGGTCGGACGCCGTCCGCCGGCTGCGGCGTCGCGGCGGGGCGAGCCGGATCGCCGAGATCATCCGCCGGACGGCGAGCAGCTCGTCCGGCGTGCAGAGCGCGAACGCCTTGCGGCGCAGGATCTCCGCGTTCGCGGCGACGTGCCCCATCGGGGTCTGCTCGCCCTCCTGCTCCTCGTCACCGGGATCGTTCTGCGGCACGGTGAGCTCGGCGACGACCCGGGCCGCGGCCCGCAGCACGGTCCGCTCCGGCTCCGGCCGGCGGTCCGCCTCGTGGAGGAAGAAGCGGCGGAAGACGGCGTCGTAGACCGGGATCTGGTCGCGCCGGGTGACGAGCGTCGTCCGGCCGCCCCAGTAGAGGTCCTCGACGTCCGACAGTCGCAGCACCGCCATCGCCCGGGTGTACGTGAGGACGTCGCCGGACCCGACGGGCAGGCCCTCCTCGCGCAGTGCCTGGGCGAAGTCGACGAGGAGCCGGACCGGGGCCGGGACCTCGTCCGCACCGGCCGCGGGCCCCGGCTCAGCCACCGTCGAGGACACCGTCGATCCGGGACAGCACGAGGTCGAGGTCGTCGCGCTCCTTGACGACGGCGCCGAGCGAGTCGCGCAGCGCGTCGGCGGTGAGCTCCGGCTCGTCGAGCACCTGCAGGGTGCGGACCCAGTCGATCGACTCCGCGACCCCCGGCGGCTTGGACAGCTCCATGTCGCGCCGCCGGGTCACCGACGCGACGACCTGCGCAACGAGGCCGTCGGCGGCCTCCGGGGCCCGGGCGAGGATGATCTCGGCCTCCCGCTCGGGCGTCGGGTAGCCGACCCAGTGGTAGAGGCAGCGCCGCTTGAGGGCGTCGTGCAGCTCCCGGGTCCGGTTCGAGGTGAGGACGACGAGCGGCGGGCTCGGCGCCACCACGGTGCCGATCTCGGGGATGCTGATCTGGAAGTCCGAGAGCACCTCGAGCAGGAACGCCTCGAACTCGTCGTCGGCCCGGTCGACCTCGTCGATGAGCAGGACGGCGCCGGCCCCGGCCCGGACGGCGGCGAGCAGCGGCCGCTCGACGAGGAACTCCGGGCCGTAGAGCCGGTCCACCGTGCCGTCGTCGGTGAGGTCGTGCTGGGACAGAGCCCGGACCTGGAGCAGCTGCCGGGCGTAGTCCCACTCGTAGAGCGCCTGCGCCGGGTCGATCCCCTCGTAGCACTGCAGCCGGATCAGCCGGCGCCCGAGCATCGTGGCGAGCACCTTGGCGATCTCGGTCTTGCCGACGCCGACCTCGCCCTCGAGCAGGAGCGGGCGGTCCAGCGACAGGGCGACGTAGGCCGCCGTGGCCAGCCCGCGGTCCGCGAGGTAGCGCTCCTGCCGCAGCCGCTCGGTCAGGTCGGCCACGCTGGTGGGACGCGTCATCGGGTCCTCTCGGGTCGCGCCCCCTCGGGGCGTCCGTGCGGGCGTACGTGCGGGCGTACGTGCGGTGCCGCGGTCCGCCGTCGGAGGGCGCCGGCCCGAGGACGAGGTCGCGCAGCGAGCCCTCGCCGCTCTTGCCCTCCCGGGCGAGCAGGTCCTTCCAGGCGGAGCGCAGGTCGGTGCCCGGCTCGGCCATCCCGTCGAAGCTGAAGTCGCGCATGTTGCGGCAGATCTTCGCCGGGCCGCAGTCGTCGTCCTGGGGGCCGGACGCGTCGGCGGCGGACCCGATCGGGCTCTCGGTCACGGTGCCTCCTTCAGGGGGTGGCGGCGCGGGCCGCCGGGACGGCCGGGGACGGGTCCTTGCCGGCCGCGACGGCGACCGCCTCGGCGAGGACGGCGAGCGCGACCTCGGCCGGCGGGCCGGCGCCGATGTCGAGCCCGGCCGGTGCGTGCAGGCCGGACAGGTCGGTCACGCCGAGGTAGCCGAGCCAGGCGACGCACGCGGCGACCGCCCGGCGGCCGCCGACGAGCCCGACGTAGCCGACGGACGACGCGAGGGCACCGACGAGCGCGGGACCGGCGACCTCCGGGTCGTGGCCGACGACGACGACCTTGTCGAGCGACGACAGGCCCGCGATCACGGCCGCGGCCTCGCCACCGTTGCCGAAGACCCGCGGCTGCCAGCCGAGCAGCGCGGCGGCCGGCTGCAGCGCGGCGACGACCGGGCCGCCGCCGACGAGGACGAGCGCGGGCACCGGGCGCAGCACGGTGACGACCCGGTCACCGGACGCCTGCGTGCTGCTCCCGCCCGCCGGGAGGCCGGACTGCGCGTCGTCCGGGTCGACGAACCGGACGGCGGGCTCGCCGTCCACGGGCAGGTCGAGAACGAGACCGGCGGGCCGGCGGTCCCGGACCCGGTCCCAGAACGCGGTGGGCAGCGCCTGCGCCGGGGTGACGACGAACCGGGCCCGGGCGTCCGCGGGCAGCCCGGCGACGAGCGCCTCGGTGACCCCGACCGTGAGGGTGACGAGCCGGGGGACGCTGCGTTGCGGCGCGACATCCGCGAGCCGGTCGTCGAAGGCGCCGCCGAGCACCGATCCGACCCGGCCGCCGCCCGCGGTCAGCGCGAGCGCGGCCCCCGGCTCGGCGCCGTCCAGCCCCTCGCTGTCGACCAGCCAGGCGACATCGACCCGCGTGCCTGCGCGCAGGCAGCCGAGCACGCTGAAGGCGATGTCGTACACGTGTCGAGCGTAGGTGGGCCGGACCCGCGGTGCACGCTGTCGATCGGGTCCTCCGTGACCCGATCGGGTCAGATTCGCCGCAGGTCAGGGTCGGGTCAGCGCGTCCGGCGCCCCGCCGGCCAGGCCGGTGCTGACCCCCTCGGCGTCCCGGCCGGTGACCCGGACGCCGTTGCTCCGCTCGAAGGGCAGCTCGGGCTGCTCGGCGGCGTCCTCGAGGGAGTGCTTGCCGAGCTGGGCGGCGTCCGGCAGGGGCACCGGGTACACGCCGGTGAAGCAGGCCGTGCAGAGCCGCTCGACCGGCTGGTGGGTCGCGGCGACCATGCCCTCGAGCGAGATGTAGCCGAGGCTGTCGGCGCCGATGCTCGCGCGGATCTCCTCGACCTTGAGGCCGTTGGCGATGAGCTCGGCGCGGCTGGCGAAGTCGATGCCGTAGAAGCAGGGCCAGGTGACGGGCGCGCTGGAGATCCGGACGTGGATCTCGGCGGCGCCGGCCTCGCGGAGCATCCGGATCTGGGCCCGCTGGGTGTTGCCGCGGACGATCGAGTCGTCGACGACGACGAGCCGCTTGCCCTTGATGACGTCGGTGAGCGGGTTGAGCTTGAGCCGGATGCCGAGCTGGCGCAGGGTCTGGCTCGGCTGGATGAAGGTGCGGCCGACGTAGGAGTTCTTCACGAACACCTGGCCGTACGGGATCCCGCTCGCCTCGGCGTAGCCGACGGCCGCGGGCACGCCGGACTCCGGGACGCCGATGACGAGGTCGGCCTCGACCGGGTGCTCGGCCGCGAGCCGGCGACCCATGTCGATCCGGGAGGCGTGCACGCTGCGGCCGGCGATCGTCGTGTCCGGGCGGGCGAGGTAGACGTACTCGAAGACGCAGCCGCTCGGGGTCGCCTCGGCGAACCGGCTGGAGCGCAGCCCGTCGCGGTCGATGGCGACGAGCTCGCCGGGCTCGATCTCGCGGATGTAGCTCGCGCCGATCGTCGCCAGCGCCGGGGTCTCGCTCGCGACGACCCAGCCGCGGTCGAGGCGGCCGAGCACGAGCGGGCGGATGCCGTGCGGGTCGCGCGCCGCGTAGAGGGTCTCCTCGTCCATGAAGACGAGGCTGAACGCGCCCTCGAGCAGCGGCAGGATCTCCAGCGCCGTCGCCTCGAGGGTGCGGTCCGGGTCGCCGGCGAGCATCGCCGTGACGAGCGCGGTGTCCGTGGAGTTGCCGCGCTGCCACTCGGCCCGGTTCTGCTCGTCGACGCCCTCGCCGAGGTGCTCGAGGAGCCAGCGGCGCAGGTCCTTGGAGTTCGTCAGGTTGCCGTTGTGGGCCAGCGCCACGGTGCCGGAGGCGGTGTCGCCGATCGTCGGCTGCGCGTTCTCCCACGTCGACCCGCCGGTCGTGGAGTAGCGGCAGTGCCCGACGGCGATGTGCCCCTGGAGCGTCGACAGCGCGTTCTCGTCGAAGACCTGGGCGACCAGGCCCATGTCCTTGTAGACGAGGAGCTGGCGGCCGTTGCTCACCGCGATCCCGGCGGCCTCCTGGCCGCGGTGCTGCAACGCGTAGAGCCCGAAGTAGGTGAGCTTGGCGACCTCTTCACCGGGGGCCCAGACCCCGAAGACGCCGCAGGCGTCCTGGGGGCCCTTCTCGCCGGGCATGAGGTCGTGGGAGAGCCGTCCGTCGCCGCGAGCCACGGGTCCAGTGTCACACAGCCGGTGGCGGCTACCGGCGTCGGCGCTCGACGAGCAGGGCGACCGAGGCGCCGACGATGCCGCCGACGAGGCCGAGGATCGCCGCGAAGTAGCGCACCAGGGTGCCGGTCGAGAACTCCGCGGCCTGGGCCGGGTCGTCGAACGCGAGCGCCACCACGACGCCGAGCACGACCCCGACGACGGCCCCGGTCGCGACGAACGGGCCGTACCTCGGCGCCCGGCGCAGCCGGACCTCGACGGCGCCGTCGGGCAGCTTCGGCTGCGGTGCCGGGTCGGCCGCGGGGGTGTCGCTCACCCGGACGACGCTAGCCGACGGCCCGCCGGCCCGCACGATCCGCGCTCGTCGACCCGATCCCGGGTCCGCGGCCCGGATCGGGTCGACACGAGCGGATCACTCCAGGGGGAGCAGCCCCGAGAGGTCGGCCCGCTCGCCGCTCGCGCTGACCCGGCCGGTCGCGACGGCGTCCGCCCAGGTCGTGCGGCCGGTCGCGAGCGCGAGCCAGGTGTCGGCGTCCGTCTCGACGACGTTCGGCGGCGTGCCGCGGGTGTGCCGGGGTCCGGGGATGCACTGGACCACGCCGAACGGCGGCACCCGGACCTCGCACGCCCCGCCGGGGTAGCGGTCGGCGAGCTCGGCGAGGGTCCAGCGGACGGCGGTCGCGAGCACCGGGCGCGGCGGCGGGCTGCCGTCGGACGCCGTCCGCCAGGCCGTGACGGCGGCGAGCCCGTCGGCGGGGTCGATCCTGCGGCGCGGCGGCACGGCGCCGATCCTGCCAAGGCCGCGCGGGCCCGGTCCACCGGGGTCGCCGGCCGTCCGGTGGCCGCTCCCGGGGGCGTGGTCCACTACCGCCATGCCGACGCTCGGGTTCCTGCACACCGCGCCGGTCCACGTCGAGACGTTCCGCGGCCTCGTCCGGGCCGCCGCACCCGGTGCCGACGACGTGCACGTCGTCGACGAGGCCTTGCTCGCCGACGCCAGGACGGACGGTGTCGACGCCGTCCGGGCCCGGGTCGCCACCCGGGTCGGCGGGCTCGTGGCGGCCGGCGCCGACGTCGTCGTCTGCACGTGCTCGACGATCGGGGCCGCGGCCGAGCAGGCCCCGGCGGCCGTGCCCGTGCTGCGGGTCGACCGGCCGATGGCGCGCGCCGCGGTCGCCGGCGGCGGGCGGGTCGGCGTCGTCGCGGCGGTGGGGTCGACGGTCGGGCCGACCAGGGCGCTGCTCCTCGAGGAGGCGGCGGCCGCGGGCAGCGGTGCTGCGCTCGTCGACGCCCCTTGCCCGGCGGCCTGGCCGCTCTTCGAGGCGGGCGACGTCCGGGGCTACCTCGACGCGGTCGCCGACCACGTCGACACCCTCGTCGGTTCCGGCACGGTGGACGTCGTCGTCCTCGCCCAGGCGAGCATGGCCCCGGTCGCGGCGCGGTTCGCGGGCGGCGACGTCCCGGTGCTCGCCAGCCCGGCCGCGGCGGTGTCCGCGGCGGTGGCGCTGCTCGCCGGGGCGGCGGTCCGGCCGCGCACCCTGAGCCGCCGGACAGAAACCCCTGAGCCGCGGGACCCGGGCGCCGCTAGCGTCGTGGGCATGCGCGACCTCCCGCCCGGCTGGGCGACCGACCTCGCCGTCGACGTGCTCATGGGCTCGACGGTCGAGGACCGTGGCGACCACCTCGTCGTCCGGACGCCGGACAACCCGACGTTCCACTGGGGGAACTGCCTGTTCGTCCTCGACGACAGCCGGATCGACGACCCCGCGCACTGGCTCGGCGTCTTCGCGCGGACCTTCCCCGAGGCCCGGTGGGTCGCGCTCGGCCTCCCCCGGCTGCCGGCCGACCTCGCGCCGTGGACGGCGCTCGGACTCGAGGTCGGGCTCGACGACGTCCTGACGACCCGGGAGCTGCCGGAGCTGCTGCCGGCACCGGCCGGCTACGACGTCCGCCGGCTCGTCTCGGACGAGGACTGGGAGCAGCACACCGCCCACGAGCTGCGCGAGAACGCCCGGACCGGCGAGTACCCCGCCGAGGGGCACGAGCGCTTCGTCCGGGCGCAGACGGCGTCCCGCCGGGTCGTCTGCGAGCGCGGCGACGCGGCGTGGTTCGCGGCCTTCCACGAGGGCACGCTCGTCGCCGACCTCGGGATCGTGCGCTGCGGCGACGACGCCCGGTACCAGTCGGTCGGGACCGAGCTCGAGCACCGGCGCCGCGGTCTGGCGGGCCACCTGCTCGGCGTCGCCGCCCGCTGGGCGGCGGACCGTGGGGCCCGTCGCTGGGTCATCGTCACCGAGGTGACGAACCCGGCGGGCCGGGTCTACCGCAGCGTCGGCTTCGCCCCGGACCGGGGCAGCGCCCAGGCGTACCGCAAGCCGGCGTACTGACCGTCGCAGACAACGTGGTCGCGGGCGCGAACACTCGTGATCCACCGCAGACCCGGCACGACCCCCGGACGTCCCCCGCACCGGGGGCCCACGGGGGCATCCTCGATCACGCCACCGGTTGACAACCTTGTCAGCCAGTCGCGACGATGAGCCCTTCCGGACACCGTCAGTGGCGACGGCCCCGCCCCGTCGGGTTCGGCCCCAGACCGTGATGCACGTGCGCCGCGCGGCGCGACAGCCGACAGGGGTCCCACGAGATGAGCGCCTCCACCGACGACACCGCCCGAGCGGGCGTCGACGGGGGTGAGTTCCGCCGCCCGACGATGCGGGACGTCGCCGCGCGCGCCGGAGTGAGCCTCAAGACCGTCTCCCGGGTCGTCAACGCCGAGCCGGGCGTCTCCCCCGCCCTCGCCGACCGGGTCCGGCGCGCGGTCACCGAGCTGGACTTCCGCCCGAACGTCGGGGCGAGCAGCCTGCGCCGCGCGGACGGCAAGACGGCGACGGTCGGCCTGCTCGTCGCGGACGTCGCCAACCCGTTCTCGTCGGCGCTGCAGCGCGCGGTCGAGGACGTCGCCATGCCGCGCGGCGTCGTCGTCTTCTCCGCCAGCCTCGACGAGGACCCGGAGCGCGAGCGGGAGCTGGCCCGGGCGTTCGCCGCCCGCCGCGCCGACGGCCTGATCCTCGTGCCCGCGAGCGACGACCAGTCCTACCTCGAGGCGGAGGTGCGGGCCGGGACGGCGGTCGTCTGCGTCGACCGCGCCTGCCGCGGCGTCGACGTCGACTCCGTCGTGGCGACGAACCGCAGCGGCGCTGCCGAGGGCGTCCGGCACCTGTTCGCCGGCGGCCACCGCCGGGTCGCCTTCCTCGGGGACCGGCAGTCGATCTGGACGGCGAGCGAGCGCTACCAGGGCTACCTCGACGCGTTCGCCGCCGCGGGCCTCGAGATCGACCCGTCGATCGTCGTCCACGACCTCACCGACACCGGGGTCGCGGACGGCGCGACCTCCACGCTGCTCACCCGGCCGAACCCGCCGACGGCGCTGTTCACCGCGCAGAACCTCGTGACGATCGGGGCCCTGCGCGCGCTGCGCCGGCTCGGCGCCGAGCGCACGGTCGCGCTCGTCGGCTTCGACGACTTCCCGCTCGCCGACGTCGTGTCGCCGGGCGTCACCGTCGTCGCGCAGGACCCGTGGGCGATCGGCAAGCTCGCGGCGAGCGTCCTGTTCTCCCGGCTCGCCGGTGACACGTCACCGACCCAGCTGCACGTCGTCCCGACGACGCTCGTGCGCCGCGGCTCGGGCGAGATCCCGCCGCCGCACTGACCGTCGGGGCCGCGGCCGGGCCGGTCAGGCCCCGGGGGCGGGCAGCCCGGAGGGCTCGCCCGCCGGCCGCGGGACGCCGTGCGTGCCCGCGCGGACGTCGTGCGGCGCCTCGCCGGGAGGCCGCCCGTGGACGGCGACCCGGCGCGGCGTCCGCTTCGCCGAGTACATCGCGAGGTCGGCCCGGTGCAGCAGGTCGCCGCGCGGGACCGGTCCGTCGTCGTCCGGCGCGTGCGCGACGCCGAACGTCACCGAGACCGACACCTGGACCCCGCCGACCGAGAACGGCGCGTCCAGCGCGCGCACGAGCGCGAGCGCGAGGGCGTGCCCGCCGTCGCGCGGGTCGCCGTCCGGCACGGGCAGGAGCACCGCGAACTCGTCCCCGCCGAGCCGGGCGAGCACGGCCTCGTCCGGCACGCAGGCGAGCAGCCGCAGCGCCGCCTCGCGGAGCAGGTCGTCCCCGGCGGAGTGCCCCAGGCTGTCGTTGACCTGTTTGAAGCGGTCGAGGTCCCCGAGCAGGACGACGACCGGCACGGCGAGCGGCGGTTCGAGGGCGGCGTCCAGCGCCTCGTAGAGACCGCGCCGGTTCGCCAGCCCGGTGAGCTCGTCGGTGCGGGCCTGCACGTGCGCCTCCGCGTGCCGGCGCTCGGAGGTGTACGCCAGGGCCAGCCGGGAGAGCGCGGCGAGGATCGCGGTCACCGCGAGGACCACCCCCGCGAGCGGCAGCCGCACCCGGGAGCCGACCGCCAGGATCGTCAGCGCGGTGAGCGAGGCGGCGAACGGGACCACGAGCGCGGCCGCGCTCCAGGTCCGGCTCGCCACCCGGCCGGTGCCGTCGGGCACCGGCGCGGCGAGCAGCGAGACGACGGCGGCGCCGAGCACCCAGATGCCGTCGACGGGGGTGCCGGTCTGCCAGTCGCCCAGGCTGATCCGGACGACGAACCACCAGTCCGCGGAGCCGAACAGCGCGATCCCCAGGGCGAACCAGCCCGAGATCCGCTCCGGGCCGGAGACCGCGATCCCGGCGACGAGCAGCGTGAGGACGACGACGTCGCAGACCGGGAAGGCGAGGATCAGCGCCACCGGGACCCCGCCCGCGCGCGCCGACTCCACCGCGGGCGGGACGACGAAGCAGACGAACGCGGCCCCGATCGCGAGGGCGCCGACGACGGCGTCGACGGCCGGGCCCGGGCGGGCAGCCCGCAGCCGGCCGCGCAGGAGCATCGCGACCGCGACGACCGCGAAGGGGTAGCAGACGACGTAGAGGAGCAGGCTGGGGACGACGCTCCACTGCGGCTGGACGTCGCCGGTGTGCGCGTTCGCGACGACGTTCCCGAGCCCGAAGAAGGTGATCCACACCGCGACCGGGACCCGCCAGCCGCGGTGCCTGCGGTCCCGGGCCGCGAGCACCCAGACGTACGCGGCGCACAGCTCGATCGCCAGGACCTGCAGGACCAGCTCGCGCCAGATGTGGTGACCGCTCGGCCCGACGAGGAGCGCGCTCAGGTAGACCCCGGTCGCGACGAGGGCGGCCCGCCGCACCAGGGCCGCGGCACCTGGCTGCTGCGGCCTCATGCTCCTGAGTCGGCCTCCCCGGGCTCCCCCTTGATGGCGCACCCGGATGACCGCCCTAGGCTGCGGCTGTGACGAGCGCCTTCGACGACGCGACAGCGGTACGGGCCACGGGCGGGGGCACGTTCGCGATCACGATAGACCCGCAGTGGTCGATCGGCGGCCGGGCGAACGGTGGGTATCTGCTCAGCGTGACGACACGGGCGGCGATGACCGCCCTGGCGGCGGCGGACGGCGCTGCGGCCACCGACGGTGACGCCGCCCGGCCCGCGCTCGAGCCGGTCGCGGTCACGGGGGCCTTCGCCGCCGCCGCTGCGTTCGGCCCGGCCACCGTCGAGACCGAGGTGCTGCGCCGAGGGCGGTCGACGGCCGTCGTCCGGGCGCGGCTCGTCGCGGACGGCGCGACCTGCCTGGAGACGCTCGTCACGGCGGGCACCCTCGAGCCGGCCGACCCGCTCGTGCCCGGCCCCGCGCAGCCGCCGAAGCCGGACCGCGCGGCGTGCGTCCGGCTGCCGCAGAAGGGGCCGGGCTTCGACGTCCCGCTCATGGGCCCGCTCGACCAGCGCCTCGATCCGGCCACCCTGGGCTTCGCGATGGGCAGCCCGAGCGGTGCGGGCGAGCTGCGCGGCTACGTGACCTTCGACGACGGCCGCGACCTCGACCCGCTCGCCCTGCTCCTCGTGGCGGACTCGCTGCCGCCGGCGACCTTCGACGTGCCCGGGCTGCACCTGGGCTGGGTGCCGACGCTCCAGCTCTCGGTGTTCGTCCGGGCCGTCCCCGCGCCCGGGCCGGTCGTCGTCCGGCACGTCGCCCGCAGCGTCGGCGCCGGTGCGGTCGACGAGACGACGGACGTCTGGGACTCGACCGGCCGGCTCGTCGCCGTCGGGCACCAGCTCGCGCTGGTCCGCGCCGCCGCGGGCTGACGGCCGCGGCGGCCGTGCCGACCGTTGCGGCCGCGCCGCCGGGCGGTCAGGCGCCGAAGACCGCCGGCAGCGTGCCGGTGTGGGCCGCCGCCAGCTCGTCGACCGACAGCGTGAAGAGGCCCTCGACGGCCAGACCCTGCGCGCCGTCCGGTCCGGCGGCGTCGTCGACGCTGCCGATCCGGGCGGCCGGGCAGCCGTGCGCGGCGCACAGGTCGGCGAACCGGGCCTCCCGGTCCGCCGGCACGGCGACGACGGCGCGCGCCGCCGACTCGGCGAAGAGCGCGACGAACGGGGTGACGCCGTCCCGCGCGCAGACCTCGTCGAGCCGCACCCGGGCGCCGACGCCGTACCGCAGGCAGGCCTCGGCGAGGGTCTGCGCGAGGCCGCCGTCGGAGACGTCGTGGGCCGCCGAGACGAGACCCTCGTGCGCCGCCCCCACGAGCACGTCGCCGAGGGTTCGCTCGGCGCCGAGGTCGACCGCGGGGGGCAGACCGCCGAGGTGGGCGTGCTCGACCCACGCCCACTCCGAACCGGCCAGCTCCTCGCGGGTCGTGCCGAGCAGGTAGATCGCGTGCCCGGCGTCCCGCCACCCGGACGGCGTGCGGCGCGCGACGTCGTCGAGCACCCCGAGGACGCCGACGACGGGCGTCGGGTGGATCGCGACGTCACCCGTGGAGTTGTAGAACGACACGTTGCCGCCGGTCACCGGGATGCCCAGCTCGAGGCAGCCGTCCGCCAGGCCCGTGACGGCCCGCTCGAACTGCCACATCGAGTCCGGGTGCTCGGGCGAGCCGAAGTTCAGGCAGTCGGTGACGCCGGCCGGCCGGGCGCCGGCGGTGACGACGTTGCGGTACGCCTCCGCGAGCGCCAGGCGCGCCCCCTCGTAGGGGTCGAGCGCGCCGAAGCGGCCGTTGCAGTCCATGGCGATCGCCACGCCGAGCCCGGTCTCCTCGTCGACCCGGACGACGCCCGCGTCGTCCGGCATCGCCAGCGCCGTGTTGCCGCGGACGTACCGGTCGTACTGGTCGGTGACCCAGGCCCGGCTGCAGAGGTTCGGCGAGCCGACCATCCGGAGCAGGAGCGCGCGCAGGTCCTCGCCGGACGACGGCCGCGGCAGCGCGTCGGGGACGTCCGCCTGCCGCGCGTCGAGCCAGGCCGGGCGGGCGTACGGGCGGTGGTAGACGGGGCCCTCGTGGGCGACGGTGCGCGGCGGGACGTCGACGATGGTCTGCCCGCGCCAGCGCACGACGAGCCGGCCGGTGTCGGTGACCTCGCCGACGACGGTCGCCTCGACGTCCCACTTCGTCGTGATCCCCAGGAACGTGTCGAGGTCGGCGGGCCGGACGACGGCCATCATCCGCTCCTGCGACTCGCTCATGAGGATCTCCTCGGGGCGCAGCGAGGGGTCGCGCAGGGGGACGTCGTCGAGCATGGCGAGCATGCCGCCGTCCCCGTTGCTCGCGAGCTCGCTGAACGCGCAGGACAGCCCGGCCGCGCCGAGGTCCTGGATGCCCGTGACGACCTCGGCCGCGAAGAGCTCGAGGCAGCACTCGATGAGCACCTTCTCCGCGAACGGGTCCCCGACCTGGACGGCCGGGCGCTTCGTCGGGCCGCCCTCCTCGAACGTCTCGCTCGCGAGGATCGAGGCGCCGCCGATGCCGTCGCCGCCGGTGCGGGCACCGAAGAGGACGACGAGGTTGCCGAGGCCGGTCGCGTTCGCGAGGTGGATCTCGTCGTGCCGCAGGACGCCGAGGGCGAGCGCGTTGACGAGCGGGTTGCCCTGGTAGCAGGGGTCGAAGGCGACCTCGCCGCCGATGTTCGCCAGGCCGAGGCAGTTGCCGTAGCCGCCGACCCCGGCGACGACGCCGGGGGCGACCCGCTGGGTGTCCGGGTGGTGCAGGTCGCCGAAGCGCAGCGAGTCCATGACGGCGACCGGGCGCGCGCCCATCGAGATGATGTCGCGGACGATGCCGCCGACGCCCGTCGCGGCGCCCTGGTAGGGCTCGACGAACGACGGGTGGTTGTGGCTCTCGACCTTGAACGTGACCGCCCAGCCGTTGCCGATGTCGATGACCCCGGCGTTCTCGCCGATCCCGACGAGGAGCTTGGAGCGCATCTCCTCGGTCGTCTTGTCACCGAACTGCCGCAGGTGCACCTTGCTCGACTTGTACGAGCAGTGCTCGGACCACATCACCGAGTACATGGCGAGCTCGGACGACGTCGGACGGCGGCCGAGGATCTCCCGGATCCGGTCGTACTCGTCCTCCTTGAGGCCGAGGTCGCGGTACGGCTGGACGACGTCGGGCGTCGTCGCGGCGTGCTCGACGGTGTCGAGGGTCGGTCCGCCGACGGGCGATGGGGTCGGTGCGGGCGACTCGGTCGTCTCGGCGCTGGTCACGGTCTCCGGTCCAGGGGGATGCGCGGGGTCGGACGGCGCCCACGCTATCGCGACGGGCGGGGCGGCCCGGGCGCCGCCCGGCGCGTGGACGGCGCGCGGCCCGCGGGGGCCAAGGTGCCCCACGTCGTCGTCGGGCCGACGTCGTGCTCCGTCGACCACAGGAGCAGGTGCCGGCGGGCCGAGGTGGCGATCCCGTGGTGCGCCCGGCCGCCGGCCCGCAGCAACGCGAGCAGCGCCCCGAGCCCGGGTTCCGTGCCACGGTCGAACCACACCGCGGACGGTGCCGTCCTGGCGAGCGTCTGCGGCCTGCCGATGAGGACGACGCGGCCGCCGCCGGGCCC